>NZ_JAECVX010000012.1:0-106861 GCF_016055105.1 Thermoactinomyces sp. CICC 10523
AGGTGAAAAGGAGATTCAAATTGAGATTCTCCGAAAAAAGACGAACTGGGGCCGAAGGTAAAGACCAGGGATTTGGTGCGGATCCTGCACGGCGAGGGGGATTCGGTCCCACAAATCACGGCTGCCCTTCGCATCAACCGCACTTATGGGTATGCTCTGCTCAAGGAGTACGAGCCCAAAAAGCGTGAGCGTTCTGACGAAGCGCTTCGTCAGAAGATCCAGGAGCTTTGTGGGGAGTTTCCTACCAACGGGTACCGCCGAATCCGAGTATGGCTTTACAAGCGCTATCAGCTTCGAGTCAACCACAAGCGCGTTTACCGTATCATGAAAGAGTTAGGTTTATTAACCCGTTCCAAAGGAGGAACGGCGAAAAGAAAAAAGCAATCGGGCCGGATCCCGGTCACCGGCTCTAATCAGCATTTTCAGGTAGATATGACGAAGATTTGGTGTGGGCGTGATGGCTGGGGTTACCTGTTTGCCGTAATCGATGCCTATGACAAAGAAATTGTGGGCTATTCATTCTCACGGTTCTGTCGAACCGATGAGCTTCTTTCTGCTGTCAACCAAGCATTAGAAAAACGTTTCCCTCAAGGAGTCAAAGGCCGTGGCCTGATGATTCGCAGTGACAATGGCTGCCAAATGACCAGCTGTCGATATGTCAAAGCTCTTCAAGACGCTGGAATCAAACAGGAACGTACAGGTTACAACAACCCAGATGCTGATGCGTACATAGAGCGCTGGTTCCGGACACTGAAAGAGGAAACCGTTTGGCTTCAGGAATACTCTTCCTTTTTGGAAGCCAAAAAGGACATTGACCACTACATCCAGTTCTACAATTCAGAACGGCCGCATTCTGCATTGGGCTATCTGTCTCCAAAAGAGTTTCGCCAACTTTTTGGGGCGTTTCAGGGGTGCGAAATCCGGTCGCGCTGATTACTGGAGCAAGGTATTTTAATTTGATTCTATATTTAAGGGGTAAACATTTTATGGAAATTAGAAAACCTAGTAATACAGAGATTAAAACTATTTTAAAACTCTCACCACAAGCTTTATTTGAGGGAACGATGGGTAGAATCCTACCAACAGAAGAAAAAATCCAGCAACTTATTAAGCCTCTTTTGGAGAAGGGTTGTTATTACTTAATAGCTATAGAAAATGATAAATTGCTGGGATGGATTTTAATAGGCGCAAATAAAGATCAATTTACTGATACTATGATTGGTTTTATATACGAACTTTATGTAATACAGGAGTTCAGAGGAAAAGGGATTGCTAAGCGACTGTTAAAAAGTGCTATTAATAACCTGAAAAATGAAGGTTATTCTGAGATTCGTCTGAGTGTTTTTACTGAAAACCATGCCATTCAACTCTATAGACAAATGGGTTTTTCTGAAAGAAACATCACTATGAGTTTGCAATTGTAACCCCAATTGTAAGCAACAATTGTAAAATACCCAATATCAGCAGTTGAAAATTCCCCACTCAGGTTAGACAATCTCTCCAGGAGGGGAGAAAATGATCCGAAATGGGGAATTTTTCATGATCAAACAAATGCAGCAAAAAGGCATGACGATCTCACAAATTGCCAAGGAGCTTGGAAGAGATCGAAAGACCATTCGGAAATGGTTAAACGAGGAAAAGCCAAGTAAATATCAACGCGTCCAAGCAAATTGGAACCCTACAAAGGATACATCTTTGAGCGGATGCAGGAAGGCTGGCAAAACGCAGTGGTCTTGTTTGACGAGATCAAGAGTCAAGGATATACCGGTAGCCTAACACTTTTCGCTACTGGATAAGGCCTTTGCGTAAAAGCACAGGCCAAAGGCCCGTGCAGCGTTTTGAAACGCCACCAGGGAATCAGGCCCAGGTAGACTGGGGCCAGTTTACGGTCAATTGGGGTGGAAAGAAAAAGAGGATTTATGCTTTCGTCATGGTATTGGGGTACTCCCGGATGATGTATTTAGAATTCGCTGAAAATGAGCGTCTGGAGACACTCATGGGATGTCATGTCCGGGCTATGGAGTATTTTGGTGGGCGAACAGAAACATGCTTATACGACAATATGAAGACCGTTGTTACTGGATTGGATGAAAGCGGTCATATCGTTTGGAATGAGCGGTTTGCCGGCTTCGCAACTCACCATGGCTTTACCCTAAAAAGATGTGCTCCTTACCGAGCGCAAACCAAGGGCAAGGTAGAAAACGGAATCGGCTATGTGAGAAAAAACTTTTAGCCTCGTGTACGAACATTTACCAATCTTGAGAACCTGAATCAACAAGCCCGCTCGTGGATCGACACAATTGCTAATGTACGCTGTCATGGTACAACCTTTGAACGTCCCATAGACCGCCTTCTGAAGGAAGGGTTAAAGCCCTTCAACCCCATCCCTTACGGGATGGCCGAAAGATTCCAGCGAAAGGTATCAGTGGAGGCACTGGTTGCTTATCAACTCAAGCTGCATTTTTATTTTGGTTAGTGGATCTACTATGGCTTGATTTTATTCAAAAAAAACAAATCTCTCTAAGTAATAACCGCTAATAGGGGTATCTCCGGCAATTAAAAAATCCTACGCTAAGCAATCATTATTAGACAAAACCCCGCCGAAATAGGGGCTCTAATAGAGGCCCTGACAGAAAAACGCGGATTTACCACGCAGTAGCATAAAAAAGCAACCACCCCAACGGGTGGCAGGATGGTGCATCCCTCTGTCCTTTTGGTTAATGTGGCGAAGCCAGCTCCCTCTCCATCACCCAGACGACCCGTTCTCCCGCATGGTTTTCCGGCAGGTTGAAGAGTTCTTTCATCTCCACCTTGAGGAAGCCGAGGTGGATGGAGGTCCAGCCAAGCCGGCGGCAGGCGAGATCCAGGAAGTGTTCGGTGACTTCGCGGCCCAGGCCTTGGCCGTGCAGATCCCGCCGGAAGATGAGGAAACCGATCCAGGGGCAGCCGTCCCTGGGGTTGTGCTTCAGGTAGGTCAGGATATCGGCGGGCGTTTCCGTCTCCTTTTCAAACAGACCAAGCATACATTCGCCGGGGTTCTCGTTCGCTTCTTTCCAGTCTTTCTCCAGCTTGGATAGGGAATAGTCTGGGCTGCCTTCCGACACTTGCAGGAAGAAGCGGTTGCTGCGGATCACGTCGAGGAAGGTGGGCAGTTCATCCTCGCGGATGAGTCTGGCCAAGATGCGTTCGGTTTCAAACTGATTGATCATGCTGTCCTCCATTTTTGAAAACTCTCAATCAGTATAAAAAACACCGATTTTTAAAGCAATAACAAAATCAAAACAGGCTACAGTTTCACTTTCAAAATGAAAATTGGTACTCTCAGGGGGGAGAAAATGAAAAGAACCGTGGTAATTACCGGAGCAAGTTCAGGGATTGGTGCCGCTTGTGCCAAAGCCTTTGCCAAAAAAGGGAGTTCAATTATTAATTTGAAGTATTTAAAAAGTCTCTGAGCCTATGTATTGCTTTTAATATTTTTTCAATTTCATCTTTATAGTTTCTTTCTTGTCTTGCATGAAGAAGTACAGGACGAACTGATTCGATCGATCTGCCGAACTTATACATCCAATCATATCGGGGAACCATCCATGTATGAAAATGGTGTGTAGTATCTTCATTATAGAAATAGTAGACTTGTTCAATCCCTAAGACTTGACGTTGTGCTTTTCGAATCAGATGGAGGGTATGAATATAATCGTTAAGCTCTGCTTCTGTAAGTTCATCTAAACACTTAACATGCCTTTTTGAAGCTAAAATTACAAGACCTCGAACAGGATATGCGACATCTTGATGAGCATGAAAAAACTTTGTTTCATAGATTGTGCCACCATTTGGCTTTACTGCTCCTTCCACAATGGCACAGCTTAAACAATGAACAATAATCTTACGACCGTCTGCTAAGGTAATGTTCCTCAAATATTGCTCACCCCTGTTCCAGATTTATTATATAAACACCCTCTACGATTGGCTTAAACGAGATACCGGAGAATAGAGCGGTCTGCTTTGCGTTCAGCTTGGGCATTAATGTTACGGACAGTGGATGGGGCGGATCTTCACCAACTTCTCCGAAACCACATGTAACCGTTACTTCCTTAAGATTTTGTAAAATCAAGATTATCCAGCAGATACTCCTCCGTCAATCACCATAATGTGTCCTGTTATATAGCTCGCTTCATCTGAGCACAACCAAGTAACCGAATGGGCAATATCATTTGGATCTCCTATTCGATTCATTGGTATTTTGGATTCATATTGACTTGGTGTAACCCCTGTTATGTTGAAAACCTGCTCCAGCATCGGTGTATGAACAGCCCCTGGACATATTCAAGAGCAGCGGATTTGGTTAAGCTGACAACTCCGCTCTTGCTTGCCGAATAAATGGCTGCGTTTGGAGTTCCATCCAAGCCATTGATGGAAGAGATATTCACGATTGCTCCAGATCCTTGTTTTAACATCTGACGAATTTGATACTTCATGCAAAGCCAGACACCTTTAAGGTTAATTGCCAGAGTACGATCAAAATCTTCCTCTGTGACATCTGCCGTAGGAGCCAGTTTTCCGCCGATCCCCGCAGCGTTGCATGCAAAGTTGATACGACCAAAGATCGATGGTTGTTTGTATCATCTCTCTGACTTGTTCCTCTGCAGAAACATCTGCTTGAACTGCAATGGCTTCTCCACCCAAATTCTTAATCATTTCTTGTGTCTCCACAATCTTCTCTCTTGTGCGTCCGGCAATAACGACTTTTGCTCCTTTCTTTGCAAAAGCCAATGAAGTTGCTCTTCCTATTCCGGAACCGCCACCTGTAACTAAAGCCACTTTGCCAACAAATGGCTCCATTTGCTCTTCCCCTTTTCTCAATTAAATTTTTTATTTGTATGTGATCAGTAAAGAGACTTATCATATTCACTTCAATTAAAATATTTCCTTTGGGATCGGAGGGGAAAACGTGGATTTTTATTTTTCCTGATGAGTGGAGGACGTGGATGCAGCGATGGGACTATCTTCGTGTAAAGGACCGGGATGAAGTTATGATGAAGTTATGGGGAGCTTAATTACAAAGGTCATCATTCCGTTTTCCTGAATGGCTGCAATCTGTCCTTGGTGCAAATCCACAATCCGTTTGACAATCGCCAGTCCGATCCCGGACCTCTTTTCGGAACGGGAAGGATCACCCGTTACAAACATCTGAAACAGGCGCCCGATTATTTGACGATCTACCTGCCCGGCAGTATTGCTCAATTTTATTACGCCATATCCGTCTTCTTGTTTCGTTACGATGATGAACTTTCCTGGTTTTTTTCCGTACTTCAGGGCATTTTGAATCAGATTGTCAAACATCCTGATCAGCAAAAACGGATCTGCCTGCGCCTGTAACGGATCATTACAGATGATTCTTTCTACATCCATTTCATTCAACGCTAACATGGCGTGATTTTCTTCAAGCAATTGGTTGATCAGTTCATTCAGCGAAATAAGTTGAAACGAGGGCTGAAACTGGTCATGCGTAATTTTCGTGAACTCAAACAACTGGTCCATCATTTGCTTCAGATTTTTCGATTTTGATAAGGCGATATCCGCATATTTTTTCATCTCGTCCGGAGTGAGTTGCGATTGGTCGTGAATCAGTTTCAAGTAACCGATTACCGAAGTCAGCGGAGTTCGCAAGTCATGGGAAATGCTCGTGATCAGATCGGTCCGCTCCTGTTCCATTCTTCTTTCTTTCTCCCAGTTTGCTTTCAGCTGCCTGGCCATTTCATTTACATGAGCAGCCAAAAAGGCGATTTCATCTTTTCCTTGCTCCTTGAGGCGCAGACGAAAGTTTCCCTTGGCGATTTCTGAAATTCCTGCCGTGACTTCCTGTAATTGTTTCAATTTTCTCCGTGTCAGGATGAGATAGACAACGATAAAAACAAGAAAGAAGACAACAACAGATAAGAGAGGGTTTCCTATCCAATATGTCGTAAGCCGGCCATGGGTCTCTTTACTTATGACGAGATAATGGATTTGATGATGAAAATAAAAAGGATGAATAGCATAAATTTCCCGAAACTGGGGAACGTTGCTCGGTTCTTCATTCTGCTGCGAAATTTTCATCAAGATTTGAGCCGGGTTCATCTGCTGCTCCGTTGCGTTGGCTGACCGGACCAAAACAGTTCCCTTTTGACTTATGAGACGCAGTTTGGTTCCGCTCGCTTCTGCCTTTTCATCCAAAATAAAGCGGATCTGCCTGGGTGGAGCCTGTTGGATCAGCGGTGTTATTTTCTTCAGTTCCATTTCCAATTCGTCTCTGCTTGGGTAATAGTAGCGTTTTTCCTGGTTGATATAAGCAAATGGTTCGACGGCAATGGCTGCCGCCAACATGCTGATGAGAATGTAGAGGATAAATTGTGCACGAAGACTTGCGGCTATTTTATGATAAATTTTCTCAAAAAAACGTCGGATCATCACGTCCACCTTTATTCATTGATTATGCCAGAGGGGTTGCACCCGGTAACCGACTCCCCATACGGTCTGAATGATTATCGGCTGCTTGGGGTCCAGCTCGATTTTCTCGCGGATTTTGCGAATATGAACCATGATGGTGTTGTTTGAGGTGGTCATCGGCTCATGCCAAACTTGCTGGTAAATCTGCTCGGAGCTGAACACAATCCCCGGATTTTTGCCCAGCAGGACGAGAATGTCAAACTCCTTTGGAGTAAGGAAAACTTCTTTATCATTTACATAAACTTGTCTGGTTGACAAACGGATCGTCACATGTTGAATGTGAAGCACATCGTTTTGTTTCTCAGCCGGAGAGAAGTGCAGAAATCTTCGTAAATGCGCTTTGATTCTCGCAACCAGTTCCAACGGATTAAAAGGTTTGGTCACATAATCATCTGCTCCGATGCTGAGTCCCTGAATTTTATCCATATCCCCGGTTTTGGCTGTCAGCATGATAATCGGCATCTGGAACTTCTCCCGCAGGCGAATGCAGGCTTGCATGCCATCCATTTCAGGCATCATCAAATCCAGGATGATCAGGTCGACAGGATGCCGTTCGGCCAGACCCAATGCTTCCCGGCCATTGGTGGCATGGAAGATCCGATAACCTTCATTTTGCAGATAAAGCTGGATTAACTGGCGTATTTCGTCATCATCATCGACAATTAGAATGGTGGTGTTTTGCTTCATGAATCCTTTTCTCCTTTTCATTTTTTCTCTGGGCATAGGAACGAATGAGCAAGAGAAGAAACATCACGGCGGCGATTCCCAGAGTGAGATGACCCAAGTCCCGGCTCAGTTTCGCCACGTATGCAATGGAATCCCCAAATTGATAACCAACCGTAAAGTAAATTGCTGTCCAGACAAAGCCGGCACCGTAAGAAAATAAAGCGTACCTCGGATAAGGCATTCGCAAACTCCCGGCGAGATAGGGGACAAGGTGGCGGATGACCGGCGTGAAATAGCTGAAACAAAGAGCAAAACTCCCGTATTTCGTCAATAATCGTTCCGCGCGGATCAGGTGTTTTCGAAGCTTTTTCTTGTTTAAAAGTTTATCATAAACCGTACTCCGGGAAACCCTCCCGCCAATATAGCCGATTGAGAGCCCGGAAATTACACCGAGATAAGTGACGGTGAAAGAAGGGATCGGCTGCAGAATGTGGTATGTTGAAACCAATCCTCCGGTCATGACAATCACTTCATCCGGAATCGGCACGCCCAGGATTCCCAGCCATAAAAAAAAGAATAAAGCAAAGCAGCCGTATTCCGATATCCAGTGAATCAGTTGTGCTGTTTCCAAAATGCTCACCTCCCCTGGCAGAAATAGACAAAAGCAGGCGGAAGATTAAAGGGGACAAATTGGATGTCTACCTGTTGAAAGCAAGATTGCAGAAGCGGTTTCAGTTGTAAAGAGTATTGAAACTGGATAAAAACACCGTTTGGTGCCAGAACGTTTTTTATCCCATCCATGATCTCTCTTCTCAGGGTTGCCGAAAAGTTGGCAAACGGCAGACATGAGATAATCGCATCGGCTTGGCCCAGCCTGCGTTTCTCCAGTTCCTGCACCAGGAAACGGGCATCGGAACAATGGATCAACGCCGGGTGATTTCGCTTAAGCCAGAGACTCAGCTTTGGATCGGATTCAAAGATGACTGCCTGACCATCGGAGTTTAAATTTCGTTCAATTTCCAGCGTAACAACACCAGTACCCGCTCCCAGCTCAACTACTACTTTAGCCCGGGCCCAATTCACGGGTTTTATCAAAGTATGAACCAAAAATCTTGAACTCGGTGTCACACTGCCGATTGCAGCCGGTGATTTTGTAAACCGGAGAAAAAATTGAAGTCTTTGCATCAAAGTTTCCATGGTATTGATTCTCCTTTTGTGTCAGGTCGGAAAATCCGTTTTTGCGCTCATGATTCCCATGATAAAGTGCTGCAAACTATCATAAAGAAACGGGAGCCCCGCCGGAACCTGCCAAAGTAGGATTCAAACTCAGACCTGAGACTTACTTTTTTCCGGATCATTCGCCAGCGATTTCAGTCATAAAGAGGATTGAAACAGGATAAAACATCGCAGGGTTGCCGGAGTGATGAACCAAAAATCCTGACCCCGGTGTCAGCTACAGGTTAAACCGAAATTCTTAGCAAAACAGGAGAGGAATTCTTAATTTTTTCTTAAACGGGAAATAAAAAAAATGACGCGGCGATCGCGTCATTCAAAATAGAAATGGTAATGCTTTTTACATCCGGGGTTAAAAGGATGGCGGCACTCAGGACAGCGTGCTTCTCCATTTAAATACTCGTGAACGGTCAATTCCGTCTGGCAGTTCCCGCATAATATCGCTTTTTCATGAAACCGGCTCCTTGGCCAGGGAACGGCTTGATGTCCGGCCGTTTCCTCATGGCATTGGTAACAAGGATAGTAACGCTCGCAACAGGCAAATTTGATGGCGACAATATCCAAATCAGAATGGTAATGTACACAGCGGGTTTTCTGGTCGATCGTTTTTCCGAAGATGATGGGTTTCATATCGATTCTTCCTTTATAATAAATGGTCTTGGTTTCATATATAATGGTAAAAACTTTTTTCCGGGAAAGAAAGTCGTCGAATGTGATTGATCTTTAGAGGACTCTGCTTTATGATTAGGTTGCCTAATAAAACAAGATACTAACTTTTCGATTCCGGGCTTAAATCAAAAGAAGCGGAGATGATCAAGAGTGATGAAATTGTCCCGATTTTTGCGACCCTATCGAATGTCCCTGATAATCGTGGTAACTCTTACTTTCTTGCAAGCCTTGTCCGACTTGTATCTCCCTACATTGATGTCGGATATCGTCGATACGGGTGTTGTGAACGGAGACATTTCCTACATCCTGAAAATCGGCGGCTTTATGTTGCTGGTGGCCGCGGGAGGGATGATTTGCTCCATCGTTGCCCGCTATTTGTCCTCCACAGTTTCCGCAGGGTTTGGCAAGGATGTTCGCAGTAAAGTTTTCAGCCACGTGGCTGCCTTTTCATTGAAAGAGGTTGATCAATTCGGGACCGCCTCGCTGATTACGCGAACAACAAATGATATTACCCAGGTTCAGCAAGTGCTGAACATGATCCTGCGCATGATGATCAGCGCTCCGCTGATGTGCATCGGCGGGGTGATCATGGCTGTTTTCAAGGACATCAAGCTCTCTTTTGTCATTATAGCGGTCGTTCCCGTTCTCGTCATGGTGATTTTTGCGATTACCAGAAAGAGTTTTCCTCTTTATCAAGCGATGCAGTCTAAACTGGACAAATTAAATCTTATTTTAAATGAAGGGTTAACCGGAATTCGGGTAATCCGTTCCTTCAATCGCACGGATCATGAAAAAAAACGATTTGATGAAGCCAACTCCGATCTGATTCAAACGGCAATCAGGGTGAATCAACTGATGGCGTCCCTTATGCCGATGATGATGCTTGTTCTCAATTTTTCCACCATCGCCATCATCTGGTTTGGTGGAATCCGCATCGACAGCGGCGCGATTCAAGTCGGGGATCTGATGGCATTCCTTCAATATGCCATGCAAATCATGTTTTCGCTGATCATGGTATCCATGATGTTTATCATGATTCCGCGCTCTTCCGCCTCTGCAGCCCGAATCAACGAAGTATTGGAGATTGTTCCCGACATCAAGGATGGGAAACAGGCCGCAACTGAAGAGAAAAAAGGAGTGATTGAGTTCCGGGATGTGACCTTTCGCTTTCCGGGGGCGGAAAAACCGGCACTTTCCAACATCTCTTTCAGTGCCAGATCCGGGGAGACGATTGCGATCATCGGCGGCACCGGTTCGGGAAAATCAGCTCTCGTCAATCTGATTCCCCGTTTTTACGACGTAGATAGCGGCAGCATTTTGATCGATGGAGTGGATATCCGCGATCTGCCACTGACTTCGCTTCGGGAAAAAATCGGTTTTGTTCCGCAAAAAGCAGTCCTGTTCTCGGGAACGATTCTTGACAATATCCGTTTCGGAAAGGAAAGCGCCTCGGAAGAAGAGGTGAAACGCGCGGCTGAAATTGCCCAAGCGGATGAATTTGTCTCAAAGCTGCAAGACGGGTATCAGACAGTGATCGCGCAGAGAGGCCTTAACGTCTCCGGCGGGCAAAAGCAACGGCTCACCATCGCCCGTGCCATCGTGAAAAAACCCGAGATTTATATTTTCGACGACAGTTTTTCCGCGCTTGATTTTAAAACCGAAGCGAAATTGCGAACCGCTTTGAAACAAGAAACGGCCAATTCGACGGTCTTCATCGTGGCGCAAAGGGTCAGCACGGTGATGGATGCCGATCGGATCATCGTCTTGGATCGTGGGAAAATCGCAGGGATCGGCAAGCACCAGGAATTGATGGATACTTGCAAAGTTTATCGGGAAATCGTTTTGTCCCAGCTTTCTGAGGAGGAAATCGCATGAGAGCCAATTTCGGAAGAGGCATGGGGAGAGGAAGCGGTCCGCAAATGGGGATACCGGTGCAAAAAGCAAGGGATTTTAAAAGAACGCTCTTCCGCCTGCTCAAATATTTGAAGCCGTATCGGATGCGCTTGGCCGTGGTTTTGATAATGTCGATTCTCAGTACTGCCTTCAGCATTCTCAGCCCGAAAATTATCGGGAATGCCACGACCAAGCTGTTTGAAGGGGCAATGCAGAAGATCAATCATGTACCGGGAGCCGCTATCGATTTTCACTATCTCCTTGATACTGTTTTGCTGTTGGCTGCTCTATATATTGTCAGCAGTTTGTTCAGTTATTTGCAACAGTACGTGATGGCGGGGGTGGCGCAGAAAACCGTTTATGAGTTGAGGAAAGAAGTAAATGACAAGCTTGCCCGCTTGCCGCTTCGCTTTTTTGATTCGCGGACAAACGGGGAAATTTTGAGCCGGGTTGTCAATGATGTGGATAACATCAGCAGCACTTTACAACAAAGCCTTACTCAGTTAGTTTCGTCCGTTGTTACTTTTTTGGGCGTAATTGTGATGATGCTGACCATCAGTCCGCTGATGACACTGGTCGTTTTTCTGACCATCCCGCTCAGCCTCATTGTAACCAAGTGGATTGCCGCACGATCACAAAAATATTTTGCCGGGCAACAAAAAGAGCTCGGGGAATTAAACGGACATGTCGAGGAAATGTATACAGGGCATATGATCGTAAAGGCATTTGGCCATGAAGCCAAGTCGGTTGAAACCTTTGACCGGATCAACGAAAAACTGTATCAATCCTCCGTCAAGTCGCAATTTATTTCCGGCATCATCATGCCCCTTATGCGATTCATCAGCAACATCGGTTATGTGTTCGTTTGTGTCGTCGGCGGAGTGCTCGTCACGAAACGGGCAATCCAAATCGGGGATATTCAGGCATTTATTCAATATGTCCGGCAGTTTTCCCAACCGATTATTCAGTTGGCCAATATCTCCAATATCATTCAATCTACGATTGCTTCTGCCGAGAGGGTATTTGAACTTCTTGATGAGCAGGAGGAAGTACCCGACAGCGAAAAAGCGGAAGAGATTTCCGATCCGGAAGGGAACGTGCAATTCCAGAACGTGACGTTCGGTTACAAAAAAGATACGATGTTGATCAGAAATATGAATATTGAAGTGAAAAAGGGGCAAACGATCGCGATCGTCGGTCCGACAGGGGCGGGAAAAACGACTCTGATCAATCTGTTGATGCGTTTCTATGAACTGGACGACGGCAGAATCACGATTGACGGTGTTGACATAACCCGGCTGAAGCGCGAACATCTGCGTTCGATGTTTGGCATGGTGCTTCAGGATCCGTGGCTTTTCAGCGGCACGATCCGGGAAAATATCGCCTATGGCCGTGCCGGAGCAACCGAAGAAGAAATCGTGCAAGCGGCCAAAGCTGCCCATGCCGACCACTTCATCCGTACTCTTCCTGATGGATATGACACGATTTTGAACGAGCAAGCCTCCAATATCTCTCAAGGGCAAAAACAGCTCTTAACCATTGCGCGGGCCATTCTCGCAGATCCGGCCATTCTTATTTTGGATGAAGCGACGAGCAATATCGACACGCGAACTGAAGTGTTGATCCAAAAAGCAATGAACGAATTGATGAAAGGGAGAACCAGTTTTGTCATTGCCCATCGTCTGTCGACCATTCGCAATGCTGATCTGATTCTGGTGATGAACAACGGCAATGTGATCGAAAAAGGGCGGCATGAAGAACTCCTCGCCCAAAAGGGACTTTATGCCGATCTCTACCAAAGTCAATTTGTCGGCACCACCGCTCAGCAAAAAGCGATCTGAAGCTGACTGCCGAAGTCGTCTTCCGTGGGTGAGGACGACTTCTGTATGTTTGTAACATGGTTGTATTTACCATTTGCAAATCAGTGACTTTTTTGCTTATGATAGTTAGTTGTAATCGATTACAATTACAATTTTTTAATGAAAATTTATACCAAGAGGCATGCTATTGAACAAGCCTTTCACAGTTGGACAAACGGAGGAATAGGTGTGAATATCATTTTCTTGTTAACCGGTTTGCTTATGGTGTTTATTTTGGCTTTTGTGGTTAGTAATAACCGAAAACAAATCAGATACAAACCGATCCTGTATATGCTGATCGCACAGTTTGTTATCGCTTTTGTTTTGTTGCACTCCAAGATCGGCGTGATTTTTATAAGTCTTGTGGCCAAAACATTTGAGCGTCTGATGGACATGGGGATGGAAGGGGTTAATTTTGTCTTCAGTGGGATCGAAAACAAGGGAGAGTCCACTTTTTTTCTCCATGTGCTGCTCCCGATTGTATTTATTTCCGTGCTGATCGGGATCTTGAATTATCTTAAAATCCTTCCGTTTATCATTAAGTATACGGGATTGGGACTTAGCAAACTCAATGGCATGGGCAAACTGGAAAATTACCTGGCCGTTTCCTCAGCCGTGCTTGGACAATCTGAAGTGTTTCTGACGACAAAAGAGCAGCTGGGGATGGTTTCCAGCAAACGGTTGTATACTCTTTGCACATCGGCGATGAGCGCGGTGAGCATGTCGATCATCGGTTCCTATATGACCATGTTGCCGGCAAAATATGTCGTTGTGGCGATTTTTCTCAACATCTTGTCCGCCTTGATTATCGCCAATATCATCAATCCTTATGAGCTGAAGAAAGAAGAAGATTTCGTTGCTGGTACACCAAACAGAGAAGGGAAAGCCGGATTTTTTGACGTCGTCAGCGAAAGCATCATGGACGGATTTAAAGTTGCCGTGATTGTTGCTGCGATGCTCATCGGATTTATTGCGCTGATGGCGCTGATCAACGCGATCTTCTCAGCGATTTTCCATATCACCTTCCAAACGCTCCTGGGATATGTCTTTGCGCCGGTCGCCTTTTTGATGGGTGTGCCCTGGCACGATGCTGTACAAGCTGGAAGCATTATGGCAACGAAATTGATCACCAATGAATTCGTGGCGATGATCAATTTGAAAGCGATCGCCGGCGGTCTCTCGGCGAAAACGATGGGGATCTTGTCCGTCTTCCTGATCAGCTTTGCCAACTTCGGTTCGATCGGAATCATTATCGGTTCCGTCAAAGCTTTAAATGAAAAGCGGGCTGATGAAGTTGCGCGATTCGGCATGAAATTGTTATATGGTTCTACGCTTGCTTCAATCTTGTCTGCAACAATCGCCGGATGTTTTCTCTGATTTTTGGACCAATCTGTAACGAGAAGCCCGGACTTGTGTTTTCGGACTTCAATCACAAGCAAAGGAGCGACTCCTTTAACGGAATCGCTCCTTGCTTCGTTTAATAAACGCCGACAGCCGAATATGCGTTTTTCACCGTATTTACCTCTGCGGAATTGGCTCCGTACAAATCGGTGGCAGCTTGAATGGCAGCCTGGCGCATCGAGGAGAAATTGGAACTGGAGTAGAGATAATAGTTCAGGGCGCGATAATAGATGTTGGCTGTTTTTGCCCGTCCGATCCCCGACACTTGCACACCGTATGCACTGCCGCCCTGAGCCATCAAATAAGCAGCTTTGTTGTTGATTCCGCTGTTGGTGTGCACGCCGCCGTTATCATCCGGGCCGGTGTAGCGATTGGCGTAGTTGTCCGGGTCGCCATATTTGGTCGGATCCGACATGGAGCGCAAAGCGTCTCCCGCAATACCCGGCGTATAAACATCTTCCCCGATATCCCAGTCGTCGGAATCGATCATCGCTCCGAAAATATCGGAAATCGATTCATTGAGCGCACCGGATTCACCTTGGTAAATGAGATCGGCAGTCGATTGGGTTACGGCATGGGTCAACTCATGGCCGATGACGTCAAGTCCGCCGGACAGGGTGCGGAAAGTGGTTCCATCGCCGTCTCCGTAGACCATTTGCGTGCCGATCCAGGCAGCGTTATTCCACTTGTTGCCGACGTGAACGGAAGAGATGATAGGTGCGCCTTTGTTGTCATAGCTGTTGCGCCCAAAGGTATTTTTATAGTAATCATAAACTCTTTCGGCATAAGCATGGGCATCGACAGCAGCGGGATCACTAAAGGTTGTGCTGGAGCTTCTGATCAAGGTGCCCGGAAGATTGGGGGAATAGTACGGAACATGTTTGGCATCGTAGGTGGCGATTTCAATGCCCCGGCTGGTGCCGTCAAGATAATAGTATCCGCCCGAATAGGTGACATCGAAGGTTTTTGTATCACCAAGCACGCCTTTACCGGTTCCGGTGGCATCATTGGCTGCATTGAATTTATTGATGACACTGCCGTTGGTCGCATCGATAAAGTAGAACCAGTATCCCGGTTTCGGCTGCACCGTCGACATTTTCACAAGGTAGGTCAGTTTATATTGGTCCTGATAGGGATAGATATACAGATCCGCCGAGGGTTGTCCAACGAATTCTTGAATTGTTCCAACTTCTTTTTGCAAAGCGGTTTCAGCTTGCCGGATTGCCTCCTCTCTGGAGATTTCGGCTTTCGTGGCCACATGTTTGTTTTCCAGTTCGGGGATAAACTGTCCGAAGTAAGAAGCAACATCACCGTTTTTTTGCACATGGATCGTTTGATCGGACCCGTAGACGGGAATTCCTTTGTAAACCTCACGGACCCGGTAGTGGGTCATGCCCAGCTCGTCTGTTTGCACCTTTATGATTTGAAAATGGGATTGGACATTATCCCGAATTTTAAACAGATTCTTTTTATTATTGAGATAGGTCCAGACGATATCCTGCTTGTTTTTTGTGCTGGGGGCATCCCATTTTCCCATAAAGGTGGGGGTTTTGTATTGCTTGTGATATTTGATCGGATCGGTCGGTGCGGCATGAGCCGGGGAGCTGGCAAACGGTATTGTCCCGAGAACCAGGGCCATCGCCAATCCGGCGGAAGTGACCAATTTCTTCATCGGCTTCACTCCTTTTATTAAATAATTTTTAATGATTAGTTAATACAATTTATATTAAAAATAAATGAACTGTTCGGTCAATAGTAAATTAGAAAATAGATTAAATTTATATATTTTATTAACATTTCTATGCTTTCCGGCATTTTTCTGCCATTTTTCACTTTGCTCTGTTCGCGAAACAGCTGGTCGGGAGTAATTGGATTTGCCTGCTGATCAGTTGATCTTTTATTTGAAAACACAAATGCCGAAGAGAAGTCTGCTTCGGCATTTTTTCTGTTCATGAGAATGATTTCTTTGGCTCACGGGAACAAAGGGATGGATGAAGGGGAAGAGGGGGTGGCAAATGGTTCATTTCAGCATCTGATCCGTCATCAATAACTCGCTCCTTTTCTGCTGATCAAACAAGGATCGGTAATTTCCGGATTGACCGGACTAAAGCCTTTATTCGGTCCCCTGGCCAACATCTTGCCAAATGCCGGACAAAAATTGCGAAGAATGACAAAATAGGCGGCAATCTGATGGTGATGTCTCCCAAATGCGCGACAATTCCAGTGCAAGGGAAAGAGATAGTTCACATGTTGATAACCGGAAAGGAGCAGCTTCGGAACAATATCCCATTCGTTTGCCACTCTCAAACTCCGGGAAATGGCGCGGTTATAAGCGTTGACGAAGACAGAGTCGCCGGTTTTCGGAGAACCGAAAGTAATTACGACAGGTTTAACGGAAAAATTGAGTGCCAAGTCCAAAGCGGCCATGGTGGCGATTGCACCACCCATGCTGTGCCCGGTTACATAAACGGTTTTATGAGGAAATTTCCTGAGGCATTTAAGAACGGTTCCGATGATTTGCCTTCGCAGCGGAGGAATTTGGGGGTGAGAGGATCGCTGATACAGATCAGTCCAGCCGGAATGGGTTTTGCCAGGGCCGAAGGGGAAACGCTTTTGCGCGATTTGCAGATCAATGAGATTATCCTGGCTTGACTCAGAACCGCGCAGAACAACAACGATTCTTCTTTGCGAATGAGCGATAAATCCGATGGCTTCCGGTGCTTTCAGCGGGGCTGTGAGAACCTTTTTCGCGAAATGAAAGGATTCACCTGAGATGATCGGCAGTTTGGGCAGTTGATGCTTCCGGAATTGTTCCCTGGCCTGCCAGCAAAAACCAGCCATAAGCAGCAGCGTTTCATGAAGCTGGGCAGCCATCTTTGCTTCAGCTCCTTAATCTCGGGCTATAGATCGAAATGTAATATATTTTATTCCGGCTGCTCATGTTATTTCACAATCAATGAAAAACAGTTAATCCGACTGTTTGTTGTCAAGTGAAGGAATTTCCTCCCCGATGAAGATCGCTTCCTTAAAAAGCAAGGCGAGATCCCCGGAAATTTGGCGAAGATCCACCTTGTCGGGATCTTGTTGCAAAACGAAGTCAATCGCCCCGGAAACCATCCCGGACAGTGCGCTGACGGCCAAGTCTCGGTTTACGCTCCGGCATAAGCCTATGCTCATGTTCCGGATGATCTCATATTCCAATGGATGAAAAAGGGTTTTCATGATGTTGTCCCATCTCTCTTTTATCTCTTTCTGCGAATCCTTTGCGTTTTTCAGGATGGTGACTACATCACGATGTTCGTTGCATGCGGACAAAACATGATAAATGCTGTTGTAAGTCCGTCGATAAATACTTTTTTCCTCGGGAGAAAAAATTTTACATTTGGTGATCTTTTCATGCACTTCATCCGCCTGCTCAAGCAGCACATCCAATTTGGAATGATAGTACTGATAAAAGGTTCCGTATCCCAAATCAGCTTCATCCATAATCTCTTTAACATTGGTATGATGAAAGCCCGGTTCCAAAAACAATCTGAGCGCTGCCCGGCGAATCGCATTTTTTGTTTTGGCTTTCCGCCGAAGCTGTCGGTTGGGTTTGGTCATCCTCATCACACCTCTTCACCATTGTTCAGAAATCTTTATTCTATTGACAAAAATACAAAATTGTACGACAATTATTATAAAATGACATGGTTATCAATATTGATGCGGATCATATTATCGAAAATTACAAAATAATTAAACCCCATTTTCTTACTCTTGGCAACGGAGGGGGAACTCGTTTGTATTTCGACTTTTCAGATAAAGTTAACTGCCTGCGGCGCAAATTGGAACTTTTTATGGAATCGGTTGTTTATCCGAATGAAAAAGTTTATGAAGATCAGTTGAACTGCCAGTCTACACGTTGGCAAAGCCCCCCGGTCATGGAAGAGATGAAAGAAAAAGCCAGGAAGGAAGGGTTATGGAATCTGTTTTTGCCTGATCGCGAGTACGGGGCAGGGCTGAGCAATCTGGAGTACGCCCCGCTTTGTGAAATCATGGGGCGGTCGTTAATCGCGCCGGAGGTTTTCAACTGTTCTGCTCCAGATACAGGAAATATGGAGCTTCTCTATCAATACGGCAGCCCAAAACAGAAACAGAAATGGCTGCTCCCGCTTTTAAATGGAGAAATCCGTTCCTGTTTTTCAATGACGGAACCGGAAGTTGCTTCATCTGATGCAACCAACATCGAGACGCGGATTGAACGCGATGGTGACAGTTACATCATTACGGGGAGAAAATGGTGGTCATCCGGTGCAGGGGATCCCCGTTGCCGATTTGCCATTGTGATGGGGCTGTCCAACCCGGAAGCGCCCAAATACGAGCGCCATTCGATGATCATCGTTCCGCTTGATACTCCCGGAGTGGAGATTATCCGTACGTTGCCGGTATTCGGATATGATCATGCCCCCCATGGACATGCCGAAATCCGTTTTAATCAGGTTCGCGTTCCAAAAGAGAACATGATCTGGGAAGAAGGAAAAGGCTTCGCCATCGCCCAGGGGCGTCTGGGTCCCGGGAGGATTCATCACTGCATGCGCCTGATCGGGGTAGCGGAACGAGCATTGGAAATTTTGTGCGGGAGGGTGCAGAGCCGGGCGGCTTTTGGGAAACCTCTGGTGGAACAAGGCGTCATTCAGCAATGGATTGCCGATTCCCGAATCGAAATCGAGCAGGCCCGCCTCCTTACACTGAAAGCAGCGGCCATGATGGATCGCTATGGAAATAAATCTGCGCGCAAGGAGATTGCCATGATCAAGGTAGTTGCGCCCAATGTCGCTCTACGGGTACTGGATCGCGCCATTCAGGCTCTGGGCGCAGCCGGTGTATCGGAAGATTTCCCTCTTGCCGCTCACTGGGCAAACACCCGCACGCTGCGTCTCGCTGACGGGCCTGATGAAGTGCATCGCATGTCGGTGGCGAAGCTTGAATTGAGGGAGCAAGCCCGCAAACGGGGAAAAATCGATCAGGAGTGATTGCCATGCACATTCATGAATTGTTCAGTCTTAAGGGAAAAACAGCGATTGTGACCGGCGGGGGACGCGGGCTCGGGGAGCAGATTGCCGTTGCGTTGGCGGAAGCAGGAGCCGACATTGTCGTCTGTTCACGTAAAATCGAAGCTTGCGAAAAAGTCCGGGACCGCCTTAAGGAAAACAGAACGGAGGCTTTGGCTTTATCTTGTGATGTGACTGATCCGGACAGCGTCGAACAGGTGGTTCAAGAGACGCTTGCTGCATTTGGGAAAATCGACATCCTGGTGAACAACAGCGGTGTTTCCTGGGGCGCCCCGGCTTTGGAAATGCCGCTGGAAAAATTCAAAATGGTGATGGATGTCAATATGACCGGAACATTTCTGATGTCACAATCCGTCGGGAAACAGATGGCAAAGCAGAAGGCCGGCAAAATTATCAACATCGCATCGGTGGCAGGTCTAAGCGGAGCTGATCCACGTGTTTTGGATGCGGTCGGTTACCATGCCAGCAAAGGGGCCGTGATCTCCTTTACCAAGGATTTCGCCTGCAAAATGGCCGAATACGGGGTCAATGTGAATGCGATCGCGCCGGGCTTTTTTCCGACCAAAATGTCCAAAGCGATTCTTGAATACCGGGGACAAGCCATTCTGGAGCGCACACCGCTCAAACGTTTCGGTTCAGAACACGATTTGAAAGGAGCCGCGGTCTATTTGGCTTCACCCGCTTCCGATTATGTAACGGGACATGTACTGGTGGTCGATGGCGGAGCCCACGCGATGTGATGACTGGATCAGAAGAGGGGATGAACCGTGATTGAATCGGAGATAAGAGTCCGTTTTTGCGAAACCGATGCGCTGGGCCATGTGAATAATACAAGTTATTTCATCTACTTGGAACAGGGGAGAACCGAATTTTTTGAAGAGATTGCAACCTTTGCTGATCTGAGCGATTGGCCATTTATCCTGGCCCATATCCGTTGCGACTTTCTGCAGCAGGCATATTACAACCAACGGTTAACCATTCAAACCGGGGTCTTGCGTATCGGCACGAGAAGCGTACATCTGGGACAGCAAATCCTGGATCGCGAAAGCGGGGAAGTGATTGCCCGTTCGGAATCCGTCATGGTTTATTTTAATTTCCTCCGTCAACGAAGCGAGCCGATTCCCGACGGATGGAAGGCCAAATTGAATGCGTACTCCATCTCTTGGCCGGAAAAGAAGGAGGAGACATGAGTAAGGAAACTATCCCTGTCCGCCAGGGGGAAGAATTGAACGAAAAAAGACTTGAACGTTTTTTGCGGGATCATTTTGACCTTGAAAACGCTCCGCTTGAGATTGAACAATTTGCCAACGGCCATTCCAACCTGACGTATTTAATCCGAGTCGGGGCATGGGAAGCGGTGTTACGCCGCCCTCCTTTGGGACCGACTGCGCCCAAAGCCCACGATATGGGGCGTGAATACCAAGTACTGAAACGGTTGCACCCCGCTTTTCCGCTGGCACCGAAACCGCTCGTCTTCTGTGATGATCCGGAGATTGTGGGAGCGCCTTTTTTTATGATGGAACGCCGCAAGGGAGTTGTCGTTGAAACCTCTTTGCCTCCGGATATTCCGCCGACTCCGGAGAAAGGGCGCCAGTTATCCGAACTGATGGTTGATGCATTGGTTGAGTTGCATGCCATTCCCTACAAGGAAGCGGGAATGGTGCAAATCAGCCGCCCGTCAGGTTTTCTCACCCGGCAAGTGGAAGGATGGATCCATCGCTTTCACCGGTCGAAAACAGAAGAGATCAAAGAATTGGATTCGCTTTCAAATTATTTGACCTCCCGGATTCCCGCTTCACCCGAACCGACTGTGATCCATTATGACTACAAGTTTAATAACGTGATGTTTGATCCAGGCCTTACCAAAATGGTCGGGATTTTTGACTGGGAAATGGCCACCGTCGGGGATCCGCTGGCCGATCTGGGCTGTACGATGAGTTACTGGATCGAAGAAAGCGACCCCGATTTCCTGAAAAAAGCGTTTGGCCGGGATCCGGTGACAGTGTTGCCCGGATTTTTCACCCGTAAGCAATTTCTCGAATGTTATGGGCGAAAGAGCGGGCAGGATCTTTCCACGATCCATTATTATCTGACGTTTGCTTATTTTAAGCTAGCCGTCATCTGCCAGCAAATCTATTACCGCTATCAAAAGGGACAAACGGCGGATGAGCGTTTTGCCAAAATGGGAGAGCTTGCGAAAGCTTTGATTCGGTTTGCCTGTCAGCATGCCAACGGGCATCAATAGGAGAGAAAAAGATGGGAAAAGTACATCTGGTGTCACGCAAAGAGGATCTCGATCAGGAGCGGGTGCGGGGTCAGGTGGTTGTGGTGCTTGATATTCTTTTTGCCACTTCAGCGGTTGTTTCGGCGCTTTCTTATGGCGCACGCGAAGTGATTCCGGTTTGTGATGAATGGGAAGCCCGGCGAGTTGCAGAAGGAAAAGAAACGTACTTACTGGCCGGGGAAAATCAAGGGAAATTCATCGACGGATTTTTGAGTCCCTTTCCGAATGACTGGAAAGAGAAACTGCGCGAAAAAACAATTGTTCTGTCGACGACCAACGGAACGGTTGCCGTGCGAAAAGCGTCTCAGGCTTCTACCGTTTATATCGGGGCGCTTTTGAACAGTTGTTTTATCGCAAAATATCTGACAACCAACCATCGGCACCAGGAGATCGTGATCCTCTGTTCCGGTTCTGGGGGAAGGTTTTCACTGGAGGATTTTTATGGCGCCGGTTGCCTTATTCATTATCTCCTCCGATTTGATGAAACCTGGCAATCATCCGATGCAGCCAGATCCGCTTTGCTTTTGTACCAACACCATCCCGATCCGCTCGCTCTTCTGTCGCTCTCGCGGGTGGGAAAAGGGATGATTCGCCACGGATACGGACGGGAAGTTGCATTTGCGGCACAACAGAATTTGTTTCCGTTGATTCCCCGCCTGGATCAGGGAGTAATCCGCCCATTGGCTTTCGGTTAAGGGAAATCCAAGTTTATGGAGGGAAAATGATGTTGACGAAACATTTCGCTTTTTGGCCTCCATTGTTGCCGAAAACACTGACCGTACCGAAAACGCCGGTTCATGACAATTTGTTTGTCACAGCTAAGCGATATCCCGACAAAATTGCGATCATTTATTATGGCGGAACTCTTACCTACCGGCAGCTGGCCGACGAAGTGGAAAAAGTCGCAGGATATTTGCAAAAGCGTCTCGGTGTGAAGCGCGGTGACCGCGTCATCATCTACATGCAGAATGCACCGCAATTTGTGATTGCCTGCTACGCCGTCTTATGTGCAGACGCGGTGGTTGTTCCGATTAATCCGATGAATAAGACGGGTGAGCTGGCTTATTATCTGAAAGATTGCGGGGCGGAAGTGGCCTTTGTCGGACAGGAACTGTACAAGCAGGCTGCACCCCTCCTGGAAAACGGGGATTTGAAACGGATGATTGTCGCCTGTTACTCCGAATATGCCCGGCCAACTCAGGAACCGGATGAATTGTTGCCCGAAGAAGTAAAGCTGACGCCTGTCGCGTTTTCGGACAGCCGGATTGTGAATTGGCGGGATGTAATTTCCTCTGATCTGAGACCGGATCAAAGCAGAGCTAAAGACGATGACATTGCCACCATCCCGTATACCTCGGGAACGACCGGCAAACCGAAAGGCTGCATCCATTTGCACCGGACCCTCCAGGCCAATATCTTCAGTGCGGCCGTCTGGGTGCATCTTACCTCTGATTCGGTCGTTCTTACCTGTTTGCCGTTGTTTCATGTGACAGGAATGGTCCATTCCATGCACTCGGCGATTTCCTGCGGCGGAACGATGGTGATCATGACACGCTGGAACCGAATTTTGGCAGCAGACTGGATCGAACGGTACCAGGTCACGCACTGGACCAATATCAGTACCATGCTGATCGATTTCCTCTCGCAACCGCACATTTCCAAAAGGCGCTTGGATTCGCTTGTATCGGTGGGAGGAGGAGGAGCATCCCTCCCCAAGGCGATCGGAGAAAAACTGGAAGCATTGACCGGCCTTCGCTATATGGAAGGGTACGGGCTGACGGAAACGATCGCCCACACGCACTTCAATCCGCCAGGGCGTCCCAAATTACAGTGTCTGGGGATCCCATCTTTTGATGTCGATGCCCGGATCATTGACCCCGACAGCAAAACCGAACTCAAAGAAGGGGAAGAAGGCGAACTGGTTGTCCACGGACCTCAGGTCTTTGCCGGTTACTGGCGGCAACCGGAAGAAACCGAACGGTCGTTTATTCAACTCGATGGCAAGCGCTTTTTCCGCACGGGGGATATTGCCCGTTACGACGAAGAGGGATATTTTTTCATTGTTGACCGCCTGAAAAGGATGATCAATGTTTCCGGGTTCAAAGTTTGGCCGACCGAAGTGGAGTCTGTACTCTTCCATCATCCGGCGATTCAGCAAGTGTGTGTGGTCGCCACGCCGGATCAAAGAAGAGGAGAAACAGTCAAGGCGTTTATCATTCTGAAGGAAGAGGCGGATTCCATCAGCCCGGATGAAATTATTCAATGGGCCAAAGAGCGAATGGCTGCTTATAAATGCCCCCGCCAAATTGAATTTGTCAAAACATTGCCGATGACCAGCAGCGGAAAAATCCTGTGGCGCGAGTTGCAGGAAAAAGAGTTTGGCAAAACAACTTGAAAATTGAGGATTGACTCGTATGGTCCGGCGTTGTATATTGGTGAAGTAATTTAATATCCTATCCGTTAGGTGAGGCTCCTGTACAGAGAGACGCTACTGCCCAAAAATGTCGAGAGACGCCAATGGGTCAACAGGAAAGATCGGCTTAAGGTCTTTTCTAATGTAGCTGGCATAGCCTATGCTGTACAGTGCTAAAACTCAACGAGAGGACAAATTGGGATGTCGCTGAAGATTGCTTGTTTTGCATGAGCAGTTTTTCAGGGACTCTGTCTGCATGGTGCTAACATAAGCCTTCACGCCCACGCCTCTTGTTGGGGAAGTGAAGGTTTTTTATTGCTCACAAAAACGCTCTGTTTCAAAAAGGAGGTGGAGAACATTCTTACAGACGATCCATTACCGTTACCGTTATTCAGACCTTCACTAGACCATGGCAGGCGGGGATGTTCTCCCTTCCTGCGGCAAAGCTGCAAACAGAGGTGAGCATGATGCTGAACATCTACCAATCCGATCCAAACGGCTCAATCAAAGAGATTCATGAATTCCGGCCGGGATGCTGGGTCAACCTTACCAATCCGACGGATGAAGAAATCGATCAGGTTGTGCAGGCGTTAAAGATCCCTGCCGACTTTTTACGGGATTCCTTGGATGAAGAAGAGAAATCGCGTATTGAAAAAGAGGATAATTGCCTTTTAATCATTGTTGATATTCCCATGACGCAAAATGGTTCCCGGGAAGAACGATATATCACGCTCCCCCTCGGGATGATCGTAACCGAGAACTGTTTTGTCACCGTCTGTTTGAAGGAAAACTCGATTCTGGAACATTTCACCGGCAACAAAGCCAAAGACTTTTACACATACATGAAAACCCGCTTTGTTTTGCAACTGTTGTCGTTAATTTCCACTCACTATTTAAGCTATCTGAAAAAAATCAATCGCAAAACGAACGAAATCGAGAAAGAACTCCGTCAATCCACGCAAAACCAAGAGCTGTTTTCCCTGTTGAATCTGGAAAAGAGCCTCGTTTATTTCACCACTTCGTTAAAAACGAACAACATCGTGACGGAGAAATTGCTCAAAAGCCAGTATTTAAAAATGTATGAGGAAGACCAGCATTTGCTGGAAGATGTGATCATTGAGAATAAGCAGGCAATCGAAATGGCGGAAATCTACAGTTCCATCCTGAGCGGATTGATGGATGCTTTTGCTTCCGTGATCTCAAACAATTTGAATCATGTGATGAAAATATTGACCTCGATCACGATTGTTTTATCATTTCCCACCATGATTGCCAGCATCTACGGAATGAATGTGCCATTGCCTTACCAAAATCACCCGCATTCCTTTTCGGTTCTTATGGTATTGTCCCTTGCCCTTTCTTCGATTACCGCCATTATTTTTTGGAAAAAGCGCTTCTTTTGAAACCCGCAATAAATCCCGGCTCCGTACACAGGGCCGGGGTTTTTTTGCTGAAGAGTTTGCGATACGATCTCAAATTCAAGGCAACGATTTCCCGTTATTAAGAGTTGGAAATGTTAAAATAGAGGTATACCGATTCAGAAAGGAAGGGCGAGCAGATGAAAAAATTTCGGGCGCTCCTGTTGGAAAAAGAGAACGGGAAAGTGATCTCCCGGCTGCAAGAGTTGGACTTGTCCGCCTTGCCGGATGAAGACGTGCTGATTAAGGTTACATACTCCAGTTTGAATTACAAAGATGGATTGGCTGTCACCGGGCGGGGAAAAATTATCCGGGACTATCCTTTTATTCCGGGAATCGATCTGGCCGGGATCGTGGAGGAATCGCGTTCACCGGCGTATAAACCGGGAGATGCCGTCATCTTAACAGGCTGGGGAACGGGAGAAAGGCATTGGGGCGGCTATGCGGAGTATGCCCGGGCCAAGGCAGACTGGCTGGTTCCGTTGCCTGAAGGCATGAGCCTGAAGCAAGCGATGGGATTGGGAACTGCCGGATTAACGGCAATGCTGTCCGTGATGGCATTGGAAAAGTACGGAGTCCAAAAGGACCGGGAAATCGTCGTAACCGGAGCTGCCGGAGGAGTGGGAAGCATATCAGTCGCTCTGCTCGCAAAGCTTGGATATCATGTAACCGCTTCGACAGGGCGGGAAAGCGCGCATTCATTTCTGAAAAGTCTCGGAGCCAAACAGATTATTGATCGCGAGCAACTTTCCCGGAAAGGAAACCCATTGGAAAGCCAGCGCTGGGGAGGAGCAATTGATACAGTCGGAGGAACAACACTCGCCGGAATATTGCGCGGCATGTCCTATTATGGTACCGTAGCCTCTTGCGGACTGGCGGGCGGCAGTGATTTGAACACCACGGTTTTCCCCTTTATTTTAAGAGGTGTCAAGCTGATCGGCATCGATTCCAACACCTGTCCGACAGAAATCCGGTCAGAAGCATGGCGAAGATTGGCCGCATTATTACCGGAAGAAGTGCTGCAACCGATTGTCGAGATTCATCCTTTAAGCCAGATCCCGGAACTGAGCGGGCAGATTTTAGCAGGCAAAATCCGCGGCCGGGTCGTGATTGATGTGAAATCATAAGGGGAATTCTTTCTTTAAAACGAAAAAATTGATTGGCAGCAGGCCTTCAGGAATGGAGTGCCTGCTTTTCTTTTTACAAGGGAATATCCGACTTCGAATAAGCACATGATCATCTGGAAATATCTAATCGAGAACAAATCTTTCTTGTGGGATTCCTTCTGAAGAAAACAGATGGCGCAGGTGTGGAAAAATGTCATTTTTTAAAAGCATCTTCTCAAACAACCGATACGGGAATCATAAAAGCAAAAAAAATACGTTGAAAGGTGAAAAAAAGCCTTTCAAAAGCTTAGAGGACAACATCCGCTATATCAAGGAAGCGGTTTACAATACGGACGATTTAAAAGAAAGAGAGGTCGATTTTTGTAACCGTAAAGCCATTTTGCTCTATATGGAACCGATGTGCAGCCACCAAAAACTGTACGACTATCTGATCGATCCGATCCAAAGGACCATCAAAGAGGATCTCGAAGAGGTGATTCTTTCTCCGGAACTTGAAATAGCGGAAGATCTAAACCACGCCATCTTCAAACTCTTGGACGGAAGTTGCGTGATCTTGCTGGAAGGGGAAAAAAGGATCTATATCGCAAACGTCCCCAACACGGATAAAAGGGGAATCGAAGAGCCGGACAATGAAAGGGTGGTTCGCGGCCCGCACTATGGGTATGTCGAGGATTTGTCAACCAATCTTCGACTTTTGCGAAAACAGATTCAAAATCCCAATCTGGTCATCCGGTATTATAAACTGGGCAAAATAACGAGAAACAAAATTGCGGTCGCTTATATGCACAATCTGGCCAACGCCGAACTGGTTGACAAAGTGGATCAGCGTCTGCGTTCCATTTCCAGTGATACCATTCTTTCTCCCGGTTTTTTGCAGGAATATATTGAGGATCATCCTTTTTCACCTTTTCCGCAAGTATTGAACACGGAACGTCCTGACCGGACGATGGCCGCCCTGATGGAAGGAAAAGTGGCGATTTTTTCCGAAGCCGATCCGACTGCCCTGATTGTTCCGGTCACACTGTTCACCTTTTACCAAACGCCGGATGATTACCACAGCCGCTGGATCGTCGGCTCTTTCGTGCGTTTGATCCGATTTTCAGCGTTTCTGATCTCGTTTATCCTGCCGGCTGCCTATATTGCGGTTGTGTCGTTTCATCCAGAGCTATTGCCTATCGATTTGGCATACAATATTCAGGGTACATTGCAGAACATTCCTTTCCCGCCGTTATTGGAAGCGCTTTTAATGGAATTGACGGTTGAGCTGATCCGCGAGGCCGGGATTCGCCTTCCCAGCCCTGTGGGGCAAACCATCGGCATCGTAGGCGGATTGGTGATCGGAGATGCCGTGGTTCAGGCGGGGTACGTTTCTTACACGATGGTCCTGGTGGTGGCGCTTACGGCCATTTCTTCCTTTTTGGTTCCATCCAATGACATGAGTACTTCCATCCGGGTGTTACGTTTTCCCCTGATGTTTTTGACCTCTGTGTTCGGGGCGATCGGGATCCTGTTCGGGGTGATGTTTCTCCTGATTCACTTGGCGAAACTGGATAGTTTTGGCACTCCGTACATGGCTCCGATCATGCCGTTCCGTCTCCGGGATCTGAAAGATACGTTTGTCCGACTGCCGATCTGGAAGTTCAATGAGCGCCCGCAAGAGGCGCATCCGCAAATACTCAGGCAGGAATGGAATTCGAGAGAGTGGGAGAATAATGAAGAACAACATTGAGATCACCCCAATGCAATTAAGCTTCACGATCATGCAGGCGATGTTTGGGGTGGGGTATGTATCCCTGCCGCATAACCTGCAAGAGGTAGCCAAGGGAGGAGGGTTTCTCTCCGTTCTCTTTGCCGGTGTACTTGTACAGATTCTGCTCATTATTCTATGGGCTTTGAATAAACGCTTCCCTACCAAAACCCTTTTTGAATTTGCTCCGGTGATTTTGGGGAGATTTTTCGGAACAGCCGTTTCCTTGCTCTATATCATCTATTTTTTGCTCACCTCCAGTCTCGTATTGGACTTATACACCCGCATCAACAAGGAGTGGGCGTATCCTTTGACACCGGGTTGGCTGTTGATGTTGCTGATGGTGTTTACCAGCATTTATTTGGTGATCTCCGAATTGCGGGTTATGGCCCGCTTCCTGGTGTTTGTCTCTTTCCTGCTCATCGCCAACCTGTTCCTGGCCATCTGGGGACTTCAAAACGCCAACTACTTATACATTCTGCCGATTGATGAAGCGGGATGGATCAATATTGCGAAAGCGATGCATGATTCGGTGATCGGCATGCTGGGATTTGAGCTGATTCTCGTAGCCTATCCCTTCACGGAAGGAACTGACAAAGACAAGTTGAAAGCGGTTTCGTTCGCGCTCTGGGTAATAGTTTTCCTCTACACGTTGATCACCTTTACCTGTCTGGTTGTCTATTCCCCGGAAGAGATCCCTCTGATCTCGGAACCGGTCATCCACCTGCTTAAAGCTTATCGGTTGCCGATGATTGAAAGGCTGGATCTGTTTTACTTATTGCTCAATGCCATCGCGGCAGCCACATCGTATATGGTGTATTTGTATATATCCACCAAAGGAATTACATCTCTTTTCAAGCGGGTGAAGTACAAATGGGCCATTTGGCCGGCTGCGGCCATCAGTTTTGTCATCGCGCTGTTCCCGGAAAACCGGTATCAAATCATGCAATTCAGTAAGATTTTCAGCTTTGTCAGCTACTTGTTTATTTTTGCCCTTCCTGTATTTCTGCTCATCGTTGCGCTTATTAGAAAACAAAAGGAAGAGGGGGTGAATATGTGATCCGAAAGCGCCTGACACCATGGATGTTGCTCCTGTCCCTTATCTTCCTCTCTGGCTGTTGGGATATCGATTATTTGCGTGATTTCCGGTTGGTCGTTATTGCTGGATTTGACCGAAATCCCGATGGGAAAATAATGGAGACGGTAGCGGTTCGCTATCCTCCTGCTACCTTTGGTTCCGGAAGTCCCACCAACATCACTTTTGAAGGGATCGGAAATTCGGTCCGGGAGGCGAGAAAGAATATCGCCATAAAAACGAACGGCAGAATCCGAACCTCGAAAAACCGGGTCTTGCTTTTTGGGGAACGATTGGCCAAAGAAGGAATCTATGATGTGCTGGATGTCTTATACCGGGATCCAAAATCCGCGCTCAGCGCTCATATCGCCGTGACTCGCGGCACGGCCAAAGACATTATCACAATCAATCAGATCGGTTCTACCCTGATCGGGAAATACATCGACGAATTGATTGAATCCAATGAAACGAAATCGATTGTGGAAAAGCATAACATCGAGTCCATATTTGCCTATCTGATGGATCCACTTCAAGATTTTGCAATTCCCTATCTGACCAGCGACGGCAAGGATGTAAAAGTCGCCGGAATGGCCATGTTCCACGGACAGCGAATGACGGGAATTCTCACTCCCGATGAATCAATTCTCTACCTGATGATGAAAGGAAAAAACAAGAGTAGAAGTGATTTAACCATCAAAATCGGTCAAAATGAACGTTCGCCGCAACGGAATTTCATTTCGATTGATATACGAAAAACGAAACCCAAGATGGATGTAAAAGTTCATGGAAATAAGATAGACGTCACCCTTGTGGACAAACTCAAGGTAGAAGTGGGAGAATATCCGCCGGATCAATTGGAACAAGAGGAACATGCCAAAAAATTGAGCAGCCAGCTTTCTGCGATTCTTACCAAACGGATGAATTCGCTTCTCAAGAAAATGCAAAAGGCCCATTTTGACGGATTTGGAGTCGCAAGGCATTTAAAGGCATTTCACTATGAGGACTTCAAGAAGATTGACTTCGAGAAGGAATTCCCCCATATTCATTTTCAAGCAAAGGCGATTGTGGAAATCTCGGATTACGGAATTATTAGTTAGAGAAAAGGGGGGTGCTTTGTTCACTCCTGGCCCGTGTAAACATCAAACACGAGCCGGGCCAGTTCCCCCAATCCTTTTTGCGCTTCATGGTAATTCAGTCCTTCGCTGAGCGCGACCAGGATGAGCGCGCGGGAACCGATATAAAAGATGCCCGAATCATGCAAAATACGGGTGACCATTCCTGTCTTATGAGCCATTTCATAAGGCGGAATGCTCCCCACGATCTCTGTATTTTTCGAAGGAAGGAAATAGGGGAAGCAATCGTTTAATTGCTGTTTTTTGAGGATTTGCACCATCTCCTGGCTCGCATGCCACGAAATCGCTTTGCCGGTGGCCAGGGCTTTGTAAACGCGCGCCATATCTTCGGCAGTGATTTGGTTTATCCCTTCCGGATTTGCCGGGAGAATCATCAGTTTGTTGTAAAAAGTGCTTCCGGTCATCCCCAGCTCGTTCATCGTTTCCCGAATCACATTCTTGCCGAGCAGATCGATCAACAGATTGGTGGCGGTATTGTCGCTCTGAATAATCATCAAAGTGACGAGATCCTTCACGGTGAAGCGGGTGCCGGGCGTCAGGTGTTGCAAAACCCCCGAACCGCCGACTTGATCCTCTTTCCGCAAAATCACTTCCCGACTCAATTCCAGCGCCCCGCGATCTGCCTGACGATAGACTGCAATCATAATCGGAACTTTGATGATGCTTGCGGAATAAAACGTTTTTGCTTCATTCCATATCCAGCGTTGTTCGGTATGAAGATCCTCGATCCAAACCCCCCACGTACCGGCAACACCGGTTTTCCAATCATCCAGCTTTTGAGTTAACATTTGAAATAAACTCAAATGGATCGCTCCATTCCCTGTTGGTATCTGTCTATTCCTATTATAAATGAAATTTCTATTTTACAGATTTGGCTTGAACCGAAGATTTATTCAAGCATCCATGATAAAGTAAGCAATGAAAAGATTTTACATTAAGGGATGAATGGACAGATGACAGCAGAAAAAATCGCACAAATATTGGATCGCGTCCGTAAGGAAAACCCGCTGGTTCACAATATCACCAATGTGGTGGTGACCAATTTTACCGCAAACGGACTGTTGGCTCTTGGCGCATCACCGGTGATGGCTTATGCACATGAAGAAGTGGCGGACATGGCCAAAATCGCCGGCGCCCTTGTCTTAAACATCGGCACATTGAACCGGGAAACGGTCAAAGCGATGATCATCGCCGGAAAATCAGCAAACGACCACCGGATCCCCGTTGTTTTTGATCCGGTCGGTGTCGGAAGCACTCCATTCCGGACTGAGATGGCAAGAGAAATTTTGTCCAAAGTGAAAGTTTCAATCATTCGCGGCAACGCAGGGGAGATCGCCAATCTCATCGGTGAAAACTGGGCGATGAAAGGCGTGGACACAGGTAACGGCAGCGGAAACACCAGGAAACTCGCACAACTGGCTGCGCAGCGATTAAACACGATTATTGCGTTGACGGGCGAGGAGGATGTGGTTACGGATGGTCATGAAATCCATATGATCCGTAACGGTCATCCGCTCTTAACCAAAGTAACCGGCACCGGATGTCTATTGACTTCCGTCCTGGGTGCGTTTGCCGCCGTCGAAAAAAATCATCTTTTGGCTTCGGTCAGCGGGATCGCCGTATATGGCGTGGCCGCGGAAATCGCTGCCGCAAAAGCAGGGCATGAGGGCCCGGGAAGTTTTCAGTATGAATTTTTGAATCAGCTCTCCAAGATCACGGAAAAGCAAATTATCCAATACAGTTCGACGGAAAATACAACAGTCATAGAATAAAAATCATGGCTCCTCACCCCGGAAAACAGGGAGGGGAGTCATGATTTTTATTCAAACAGATATACAAACGACCGAAAAAGGACACATCTCTCCCACTTTAATTATAAAACAAAATCGGAATCAATTACAGACTGTTTATTCTTGGAGCTAAGTTCTAGAATCTATACAGTAAGAGATGCTCCATGGCGCAATTGGCGGTAGATCAAGTCTAAAAAAAGGGGAGAAGTGAATGAGCTCCTATGTTGTCAGTTTTCGGGAGATGGATAAAACGCAACTTTTGCTCGTTGGAGGAAAGGGGTTGAATTTGGGGGAACTGGCGAAGATTCATGGAATACAAGTGCCGGAAGGATTTTGTGTTACGACAAAAGCTTTTCAAAAAGCCCTCGAACAAAACGAAGCGTTTCGCGCAATGTTGGATCAACTCACATTGATGAAAGCAGAGGAGCGGGATCGAATCAGGGAAATCAGCAGCCGGATTCGGAAAATCATAATGGAAGCAGAGATTCCTTCCGATGTTGAGAAAGCAGTTGCTCACTATCTCGCACGATTTGGCAACGAACATGCGTATGCCGTGCGGTCCAGTGCAACGGCGGAAGATTTGCCGCATGCCTCTTTTGCCGGTCAGCAAGAAACCTATTTAAATATTATCGGAAAGGAAGCCATTTTGCGTCACATCAGCAAATGTTGGGCTTCCTTGTTTACGGATCGTGCCGTGATCTACCGTATGCTAAACGGATTTGACCACAGCCAAGTGCATCTGTCCGTAATCGTTCAACGGATGGTGTTTCCACAGGCTTCAGGAATTTTATTTACTGCAGATCCGGTTACTTCCAATCGAAAACTGCAATCGATCGAGGCCGGTTTTGGACTTGGAGAAGCTCTTGTCGCCGGTTTGGCATCTGCCGATTGTTATAAGGTGCAAGAAGATAAAATTGTCGAGAAGAGGATCGCAACCAAAAAATGGGCGATCTATGGACTGAAAGAAGGCGGAACGGAGACACGGCAGATCGATCCTGATCAACAAAAGATTCCGGCACTTACTGACCAACAAATTTTCCGACTGGCACGCATCGGGAGACAGATCGAAGCATATTTTGGTTGCCCGCAAGATATCGAATGGTGTTTGGCTGACGATACATTTTATATCGTCCAGAGCCGGCCCATCACCACCTTGTATCCCATCCCCGAGACAAATGATCCCGGCTATCGCGTTTATGTGTCTGTCGGCCACCAACAAATGATGACTGATCCCATAAAACCGTTGGGATTGTCTTTTTTCCTGTTAACGACTCGTGCGCCCATGCGTGCAGCCGGCGGAAGGTTGTTTGTTGATGTCACACAGATGCTGTTTTCACCTGACAGAAGAGAAATGTTATTAGATACCATGGAACAACATGATCCGCTCATGAAAGACGCACTGATGACCATCATCGAGAGAGACGAGTTTATCAAATCGTTCCCAAAAGATGCGAAAGAACAAAGTCTCGGCAAAATCAATAAGGGGATATTGTCTGCGGGTTTTCAAGGCCAAATCGAAAACGATCCGACCGTTGTTTCCGATTTGATGAAACGCACTCAAACAGCGATTGAAGAGTTGAAGCACAACATCCGGAAAAAATCAGGACCGGATTTATTTGATTTTATCCTGGAAGATATCCGGCAATTGCAGAAGCTTTTATCTGACCCCCAAAGCATAAGGGTGATTCGGGCCGGGCTCGATGCTTCATCATGGATCAATGAAAAAATGAATAAATGGTTGGGTGAAAAAAACGCTGCGGACACGCTTTCGCAATCCGTGCCGAACAATATTACTTCGGAAATGGGTCTGGCACTATTGGATGTTGCCGATGTAATTCGCCCTTATCCGAAGGTAATCCATTATTTACAACATGTAAAAGATGATCGCTTTTTGGATGAACTGGTTAAGTTTGATGGCGGGCGGGAAGTCAGGGAAGCGTTCCTTGCTTTTCTCAACAAATACGGAATGCGCTGTCCCGGAGAAATCGATATTACCAGAACCCGTTGGAGCGAAAATCCAACTGCACTACTCCCCATGATTCTCCGGAACGTCAAAAACTTTGAGCCTGGCGCCGGTAAACGAAAATTTGAACAAGGACGGCAGGAAGCTTTAAAAAAAGAACAAGCGTTGTTGGGCCGATTGAAGCAATTACCGGACGGGGAACGAAAAGCTGAAGAGACAAAACGAATGATCAGCCTGCTCCGGAATTTCATCGGTTTCCGGGAGTATCCAAAATACGGCATGATGAATCGCTACTTCATCTATAAGCAGGCGTTGTTGAAAGAAGCCGAACAGCTTTTGCAAGCCAAGGTAATCCGTGAAAAAGAAGATATTTACTATCTCACTTTTGAAGAACTTCGCGAAGTCGTGCGTACAAACAAACTGGATTACCGGATTATCAGCAAACGAAAAGACGAGTACAAACGATATGAAAATCTAACCCCTCCACGTGTGATCACATCTGATGGTGAAATCATTGCCGGCAAATACAAATGGGAGAATCTCCCGGCCGAAGCGATTGCAGGCCTGCCGGTTTCTGCCGGAGTGGCAGAGGGGAGAGCGCGTGTGATCTTAAACATGGAAGATGCAGATCTGGAAGAGGGAGATATCCTGGTCACAACCTTTACTGACCCCAGCTGGACACCCTTGTTTGTATCCATACAAGGTCTGGTCACCGAAGTTGGCGGACTGATGACCCATGGAGCGGTTATTGCGCGCGAATATGGCTTACCGGCCGTAGTCGGTGTGGAAAATGCCACCAAACTGATAAAAGACGGGCAACGCATTCGGGTGAATGGAACAGATGGCTATATCGAAATATTGTGATTGCCGAATACGTGCGAATTTAATCAATAGCACTCAATAAGGAACCGGTTGAAAAGTTTGTTCCAGGCCGGGTCGTGACACCCTTTAACCTCCCCGCGTTTCGCGAATGGTGAGTCAAGGTGTATCACGACTTCCTGATTTGCTTAACTTTCATCAGGGTTCTGTTGGGCAAAAAACGGGCGCCCGAAATAGAGAGAAAGCCATAACAGATTAAAAATGGCAACCGCATATTTCGTCCAATGCGGCCAGTGCGCAGGAGTCACGTATCCTTCAATGATGCCGGCGATGATAAACATCGGAATCACGCCGACCATTAATTTGATCGTGACCAGTCCCTCGCGGATCAAGGCATGCTTCCTTGTAAAATCACCGGGGACAAACAGGCGGTATGCCAGAGAAAGCCCTGCTGCTCCGGAGATAAAGATGGCTGTCAATTCAATGACACCATGGGGCAAAATAAATGCCCAAAACGGGTAGTCGCCTCCCGCCTGACTGTACAAGGCGGATAAAGCCCCCAACAGCAATCCGTTCATGAACAAGCTCCAGATCGTTCCAATTGCCAAAAATATCCCCATCGCGAAACAGGTAAAGGCCACTTGGATATTGTTAATCATGATTTGACTGGAAACGATCGCATCATTCCAGTCATTTTTTCCGATATTTTGGGGATCGATATTTCCCGCAAGGTCTGACGGAAGGAAAAAGGCCGCCGCATCATGATTCAAACAGGTAGCAACAAAGGCAAAAAGAAAACCGGCAAACAGAAGAAGTGCAGCTGTAAGCACAAAAAAGCGGCGCTCATAAAACAATTTGGGGAATCCGTCACGATAAAACAGCCAGACTTTTTTTCCGTAGGTCGTTTCAGGGGCACCATACAGGATATTATGAGCTCTCATAACCAGTTGTCGCAGTTCCGCTGTGATTTCATGCGAGGGAAAGCAGGTTTGCGCATAAGCCAAGTGCGCGGAAATTTGCCGGTACATTCGGCCGAATTCATCAATTTCTCCCTTTGTGCAATTGCGCAGCGACTTTTGCCCCAGAAATTCCTGCAAACGTGACCAGGTTTCCTGGTTCTCCTTGATAAATTGACTGAGCCGGTTTGATGTGTTGGTCAGGGACAATCTAACCCCTCCGATTAACTGATGAACGAATTGTCAATGTTTTTCCTATTTATTTTCCTATATAAAGATATTGTATAATGTGAATGTGAATCAGAAGGGGGCTAAAATGAAAAACATTGTTACAATCCAAACGCCTGAATATGTTCAGGTTCCCTTTGAGACTGCGGGGATTGTCAGCCGCGGGATCGCAAAATTGGTGGACTTTTTGGTTTTAAGCGTCATCCTTGTCCCGTCGAGTTTGATCAGTTTTGCGTTCCTGGCAATGGGGGATGACCCGCAAAATACAGAGTTATCAATCCTCGCGGCGCTCTTCTTTTTCATCACGGCCGCACTTCCTCTTCTTTACTTTGTTTGCCTGGAATACTGGATGAATGGCCAAACCATCGGAAAAAAAGTGCTCGGACTTCGTGTAATACATGACCGGGGAGGAAAAGCATCTTTTTCTGCCGTGTTTTTGCGCAACCTTTTGCAATTGGCTGATCTCTTTCCCGGTTTTTATGTCAGCGGAATGATCGCGATCTTTCTTCATCGGGAAGAAAAAAGAATCGGGGACATGATCGCCGGAACACTTGTCGTGATGGAAAGAGAGAAGCACCAAGTGTTGCATTTTCAAGCATCACCGCTCTTTTTGAATGAACGGGAGGTGGAAATTTTACAGAGACTGTCCCCGATCTCCCCGGAGCAATACCTTGTGCTGGAATCATTCTTAAGACGCAGAAATGAATTGCTTTTACAAGTCCGAAGTGCGATCGCCGAACAATTGATTAAAAAATGGTGGCCTGAAATTGAAACAAAAGCGGGATGCGAAGAGGAGTTTTTGGAAAAAGTTTACCTCTATCTGCGCAAAAACATCTATCCGGTTCATCTGCCGAAGATTATCCCGGCTTTGATAATTGGAAAATAATGCTGGTGGCACGGTCAAAACCGTGTCATCTCATTTTATACTTTCTCTTTGAAGCAGCATATAGTAAGAGTAAAGATCAAAATTGGGGAGCGGAACAATGTCAGAGGATCTGTTGCACCTGTTTGAAATCTTCGATAAAAATACAGGCTGGTTTTTCGATTTTCTCGTAATCACGTTCTCGATTTCCATCGCAATCTTAATCGGAATCTATCTATACCGGTTCGCCTCGGGGAAAAGTGATTTGATGGGCAGAAAAACCGAGGAACCGACCCAGGATAACCAGGTCACTCTTCTGCAATTGGAATCTTGCCGCAAGAAAAATGAAGAATTGGAGAAAAAGCAGGTTTTGCTGGAACAGGAAGTACAGGAATTGTTAGATCTTTTGAAGGAAAAGGAACAGGAGTTGAGCAAAAATGCCGTTAACCTCATGAAAGCGGTACAAGAAGTGGAAATCCTGAAACAATTATATGAGGAACTTGACGCCAAGTACGATGACGAAACTTACACGATGTCGCAAATCATGTACACAGCGGATGAAGTGGCAGCGGCGATCGCCAACGAGGAAAGGTTCAAGCAAAATCGCGATGATATCTTTATGAATTTACTGGACTATCTGGTAAACACCTTAAAAAACTTTCGGGATAAGAATCCGCGGGTCATCATCCATGTCAAGCACCCGAACCATCCGGGAAAGTTGACGCACTATGCCCATTCCAGCGGACACACCCACCGCGTCAAGATTTATGAACCGCCCCTTTACGGAAGTGCTGCCGGCAGAGCCTGGCGAACACAGGAGGTTTATTATGCACCGGATGTGGAAGATCAAAAGTATGAGTATGATCGCAAAGAACATTCCCGAAAAGTGTATCGATCCATTCTTTGCATTCCGTTAAAGGCAGGTGTTGAGCACCCGAATATTATCGGGGTTTTGTCGATTACGGGCACGCCCGCCAATGCGTTTGAAAAGATTGAAATTGAACGGGCGTTGCTCTTTGCCAGTTTGATCTATCCGCTTATTTATATTGATCTGAAACAGGAAGGGAGGTTGCCTTGATGGGATGGTTTCGCACACTCCCGCCGGAAGAGCGAAAACGCCTGAACAAACTTTATCGTGAAGGATCAATTTCAAGAAAGCAGTTCATGCAAAAAATGAAAAATGGTTTTTTCGACCATGAACGGCTCGCAGTGAAGGAGAAATTTACCCGGTTGATTCAAAAGCGGGACTGGGAAGAAGAACCGGAGTTTTAATTGTGGTTAAGAGAGGCGTGGTGTTCTTGAGAGAGCACCACGCTTTTGTATAAATTTGATCAATAGCGAAAAATATATATTGAGTATTCGCAATTATTCATTTAAAATAATATCGAAAACGTTTTCGGAGGAATAAGATGAAGGTGACCATTAAAGACTTGGCAAGACTGGCCGGCGTATCGATTACCACTGTTTCCAGGGCTTTAAACGGCTATAAAGACGTGCGCCCGGAAACGAGGAGAAAGATACTGGAACTGGCTAAAGAATTGCACTACCGGCCCAGCGGGATTGCGCGCAGCCTGGTGACAAAAGAGTCGAAAACACTGGGTCTGATCATTTCCGGGTTTACGGGTTCGCGCAAAGGGCATCATTTTATGTTTGACATTATCTACGGGGTGATTGACCAAGCGACAGAATGCGGCTATGATGTGATTCTGGCAGCCACTTCACCGCACCAGCAAAAAGCTGTGCCATATATGGAGCTCTGCCAGCGCCGCCAGTTGGATGGAGTGATATTTTTCGGGGCGAGAAGGAATGATGTCTATCTCCATGAAATCATCAATGCTTCTGTCCCCTGTGTTTTGATTGATGTTCCGATCGTGTCTGATCGTTGCAGTTTCGTTACGGTCGATAATCGCAAAGCTGCCCGGTTGGCAGTTGATCATCTGCTCTTGCAGGGACACCGTCGAATTGCCATGATTAACGGACATCAGGAAGCCTATGTCAGCGAAGAAAGGGAAGCGGGGTTTCGTGAAGCTTTGAAACAAGCGGATTTGGATGAGCCTCTGATCGTTTATGGTGATTTTGAAGAAGAGTCAGGGAGGGAAGGGGCAAAGAAACTACTGGAGACAAATCCGGATCTGACAGCGATTTTTTGTGCCAGCGATTGGATGGCGATGGGGGCAGTAAACGGCCTTCGGGATCTGGGCAAGAGAGTGCCGGAAGAGGTATCGGTCATCGGGTTTGATGATATCGAATTGTGCCGCTATGTTACCCCGGCTCTCACCACCATTCACCAACCGCGCTATGAATTGGGAAGCAAGGCGGCCAAGGAACTTGTCACTCTGCTGCGGGGGGAGAAAGGAAAAGGGATTGTGCTCGAGCCTGAACTGATTATTCGCAATAGTACAAATTGGAGTTGATCCATTTTTTGAAAACGTTTTCGAGGAGAGACCGATCATGAACCACATCATTAAGGAAGAGGATATCTTCTTATTTACGGACGGCCAAGGAAATATCCCTGTGAACAGCCCGCGTGGTTACGGACTTTTTTACCGCGATACCCGCTTCCTCCATCATTTTTCCTGGGTGCTTTCCGATATTCCCATGATCTCGCTTTGTTCAAAAGCGGCGGGCGCAGAAAGCGAATACCGGTATACCAATAAGGAGGTGATGCGCGGAGATTCTCTGATTCTATGGCGGGAGTCATTGGAGTTGGTACATCGTCGCCGGATTTTTGAAGGAGTGGTATATGAAACGTTTCATTTTGTCAATTTGGATCAGCGTGCAGTAAACACCCAGCTCAAACTGACCGTCGGAGCCGATTTTACCGATATGTTTATCATCCGGGGTTTTAGCACGGGAAAACGGGGTGAGGAACCGGACTGTCAGGTGCTCGATTCAGGACTCCGCTTTTCTTATAAGGGATTGGATGGCAGAGAACGAAAAACGGAGATCGTATTTGATTCGCAGCCATCCGCCATCAGGCAAAATGGATCTGTGGAGATTCCGCTTTCCCTTCATCCGGGAGAAAAACGGGACATCGGTTTTAAGATCATTCCTTATCTGGACAAGAAGCCGCAGGTGCTGGATCAGACGGAGGCCCAAACACGCCTGTGGACCTCATATCGCGCATGGATGGAGAAAATGCCGCAGCTGGAGTCTGATCATCCGGATTTCAACGCAATGTTTCAAACCGGTTTGCATGATTTTCGAATGCTCTTGACCGATGTGGGGAACGGAAAATTACCCGTGGCAGGATTGCCTTGGTTTGCCGTTCCGTTCGGACGGGACAGTTTAATCGCGTCGTTGCAGTCCCTTTTCATCGATCCGGAGCTGGGCAAGGCGACGATTCGCACGATGATGCAGAAACAGGGAACCCGTCTGGACCCCTGGAAAGATGAAGAACCCGGAAAGATTTTGCACGAAATTCGTTATGGAGAGTTGACGGAAACGAACCAGGTTCCGTTTTCGCCTTATTACGGTTCGGTAGACGCAACCCCTTTGTTTTTGATATTGATTCATGAGATTTACCGTTTTACCGGCGATTTGTCATTTGTGCGCGAATGTGCGGAGTCAGCGAAAAAAGCTTTTGCATGGATTGATGAATACGGGGACCCGGACAACAGGGGATACACCTCATATGCCTGCAAATCCGCCAAAGGAATCCGGAATCAGGGGTGGAAAGACTCCGAAAATTCGATCGTCCATACGGATGGCACATTGGCGGAAGCGCCGATTGCTCTCGTCGAAGTGCAGGGGTATGTTTATTGGGCAAAAAAAGCGTGGGCACGCTTATTTGAACAGTTGGGTGAAAGCTCTTTGGCCAGGCGATTGGAGCGAGATGCAAACCACTTGCAGAAAAGGTTTCTTCGTGATTTCTGGATGCCGCAAGAAGAATACATGGCCTTGGCTCTGGATAAAGACAGGCGCCAAGTGGGGGCAATCGCTTCCAATGCCGGTCATTTGTTAATGAGCGGGATTTTGGATGAAGCAAAAGCGGGATCCGTTGCCCGGAGGCTGTTGCAACCGGATTTGTTCAGCGGTTGGGGGATACGGACGCTCAGCGCGGAACATCCTGCATACAACCCGATGAGTTATCATAACGGTTCGGTTTGGCCACATGATAATTCGCTGATTCTGCTGGGGTTAGTCGAATGGAATATGACCGAAGCACTCAGTTTGCTTCTTGATGGTTTGATCGCAGCTTCCGCCCATTTTCCGGAGCGCCGTTTGCCTGAACTTTTCTGTGGATACGAACGGAGCGGGGGATCCCTTATCCCTTATCCGGTTGCTTGTTCGCCACAAGCCTGGGCTGCCGGAACGGCATTTGTGATGCTCCGGGCCATGTTAGGTCTTAAACCGGATGCCGTTCAAAAGAAAATCGTGCTGACCCCCTCCTTGCCTGCAAGTATAAACCGGCTGAATGCGAATCGGTTGCGGATCGGGGAAGGGGAGATGGATGTCAGCCTGTACAAGAGCGGGGACACCGTCTACACTGCTGTTAAACGAAATACAACCGGCTGGGATGTCATCATAGGTTAGAAGGTTCGGCATGGAGTTTTACGGAGAGTATTCCCTGAATGGACCTGTGACCATGTTCAAGATATTTTTCAACCGGAAATACGTGTTTCCACAGCTATATGAGGAGGTTGAAATATGAGCCTTTTCAGACAATTCCTCGCGATCCTGTTACTGACTTCACTGGTGTTGACGGGATGCGCCGCAGGGGGATCAAGCAGCAAAAAAGAGATTCGAATCGGGGCTGCTCTCTCTTCACCGGCGGAAAAACAAATTCTGGAGGCGCAGGTCAACGAATTCAAGAAAGAGCATGCTGGCGTGGATGTCAAGATCGAGTCGCTCACGGATGACTACCTCAAGGAAATCCAAACCATGATCGGAGCCCATAAGGAACCGGATATTTTTTATCTGGACAGCATGTATGCTCCTGATCTCATCCGTTATCAAGTATTGGAACCGCTTGATCCTTATATAAAAAAAGAGAAAGTGAACTTAAATGATTTTGAGGATTCACTGGTTCGAGCTTTCCAAAAGAACGGCCATACTTACGGGATTCCCAAAGATTATAATACGCTCGCTCTTTTTTACAATAAAAAAATACTGAAAGAAAAGGGAGTTGCCGTTCCAAAAACATGGGATGAACTGCGTGCGGCAGCAAAAGCGTTAACGACCAGCGAACATAAGGGACTAGTTATCAATCCTGAACTCGCGAGGTTTCAACCTTTTCTCTATCAAAACGGAGGAAAGGTGATCGATGACCAAGGCAAACCGGATCTCAATAGTCCGCAAAATCGGGAAGCCCTGCAATTTTTCACTGATTTGTTTACGAAAGATCACAGTGCTGACACCCCGAAAAATATGGGATTTCAATGGAGCGGAGACGCATTTGCCGAGGGGAAATCCGCGATGGTGATCGAGGGAGGCTGGCTGATTCCGTTCCTCAAGGAAAAGGCTCCGGATCTCGACTACGGGATTGCGGAACTGCCGGTCAAAGCAGCCGGAAAACCGAATTCCAACCTGGCGTTTACGGTAGCTTACGTGATGTCCAAACGGAGTGAGCATAAAGATATCGCGTTTCAATTAATCAATTTCCTCACCAGCGAAAAGGGGCAATCCTATGTGGTGAAAAGCGGGTTAGCCTTGCCGTCCCGAAAAGCGATGGGAGAAAAGTTCATTCAAACCTATCCTGAACGGGCCGCTTTTGTCAACGGAGCGAAATACGCCCAGCCCTTTCAATACGGCGATGCCGGGTCCGCCTTGGTGGATGCTGTCAACAAGGCCGCCGAGTCACTGGTATTGGGACAAGAACATGATGTAGCCAGGGCGTTAGCTGCGGCAGAGCAACAAGCGAACAAAAAACAATAATCAAAGAGAGCGCTTTTTGCTCTCTCTTTTTTCATCAGGCGAGGTGAAAACATGAAACGGAAAAAGCGCTGGACGAGCGATCCATTTATGGGTTATCTGTTCGTTTTGCCGGCAGTGGCCTGTTTATCCGCATTTTTTATCGGTCCGATCCTTTATGCCTTTTATCTCAGCTTTCAGCATTTTTCTTTCCTTAATCCCGAATTGTCCTCGTTTGTCGGGTTGGATAACTATTTGCGCTTATTTACAGATCAGCGATTCCATCGCGCTCTCTGGAATACCACGCTTTATTCCCTGGGAGTCGTACCGGTTCAAGTCAGCCTTTCTCTGTTATTGGCACTGATCGTAGACAGCAAGATCAAGGGGAAAACTTTTTTTCGCGTTACTTATTTTTTGCCGACCGTCACTTCATCTGTAGCCGTTTCCGTTATGTTTCTCTACCTTTTCAAAAAAGAGGGTTTGGTCAATTTATTTCTGTCCCAGTTCGGGATTCAGGGAAGAAGCTGGTTGATGGATGTTGATTTTGCTTTGCCCTCAATCATGCTGATGGCGATCTGGACGACAGTCGGGCAATTTATGGTGATATACCTTGCCGGCTTGCAGGAGATTCCGCAAGATTTGTACGAAGCGGCAAGAGTGGACGGGGCAGGGGGATGGCGGCAATTTTGGCATATTACTTTGCCGCTTTTGAAACCAACCACTTTTTTTATCGTTGTGATGTCCATTATCGGGACATTTCAGGTATTTGACCAAATGTACATCATTTCCAAAGGGGACGGCGGCCCTTTGGACGCCACTTTGACCGTCGTTTTATACCTGTATAATGAAGCGTTCAAGCAATTTGATATGGGTTATGCTTCAGCCATTGCCTTTTTCCTGTTTGCCGTTATTTTAATTTTGACAATCATCCAAAGGAAAATTTTCAAGGATGAGACTTATCAATAATGCGGAGTCGAGGAGGATCAGTTTCCATGTGGAAAAGAGCGGCACGAATATTCCTTTACATTATCGCCATCGGCTATGCCTGTATCACACTTTTTCCGTTTCTGTGGTCGTTTTTCACTTCGCTTAAGTTGACTCCCGATACAAACAAATGGTGGGTGCCTGTATCCAGATTGACCATGGAGAACTATACGAATTTGATCTTCAGCCATGAATACCCCTTTTTTCAGTGGTTTATCAACAGCTTAATTGTCGCCGCTGTTGTCACGGTGGGGAATCTGATAATCAATTCAATGGCCGGGTTTGCATTGGCAAGAATTCCGTTTCGGGGCAGGTCATTTTTGTTTTACCTCGTACTGGGGATTATGATGATTCCTCCTCAGGTTATACTGGTTCCGATCTATATTCTCCTAAGCAAATTGAATTGGGTCGATACCTATTATGGTCTGACCATCCCCTGGATGGTAAACAGCTTCGGCATTTTTCTCATGCGCCAGTTTTTCCTATCAATTCCCAGGGAGTTGGAGGAGGCGGGTTTTATTGACGGACTTTCACGGTGGGGCGTTTTTTGGAAGATCATTTTGCCCCTGAGCAAACCGGCTTTGGCCACACAAACGATTTTCATATTTATGGGCAACTGGAACAGCTTTATGTGGCCCAATCTCCTGGCCAGTTCAGAAGAAATGTATACTTTGCCTGTCGGTTTAAGCACATTGTACGGGGAATATAACGCTTTCTGGAATCATATTCTGGCCGGAACAATGATCATGACGATTCCGATTATCATTGTTTTCCTGATTTTCCAACGCCACTTTATCCGAGGGATCGCAACCACCGGAATAAAATAGGGTAGATGATTTTCACAAGAGGTCCGATTAATTAATCGGACCTCTTGTGGTTTTAATACGATTTAAAAGAAAATAATTTCTCAAAACTATAGTTAACTTTTTCTAACGAGACAGAGACGAGAGAAACAGAAGATATGAAAAAGAGGAAACCAAAATTTTGCCAAAGGAAGAAGATCAGATTTACATACCGTAACAAAATATTTGTTTTGTTACGGTATGTGAGGGGATTACAGGGGATCAGGAGGCGATTTTTCTCCTATTCATCTCCTTTTATCCCTGTTTATGTAATCCGAAAACACCCATATAACCCCGGTTTCTCTGATCATCATTTCCAACCTGAAGATCTCTCTTACAGAAACTGTCTTCAGTTTTTTCAACCGCAAAATATTACTCGGCAACCCGGCTGATGCTTCTCCCTGTACATGCGATAATCACCATCTTGCTTCTGGCAGCATTTATTCATGGTGGCATTCCGACGATTGGTTGTATCCTGTTTTTAGCGCAAACCAATTTGCAAAATACATAGTTCGGATAATTCTTTCAACTTGACTTATTCCCGGTCTACCACTATTGTATTAGACAAATCATTTTCTGGAGGGCTTACAATTGGATAAAAGATATCAACTGGATCTGACGATTCAAGACTTGAGACAAGCTAAAAATATCATCCAGCGTGCCGTTGACCGCTTGGAGCAGATCAACCACAGTAAGAGTTTCACTCTTAATAACCTGGCAAATGACTTAAAGGATTTTATTGAAGAATTGGATTCTGATGAGGAATTTTAATTGGTATCATAGTTTTTCGGGTGCCGAATGGATCTTCTTCATCCCCGGTATCCTTCCGGCCAATCGAGGTAAATATATCCTTTTAAGATTCTTTCTTCCTTTATTCCCGAAAATAACAACCTTCTTATTTCGATTCTAAGGCCGTTTTTCTTATTTCCAATACCCAAACCTATCAAAAAAATAAAAAGGCTCTAAACCCGCTTAGAATCGCTCTGGCGGCTTGATTGGATAAACATTTGCAAAAACAGAACAATGCGTTATTATATTAATGTAATTGTTCGTTTTTTATATCGTTTTTTCTCTTTCGATCCACCAATCGTTCACTTCTCATCTCAGGAGGTTTCTTATGAATAATTTAGGGATCTGGAAGACTTTATTTTTGGGATTTCAACATGTACTGGCCATGTATGCCGGAGCAGTTGTTGTTCCCTTGATCGTCGGGTCTTCCTTGGGAATGAATCAACAAGACTTGGCTTACCTGATTTCGATTGACCTGTTTACCTGCGGAATTGCCTCTCTCTTGCAAGTGGCAGGCGGGCGATTCCTCGGCGTCAAACTCCCGATTATCCTGGGTTGCACGTTTACTGCCGTCCCACCGATGGTCACCATCGGCAAACTTGAAGGATTACCGGCAATCTACGGTTCCATCATCGCTTCCGGAATCATCGTGATGATCGTTTCACAGATTTTCAGCAAGATTGTCAAGTGGTTCCCGCCTGTCGTCATCGGTTCGGTCGTCACCACGATCGGCGTCTCGCTGATTCCCGTAGCAATGAACAATGTCGCAGGCGGACAAGGTTCGCAGTCCTTTGGAAAAATCGAAAATTTGGGTTTGGCTGCTCTCACCTTGGCCATTGTAATTTTGCTTAACCGCTTTTTCAAAGGCTACATTCGCTCGATTTCCGTTTTGATCGCCATGATCATCGGCACGGCCGTGGCTTGGGGATTGGGAATTGTTGACTTTACCTCCGTCAGTAAAGAAAAATGGTTTCAACTCGTGGAACCCTTCCATTTTGGTTTACCGCAGTTTCACCTGTCCTCCATCCTTACGATGACCCTGGTTGCCATCGTCAGTATGATCGAATCTTTGGGTGTCTTCATGGCCCTGGCCGACTTGTGCGAAAAAAAATTAAGCGATTATGACGTCAAAAAAGGTTTCTTGGCAGAAGGATTGGCCTATGTGATCGGCGGGATGTTCAACTCTTTTCCCTACACCAGTTTTTCGCAGAATGTCGGTCTTGTCGCCCTTAGCAAAATCAAATCGCGCTCGGTTATTGTCTCCGCCGGTCTCATTTTGATGGTTTTGGGATTGCTTCCCAAAATCGCGGCAATCACAACCGTTGTCCCCAATGCAGTCTTGGGAGGGGCAATGGTACCGATGTTTGGAATGGTCATCACTTCGGGGATTCGCATTCTCTCAACCGTTGATTTCAAACAAAACGAGAATTTGCTCATCGTTGCCTGCTCCATCGGAATCGGACTGGGAATCTCCGTCGTCCCCGCGGTATTTAAAGAAATCCCAGAATCCATCCGGGTGATCGTGGACAACGGAATTGTCATTGGCAGCTTAACGGCAATCATCCTTAACCTCATACTGAACCGCAAAAAAGAAACCGCACAACATGTCAACACTCCCCAATCTACTGCAGAAACCTCATAAAATGAGTAAAAGGAGAAGGATTTCGGATCCTCTCCTTTTCTTGTTTACCAACGGCTCGGTCTGATCAAGCCAATGATTAACGCTCGCTAAAGTTCACTTTTGACGGAGAAGCGCTTTGCCATCTCGTTCAATCGGTGAAGATCCCTTTTTGTTAAGGTGATTTTCACCGCCTCGATGTTTTCCCTCAGATATTTTCTTCGTTTGGTCCCTGGGATGGGCACAATATCATCCCCTTGAGACAATACCCAGGCCAAGGCAATTTGCGAAGCAGTTGCTTCCTTTTCTCTTGCGATTTTTTCAAGCTCCGTCACTAAGTTCAGGTTCTTTTTGAAGTTTTCCTCTTTAAATCGTGTGAAACGACGTCTGATATCATTCTGCGCAAAGTCATCGTATTCCTTGATTTTACCTGTTAAAAAACCATTTCCAAGCGGGCTGTAAGCGACAAGGCCAATTCCTGAATCACGGGCGACCGGCAGGATTTCCTCGACGTCTCTGTTCCATATGGAGTATTCCGTCTGTAAAGCTGTGATCGGATGCACGCTGACGGCACGGACTAAAAGATCAGCATCCACATTGGAAAGCCCGAGGAAGCGGACCTTTCCTTCTTTCACCAGATCTGCCATGGCTCCCACTGTTTCTTCGATCGGCACATTTGGATCCGGCATGTGCAGATAATAAAGGTCAATGTAATCCATCCCGAGCCTGCGCAAACTGCCTTCAATCGCTCTTCTTACATATCGGGGATGTCCGTTCAGCCCTGTTATATCCCCTTGTGCGTTGCGGACCACTCCAAATTTGGTTGAAACAATCGCTTCTGATCGGCGTCCCTTTAATGCTTTGCCAACAAGGATTTCATTTGCTCCCCCAACACCATACAGATCAGCTGTATCGAAAAAGTTGACGCCAAAATCAAACGCTTGATGAATGGTGGCAATCGCTTCCTTTTCATTTGTCTCTCCATAAAATTCGGACATGCCCATACAGCCGAGTCCGATAGCGGATACTTCCAAACTCCCTAATTTCCTTCTTTCCATCACCATTCACCTCCCTTGTCTCCAAACATGCTTTAAAAATATAGTTTATATCTCAAAAAAAGAATAGACTTTTTCTTCTCGTTGAGTTATCCTTATACTCAGAGTATGCCCTGAAACAGTCGCGTTTCGGGGCATTTGTTGTATAACGGTAAAGATCGGATCAGCCAATGCCTCCTTATACTATTCGAAATTTTCGTGTGTATGTATTGTAAACTGATTTGCATTTTGAATCGGTTGGGATGAATATTAGGAATTGAAATAAAATAAATCGGCAGATCTGTAATAAATTTCTTTACCATCGTGATCCCCGCCATGCTATTTTTTCGATCGGTCACAGACCATCATCCCGACAGTTTAAAGGCAATGTTCGCAAAAAATAGCTATCTCGCCGCGCTTGGCCGATAAGCTTATTTTTATCATCCAAAACGTGATCTCAGACTGCCGGATCAGTCTGGACTGGATAAATATCCACAGTGACAGAGTGTTACCAGTTCCGGTATCCGAACCGAAAAAAATGGATGATTGTCTGAATGATCGATCCTCTCAGTTTAGCTGGTGTTTGTATTTACAGAATATTTGTTTGTATATACCATAAACAGATTTGTATTATGAATCAGTTGAACTGAATGTTGTGGAAATAATATTTTCATATATTTCCTCTTTGTCTATTTTGTTAAGTCCTGATTCCTTTTAATTAGTGATACAAACGATATGTTAAACTAATAGTAGAAAGAGATAAAAATAAAAGGGGATGAAACGAAACCATGCATCGTTTCCTGATTGTAAATGCAGATGATTTCGGCTTATCTGACGCAGTCAACCGTGGCATTGTTGAAGCTCATCAAAACGGGATTGTGACCAGTACCACGATCATGGCCAACATGCCCGGGTTTGACAATGCTGTCAGCCTTGCCAATGAACTACCTGATCTCGGCATTGGCTTCCATTTTAACCTTACCTACGGCGCCCCTCTCCTTCCCCCGGAAGAAATCCCCTCGTTGGTTGACGATCAGGGGAACTTTCGGCCGATCTCAAGAGAAACAATCGAAAACTGGAAGACGGAAGACATTGCCAAGGAATTGGCCGCCCAATGGGAGAAAGTGAAAGCATCCGGGATCAAGATTACGCATTTGGATTCACATCATTATATTCAGATCATGCCGTCTGTCCGGTCGTTATTTCTTGAATTGGCAAAGAAAGAAAATTTGCCGACCCGGCATACGTTTACTTTGAACTTTCAAGAAATGAATATGCCCCTTGTTTCCAAGCGCTCAGAACTTCCTCCTTCCCACCCTGCTACGACCGAGTTTTTTATCGGGGATATTTATTTTCAGGAAGACAGGTTGAACAAGCTTCTGGGGCATTTGGAAAATCTGTCTGAAGGGCTGACTGAACTCAACTGCCACCCGGGTTATATCGACGATGATTTAAAGCGCCTGTCCGCCTTGACCGATTATCGGGTCACTGAATTGCAAACACTGACTCACCCGGAAGTGAAAAAACGCGTGCAAGAGTTGGGAATTCAACTGGTGCATTTCGGAACGGCCCGCCTTTCCTGAACAGACCGAGCGGCACTCTTTCTTGCGTGAGTGCCGCTTTTTCGCCTCAATCATGATGCGTTTTCCCCGATGCCGCCAATTGGATCATCATCTGTATTTGTTCCCCGGTAATCCGTTCGGTTGATAAATCGGGAAGATGATCAACCGGATAAAAAGCTGCTGCTTCCGTTTCGATGCTGCTGGACGGTTGGCCTCCGATCAGTCGTGCAAGAACAAAAATTTTATAAATGGAATACGGAGAAGGCGGGTGGTTGTACCGATTCCGATCCAAGATTGCGAGGATCCGCTCCGCCTCCACCTCATATCCGGACTCCTCTTTTACCTCTTTTACGATGTTCTCTCCCAAAGACAACCCGGGTTCCGCCCATCCCCCGGGAAGTGTCCAATTCCCGTCGCTCCTCTCTTTTACCAACAGAATGTGCTGATCTTGGAGGATCACTGCTCTCACGTCAATCTTCGGTGTCTGGTAACCGGTTTCGTTCAAAAAAAGCTCTCTTACCCTTTTCATGGATGTTTCCGAATAGCGGGAGACCATGCATGCACTGATTTCTCTTAATTCCCGGTAGCGTTCCCGATCGAAGGGATCTTTGCAATAAGCCAGGCCTGATTGGGCAATCGCTTGAATTCGCTTTGCAATTTCCAGCCAAAAAGGTTCCATGCTTAACTCTCCTTTTTTGTATAGAAAAAAACCCACCATATTCATATGATGGGTTTTATCTGTTCAATTCCAAAAACGGGACCGGTCGGAAACTGAATATTTGACATACCAGTGGCTGTCAGGAGTCTCATTGACCAGTCGGAAGAAATAATAGCCGTCTTCGGGAACGGTATAAGGGGAATCGGCGTGGGAGACAAAATTGTATGCATTGCCAATACGGGTTTGCACAAGCGTCCCGTCTTTCTTGTAAAGTTCAATGCGAATATCAATATATTCACGATCAGCCAGATTGTCATTTTTAAAGTAGATCTCGCCCGCTTTGGCATAAAATACGCTTGTGCTGTGTTCTGATGTAACCACGGCTTTGCCTCTGACAAACGTAGCCGCATAGGATTGCTCGGATGACAAAACAAATACGAACAAAAACGCCAACAGACCTGCCAGTACCTTTTTGATCTTGTCCACCCCCTGTATTTAATTATTCGAATAACAGTCTCTTTTTGTGTCCGTGTCCCGGAATTTGATCAATTCATTTTGTCCGCAAAATGCTCCGCTGCCAAGCATAGATAATAAGCAAGACCAGTCTGTTGATTTTCAAGCATTTGACGATGGAAATCATCATCCAAAAAGAAGCGCGTCATTGCAGCAAAATCTCGCGGTGTTTCAATATGGTGACGTTGTTTGAGACCGGCTACATGTGAATCGATCAAGTGCTGAACATGGCTGTCAGTATGCTTGATCCCGCTCGCAAGGGCGCGGGCCATACCTGTGATGAATTGTTGGGCCAATCTGGCCTCTTCATTCATCTCCTCGGGAACGATCGGTTTCTCTCCCAGGTCGTGGCCGTAGTTCTCTTTTAAATATTCAGTCTGCTCACGCATCGCGTTACGCCATTCTTCTTCCGTTTCAAAACCTTTAAACATGTCTGCTTGATCCATGGGTTCTCCTTTCTCGGCAGAGCGGATCGATTCGTTGATTGTTTGAATCAGGTCTGCTGTTCTTTCCATACGAGCCTGCAGCAGCCTTTTTTGCTCTTTCAGTATCCTTATCCGATCATGCTCGCCAGTCAAAATTTCTTTAATCTTCTTGAGAGGAAAGTCGAGTTCACGGTAAAACAGTATTTCCTGCAAACGCTCCAGTTCTTTCCTGCCGTAGAGGCGATAACCGGCATCGTTCACCTCGCAAGGCAGCAAAAGACCAATTTTATGATAATGATGCAATGTTTTCACTGTCACGTTCGCGATCTTTGAAACCTGTTTAACGGTATAGGGGTAAGTCCGAGATACGTGTAAAAATATACAGTTATAAATGGAAATTTGTCCCAAACCACAATAACACCAGCTCCCTTGCCTGTTTCACGTTAAGGGAGCTGGTTAGTTTATGACTTGCTATTCCACAATGCTAGTTGGCAGGATTAATTGTGGTTCTGGGGGCTCAGGTGCATTGTCCATGTCAATTACATAGTCACCAAAGCGCTTAATGTGACTGGTCATGTAAGGACTCAAAGTAGCCACGGCTTCACTTTCGATTCCGTATCCGTCTCTGGTCAACCCCCGTAACATGGCTGTTAAGTCCACTACATTCTGAAGAATAATTGCGTTTGCAACAAGATCATTGTACTTAATCACCTTTTCTTGCTCTTCCGGATGATTATCAGCAATAATGCTTTCACCGCCGAAAAGGACATGACGGAAGGGGGTATTTCAGAAGATCGCCAGGGGAAATCATCGAGATCAAACAGGAACCGGAGTATCGCTATGTAGCCTACAAGTACAAAGGATATAGGCAGGAAATGAAGTTCCTGAATGAGTGGATCAAGGTCGAATGCAGCGAAATCTTGAAGGAGTATCTCAATCGAGAAAATTAAGGTTCAACCGCTGTAGGCAGCCCACGAAAATTAGGAACAAAATATTTTATGTAATAGGGTTACTGACCTTGTAGTAAGAACAAATTGATAAATGAAAGACAGTATTTTCTTTATTGGAGGGTCAGTAACCCTTTGTATTATTTAGTACAGCGTTTCCTTACAGTTATTAGCACTCATGGCGATGGCGGCGGTGGTGACGACGGTGGTGGCGGCGATGATGACGGCGGCGCGGGCAACAGAATCGGAAGCAACGACGGTGTCTTCTTCTGAAACACATACCGATCACCTCCTTTCATAGAACAAAAGGAAGTTTGATTTAGGGTAGGGGAAGAAATGAAAAAGGATGGAGTAAAAGCGGGGAAGTAGATGGAAGTAAAACTCTTTCTAATATTATATGTTTTTGGTTAACGATTGGTGCTGGGTGTCAGCATTCTGTCACACCCAAAGGGAAATCATCATATGATGAACTAGATCATTAGTATACAGGGGAAAGAGACCGTATACGATGATGCGACGTATCTTTAATGGAGCCCCATGATAGCCAGCTCATCAGCCGTCCATAAGGATGGCTTTTTTTCTGTGAAAATAAATCAGCACACCTCTTTTTTAAATCCTTCGCAGAAGCCGCTTTAACTTGAAAAAGGCAATAAAAAGCCACCACGATGTTAATTCGTGTTTTTGTGAATATTCACTTCTCCTTGTCTTGATAGTTCCAAGTCTGGAAATTCACTCGAAAAATAATACCATTTTTCTGTCCGTGATCATCGCATTTACCATTCGATGTCGACATAGGGTTGTCCGCTGAGTGAATTTATACAGTTTTTGTTCCAGGGTCGAACCACTATAAAAGAGCGCGTAGTTCTTCTCTGACTTGGTGTTAACAAGTATGGTCTGGAAATTCAACATGGAAACATTTTCATGTCTGGGTTGTGGCTATTCGTTTGTCATGACAGTTTTTGTTTGAAATAAACAAAAGAACCACCCAGAGAGCAGACGTTATTCGTGGGATGGAAACGCGGTCTAGGAAGATATCGGTCCAAAAATCAATGGATATAGGATAAAAGCACTTTCCCTTTGGATTTGATTACATACGATTCCACATCGGTAAGAATCGTTCGATAGGTCTGAATCGTTTTTGGACTCATTTCCTCCTGTCGAGATGGGATAAGAACGCATCGTAGAGTTTAGCGCAACTTTTCGTTTCAAGAAAAAGAAGCGAAATTTGCTTCCATCTCCTTGACATTTTATCATAGGATGATCAAAAAATGAATCAAAATTTCGAATAAAGGGATGAAGCGTCAGAACCAAATCACCCCGAAACCATAAGGCTACCCAAGCGATTGGGCAGCCTCCTTTTTAGGGGGTTCTCCAGTCATCGGCGGCTTCCCTCTATCTCTTCAACAGTTCGATCAAAATCTGGGCTAGTCCAATCATCACCATCACTTGCTCCCGGGTGATATACTTGTTCACCATGGTATCGCCCCCTTCGTTTTGTCCGTACATTATACATTACCGGCGGGAGGAGCATTTCGCACAGCCGGAGACGAAAAAAATCGATTTTCCTTTCCTTGTGGAAGGAACATTCCCCTCCTATCAATGGATTCTCGCTCCAATGTGGGGGAGAGGTTTTTTGTAGCTGCCCAAGTATTTCGGGCATCTTATTTCATTAGCTCAACAACAATGGAGATGATGGCCAAGATACGCTTAACTGTTCCCAAGTCACCGGTTGTCGCATCAAATCAATCCTTTGGATAGAAAAAAGGACGCCCGCAATTGGACGTCCTCTCATTACTATTACACGACGCTAACAGGGGTGTGCGCGCATAAAATCGCGAAAAAATCCGTTCACTATTTATGCACAGTGAATAAATGAAAAAGGACATAATGAGCAAAAAAATTCCCTCATTTTATATATGGGGACCGAATGAGCCAAAAGTGACATAACGAACAAAAATCATGAAAAAAATTTTCCCACTCATATACAATAAGCACAAAAGTGCTCTAAAAGTGACATATGGATCAAAAAGTGACGCAGAATTAATGTGGCCAGATTTGGATTTACCTCGGATTAACCCCTTATAGTTCAACAATTAGAGAAGACCTGCTCGAAAATCTCAGTAATCTAATGAATTTGGGCAGTCCCTATATAGCCGGATCTGACATACCAGACACGCCCTAGTTGGATAGCAGTTTCACAATTTTATTTTAATTCATATCTTAATTTGTACCCTTATTGTAAAAGGAGGTTATGAGGTGAAAACAGTAGGTCCTGTTTGTAAAAGATTTGCAGCCATACTTGGCGGAACTCCTCAAATTGTCAATGGTGTTTGTACCGTAACCCGGATTATCCCCCATCATGTTACCATTGAAGGTCGTCGGTCTAAATCGCCTTTGACATTGGCAGCTTTATTTTCCTTTGAATCGATCGATAAAAATGGGCGAGCTTTAAATCTTGGGGAAACTCATATTTTACAAAAAGACGTCAACCGTTTTATCTCCGCATTACGAAAACGAAATATTCTAGTAACGGCTTTGCATAATCATTGGCTGTTTGACAAACCTCGGATGATGTTTATCCATTGGCAATCTGTAGAAAATCCCATAACTTTTGCGCAAAAAACAGCTGAAGCACTTAAATACGCATTGGAAAAAGGTGGAACATGAGATCGCTAGCTCAAGCATGTCCAAACCTACTGTCATGCCGTTTCTGATGTGGATTGGCTTGTTTTCGTCGACAGCACCATTGTCCGAGCTCATCAGCAGCCGCAGGCGCGCCAAAAAAAGGGGGATCCTCGCTTCCAAAATGAGGCACTCGGACGAAGCCGTGAAGATCTGACGACAAAAATTCACCTCGCTTGTGACGGGAAAGGTTGTCCGCTTGCTTTTACCCTCACTCCGGGTCAGCAACATGATTGCACCCAATTGCAAGCTTTGCTCGACTCGATCTGTGTTCCCAGTTTCGGAAAAGGAAGGCCTCGTAAGAGGCCGGATCATCTCATTGCGGACCGTGGTTACAGCTATCCGTCCTGTCGACTTCTTCTGCTTAAACGGGGCATTCCTCATCAATCCCGGAACGTAGGGATCAGGCTGAACGCCGGTCCAAAAAAGTCGAAACGTGATTGAAGGCTGTATTAATCGTCTGAAACAATGGCGCGGCTTCGCCACTCGTTATGAAAAACGGGTAGCTTACTTTTTTTGCTGCCATCGGCTTGATTTCCCTGATGATTTGGCTCAATTAGTGATTCACCAGACACGCCCTAGTCGTTTTTTTCATTTTTTGGGCATATGGCGGCAAATGCCTTACATAATCATATGATTAGTTACTAACAAGAATGGGGTGGGACTATGTCCTATACGGATAATTATGAAAGAGACATCTATGGGATAATAGCTTTTTGGGTACAAAACAATTTTGATCACGGTCGATTTTTTGATAGAGAAATAAGCCATTATGAAGTGGAACTAGCCCGTACGAACCAGTATATGATTCAGCATTTGGGAACGATATTGGAAAAAGCAAAATCAAAAAAAGCGGATGTCGGAACTTTGATTAATGAAGCTCAACATGCGACACATGAATTTCACAGTTTACTCACCTATACGCTGGATAAAGCTTTACGGTGTGAAGTCATTATTTCAACTCCACAATCACTTCTCGATCATATGATACGGGAAGCAGAAGAGACTGTGTCAGTCTTTAAATTACTACAGACTGGTAAGCGAGTTTCACCAGCCGACGCAACCATACATGAAAATTACTTTTGGTTGAGGCAAATGGCGGATCATCTTAGCTTTATAAGCCATTATTTAGATACATCAAATTATGAACTTCATGATCGGGTTAGACAAATGACAAAAAAATTTGAAAACCTATTTCTCCAAGCAAATGCACTCAGAACAATGATACGCCGTCCACGTAATGAGGTGTTACCGGTTTTACACAACTTCAACCAAATGGTTATTAAAGAAGCTAAAGATCTCGAAGCATTTAAATTGGAATTAGACGATCTAATCAAACGATGTGCTGCTGTTACAACTTCACCGCCAGATTTATTAGAACATATTGCCAGGGAAGCGCATCACTTATGGAGAAACTTAGAGGATCAGGTTATATTATAGCACCCCTCTCTTAAATCTTCTTTTCTACCAATGTGAACATCTACCCATACAATTTTTACTCGATAATGGTTGCTTTAATCCAATTGCATGTCAATTAAGGCGAGAAGGTTATTACATAGACCCAGACGATCTGAGTGCACTCAGCCCTTATCTAACAGAACATATCAAGCGATTTGGTGATTACGTAATCGATTTACAAGAACCGCCTCAGCGCCTTTGATGGAAAGCTGGAATTAAAGCTAAAAACCACTTGAAGGCTCCTAGACCCCTGTTTTTATACATGAAAAAGAGCTTCCCTTCTCGGGTAGCTCTTTGTGTATTTCAGGGTAATGGCTTGGAACCGGCACAATTATTTATTCATCATTTAAGGGGTTACCCGTGTCGGCTAATAACTTGTGGTTTACATCCGTTCTTCACTAATAAGCTCAACGGCTTTTCTTAGCTCTCTTTTCGATGGTGTCGTATAGCGCCGGGTCGTTTCGATGGATTCATGACCGGCGAGCGCAGCCACATTTTGAATATCCACGCCTTGATCAATTAAGCTTTTGCAGAAGGTATGGCGCAAGCAATGGGCAGATACTTCTTTGTCATCCAAGACAAGGAAGTATTTTTTTAATTGGTCATGGATCCCCTGGCGTGTAATCGGCGCGCCTTTGCGGGTAACAAAGAGGCGGTCGGTTACGAGCTGGCCGCGCTGCTCGATCCATTCCTTATAAGCGGTAATCAAATCGGGATTCATGGAGACCATGCGACATTTACCACCTTTTCCGGCAGTGACCAATATCTTTCGTCCACCGTCATCAAATCCAAATCTTTCACTTCGCTGATCCGCAGGCTCGCTCTTAACAAGATCATGATCGTCGCTTTATCGCTTGCGTTTCCATTCGTTTTTGACGCTTTCGACAGAATGAAGAATTTTGGCCACTTCTCTTCGTTCTAACCAGCGCGGAGCCTCGTTGACCTGAGAGGAGCGCTTGGTTTTCACCTTTTTCGTGATATCAACCGGAGCCAGACCCGTATCAATGAGAAAGGACCAATAAACTTTCAGGGAGGAAATTCGCTTATTGATGGTGGCCGGTTTCAATTTTTCGTTGGTTTGCATGTGTTGCTTCCAATCTTGGACATCCAAGATCGTAATGTCTTTTGGGATGAAATCGACACGATTGGTTTCCATATACCATTTCTCGAAGAGTCGACGGGTCGGAGATAGGAAACCCTTTCCTTCTTGTTTGAGCCAAGTTTCAAATTGGTCTAAGTAGTTGATCATGATCACCTCATCGGTTATGTATTCTGTAAAAGTTAATTTTGCCTTCATTACATCGTATTCTGTAAAGTAAATTCAATGGGTTCGGATAAATTTTGTTGACAGAATACATATTCTGTAAAGTTTTTTATTCCCGAATTCGCTCCTCCTGATGGGGTAGGGGTAGAAGGAGCATCCGTCGATTTTGGCCACCATTTACCCAATAAAACGCCATCTAAGACTCAAGTGTTCAATGATAAATGCTCCAAAACAATGAGGCGATCGCTTCCGATATTAGCTGGAGAGCAATCGCCTCATAAATTCTAGGCTATATTTATATGATTAGTTACGTGTGTTGAGGATCCAAGTTACGCCGAATCTGTCTGTTACTACTCCATGTGCTGGGCTCCAGGGAGTTTCTTGCATCGGCGAAACTATTTGACCACCAAATACTTCTTTTGCTTTTTCTGCATCCTTCAACGGCATGTATAGGGTCACCTGAGATGATTTTATTTTATTTGGTGGTAATTCGTCTGAAAGCATAAAATCCGTATTACCCACTTTTAAATGTGCATGTTGTACACGTTCCTTCGCATCATCAAGAACAACTGTAACAATTTCTGCATCCAATGTGTTTTCATAGAAATTAACAGCTTCTTGTCCATTTCCATCCAAGACTAAATAAAAGTTAAATCCTAAATTCATAAAATTCACCTCAATCTATAAAGCTCGCACCATGCGAACATCTTCGCTAATAGTTCCTCAAGATGTGTAGATTTTGCGACCTTAATGGTTACGTGATTGATCCCCATATCAAGTTGGGGGTGATTTGATGAGCGCCCGCACAGTTATGCCAACACTTTTTCGAGCTGGTCAAGCATTCTCTGCCAACCATGAATCGCTCCGTTTTTCGCTTGTTCATTTTTGAATCCAGTTTGTTCAAGATGCAGATGGGTAGTACCGTCCGGAGCTTTTTTCAAAGTCCATGTAACCGTTGTATTTTCCGAACCGCTTACCCAAGTGTAAGATAACTTCTGAGGCTCGTCCACTTCGAGTACTTCGCAATCTATAATTCCATTCCACCATTCTGTTGGCTCGGTCCGAAACTGAAATTTATGCCCAACGACCGGTTTAAAATCATTATCCATCCCTATCCATTTCGCGAGAGTATCCGAATCTGTTAAGGCAAACCACACCTGCTCGATTGAACTTTTAAAATGAAAATCTAGTGAAACATCTGGTTTCATTTTTGTTCCTCCTGAATCCTCTTGTAGTAAATCCTTTAAAAGCACAATTCTTTCTTTCCAGAATTTCTCGTAAAAAGATACCCAATCCTGAATTTCTCTCAATGGAGCGGCATTCAACCGATACCGCGTTTCCCTACCAACTCTTCGGTCGGTTACGAGACCGGCGTCTTTAAGGATAGCCAAATGTTTGGAAACCGCTGTACGCCCCATTTGAAAATGAATCGTTAATTCATGAAGAGGCAATTCTTCCGCATCTGCTAACAGACGAAGCAGTTTACGCCGAGTTGGATCAGCAACGGCGGCAAAAACGTCCCGCATTTGACCTTTTTTCGTTCAAATCACCTCCCCCTTATAATCATTTCCTAAAATGACACCGATTAATTAGACACCATTTGGTGTCGTATTCATTATAGGACACCGATTAGTGTCATGTCAAATCCTATTTATTGGTAAGATCATACCAAAACTGCCTACCTTCACCCCTATAAGGGGTAGAGGGAGCATAGAGCAATTTGCCGCCATTTCGGAAATAGGTGGAAATCAGGCTGAAAAAAGTACCGAAAATGATTATGGGGTTGGAGCTACTGGCTTTGGTCCATCAAAATATAAGCGTTTGAGCTGTCAAAACTGACGAAGAAGTTCCGACTCCCGTATTTCTGAATCGAGCCATGTTTCGACTCGCTCCTCCTATCGATGGATTCTCGCTCCAATGTGAGGGAGAGGTTTTTTCTTTCACCATCAAAGCAAAAGAAGAGGTAGTTTCATTCGGTCACGGATATAATCGACAATCTGAGCAGGCACTTCTTCGAGTTTAGGAAAATAGCCCAACCGTTGCGAAGTCTTCAATAAAATCATTGCGCTTAGCAAGGATTTAGGGCCCCGTGTTAATTCGTATACAAACCGAACTTCTTCGCCCGAAGGTTTGTATACCCGTTCCAACTCTTTTCGGTGTATGAACGCTTGTGCCGGGGAGATGCAGTACGCTCAATAGATGCTAAGGTCAATCCCCCCTCATGCTGTAGTCAAGTTTATTTGTTCACTACATCTACCCCTAGCTTGATGATAGGGTGGAGGTTCATTCCGATTGTGTGTCAATGCGGCGATGCACGCTTCACGTATCTCCCACACTTTTCTCCAGTCCTTGATGGGCACGCCTGAGGATGTCACCCAGTGTTTCAAATAATCTTGATGAAACCGTATCTTTTCCTCCCCAATTCCTTCGGGTGTAATCTCTTTTTCCGCCAGGAATGAAAGGTGATCCCATCCGTTTGACCAGTCAGACGCGTGAAATCCAAATACCGCAAAGCCGTATCTCTTTAACACCTCGCCAACATCGGGTGTGTTGGCCTTATTCATCAAATAAATGCCGACCATCAACCGGACGGGAATGTTGTTTTCCTCCGCCAACATGGCCAACAGCGCGTGCTTCGTACTACATGTCCCTTTCCCCTCGCGCAAGACTGATCGCGCATCCACCCGGTCTGCATTCCGCCCGTACGGCAACGTCTGCAAATAACAGGAGGCTTCCTGGAACGTCTGTACACCCAAAAACTGAAACGCCTGGGACACTTCTCCCACAGGTTGCAAACAAAAATCCAAACGTTGTTCAGAGCTTTTCATTCCCTCACCCTCTCGAATCAGATTCATCTGATTTGATAGTACTTTTTTCGATAATCATTCTAAAAAGTCCCTTTAATAAAAAACTATTCTTATGTTTCGCTTGCAAAAGCTCAAGGTAAACATTTAGGGAGACCCAAGTTCAATTTACAGACGCTGTCCCTTGAGCAACGCCAGTTATTAGCCTCTCACTATTCGAGATGGAAAAACAAATAGATTACAGCCGTTGAATTCATGCGGTTACTCGGGCTGAAAAAGAACTCATTTTATAAGGTAGTCAAAGAGTACTAGAGCAAGTGATATCTATAAATAATTGGCCAATATGAAATAAAGCCGTTCCTTTACCAGGAATCGGCTTTTTCTAACTTTCCCCATTTGTAACTATATATTTTACACGTATCTCGGACTTCCCCCGGTATACAACATATTTCTCCTCCTCGATTAATACATTAATCCCTCCTCCAAGGTAAGGGTCAAGCGCTTTATAAAAATTGTTTGCGGAAATCGGGAATAAAAAACCCCCTCCCGTTTGCAATGAGAGGGGGTGAGACATTTTCATCCTTGCTTGATCGCTTGCTCTCTTAATACCCGCTTTAACACTTTTCCTACGTTGTTTTTTGGAAGTGAATCGATAAATACCACTTCCGATACTTTATAATTGGCCAATTTTTGGTGGCAGTGATATAACACGTCTGCTTCCGTCAAATTGGAGCCGGGTTTTTTGACGATATATGCCCGTGGAATTTCTCCCCAAACTGCATGAGGAATCCCGATCAGAGCCACTTCCAGAACATCGTCCAGCTCTTTGATCACACCTTCGACCTGGGCAGGATAAATATTGGTTCCTCCGCAGATGATCATATCCTTGTATCGATCCAAAACGTATAAGAAGCCATCTTCATCAACTTTTCCCGCATCTCCGGTACAGAACCATCCATCCCTCAGTGCTTTTCTCGTAGCTTCCGGGTTATTCCAGTATCCCATGAAAAGCTGCGGCCCTCTGATCAAAATTTCTCCTACTTCACCAGTGGGCACTTCTTGACCGGTTTCGGGATTTATAATCTTGAGTTCACCTCCCAAAATGGTCTTCCCGGATGAGATGCATTTTTCCATGCCCATATGGGGATGCCAGACGGAAAACAGGCCTGTACATTCCGTGCACCCGTAGACTTGTGTGATCTCATATCCGTAAAGATCGTATTGTTCAATCAGTTTTCTCGGAACCGGCGATCCCCCCACGATAAAGTTTCGCAGGGAAGTAATCTCTTTCTGGCTCCTCATCAGTTCAGGCAGCATATAGATGAACATCGTCGGAACGGCGAACATGGTGGCGATTCTCTCCGCCTCGATTAATTCCCATATTTTTGAAGGGTCGAAATCTTCCATAAAGACAATAGTCATCCCTTGATAAATCGCGCCCAATGTAATGATGATTCCGCTAACATGAAACAGCGGGGCAGCTGCGAGATAGCGGTCGCGAAAACGCCATTCCAATGCATTTGCAGTGGCAATCACACTGAAAATCCAGCTTTTGTGGCTGGTGACCACGCCCTTTGGATTGCCGGTAGTGCCGGAAGTATAAATAATGGTTGCCGGATCATCTTCGTGGAGCACAACATCAGGTTCGTCAACAGGACGGTTATGTAATAGGGTTTCGAGAGAAAGAAGGCCATCTATGCCGGATTCTGCTCGGATCTCCGTAAACTGGAGATCTGGTTTTTTGGCTTCGGAAAGCAAGAAAGAGAATTCCTTGTCATAAAAGACGACTGCAGGTTTACTATCCCTTAAGATGTATTCCAGCTCATTGGGATTCAGTCGCCAATTCAGCGGAACGGCAATTGCCCCCAATTTCATCGTAGCAAGAACAATAACCGGAAACAAATAATTGTTCTTACACAGGATAGCGATGCGATCTCCCTTTTTCACCTTTAATTCCAACAAATAATGGGCCATTTGATTGACTCTGTGATTGTACTCCTGGTAAGTATATCGTTTCCCGCGATCCACCAGCGCTTCTAATCCCGGAGTAAAATGAACCCGATAATTCATGATGTCTGTAATTGTACGCATAAAATCCTCCTTTTGGACAACGCTTTCTCCACTGCAGAGCTTTTGATATTGTATATGATTTTAGAAAGAAACCCTTACCGATTATATTCCGGTTAATTGAAGTCCACGAGATCGCAATCACCAGAGCCAAGATAAACTATCCTTTTTCATTTTAGATTTTTTTATTTATATGGTCAATTTTATTGAAGAAAAAAAGGATTGACCTTTACGCAAACGGAAAGGTGTACAGTAATAGCACAGGGGGTGAACACATGGAATACACGGTACAGAAACTGGCCTGTCTGGCAGGAATCAGTGCCAGAACGCTTCGGTATTATGATGAGATCGGAATTCTGAAGCCGGCCAGATACAACTCCTCAGGTTACAGGATCTACGGTCATGCGGAAGTTGACCGCTTGCAGCAAATCCTGTTCTACAAAGAGCTGGGAGTCCGTCTTGAGGTAATCAAAGAGATCGTCACTTCCCCTGACTATGACGGACTGGAAGCATTGCGGGCACACCGACGGCAACTGCTTGACAAAAGAAAGCGGTTGGATATGCTGATTGTCAATGTGGAAAAAACCATTGCCTCCATGGAAGGGAGAATCATCATGACTGATCAGGAGAAATTTGAAGGTTTGAAACAGCAGATGATTGACGAGAACGAAGCCAAATATGGTGAAGAAATTCGTGCCAAATACGGCGATGAAGCCGTGGATCGCTCCAATGAAAAACTGAAAAACATGACCAGAGAAGAATTTGAAGCGATGACCCGGCTGGAAGAGGAAATTCAGTCGACGCTGGCCAAGGCATTTGCCACTGGTGATCCGGCTGGCGAACTTGCGCAAAAAACGGCGGCGCTGCATAAACGTTGGCTGACGTTCCACTGGAGCGATTACAGCAGGGAAGCACACGCCGGCCTTGCCCAAATGTATGTGGATGATGAGCGCTTCAAGGCATACTATGAAAAGCAGCCTGGCATGACCGAATTTTTAAGAGACGCGATTCTCATCTTTACCGGGATGAGGAAATGATGGTACAGAGTGCACAAAAAAGTTCCTGGCGGAAATCCAGGAGCTTTTTCTTTTAAACGCAAAGGCGTGCTATTTGGTTCCCGGAGCCGGTTGATCCACTCCCCTGACCCGGTGCCGATGTCCGGCATCCTCCGATGTATAAAAATCATAATAATGAACATGCATACCATTTCCCACCGGGATGGCCGGTCCGGAATAAGCCTTGTAATAATGCATGTGACCACTTTCAAAGACAACATAACCTTCCGTATAGTGAATGTGGCTCCCGTCCTTTGTCGGAATTGGCGGGGAGGAAACATCCAAACATTGATGAACATGACCGGCATCAACGGACGTATAATCAACCGAACCGTGGTTGTGATTGGGAACAAAACCGCTGACAAAATCGCTTTTTCCCACTCTGTCCATTCGACTCACCCCTGTTCCTCAGACCTTTCTTTTTTTGATTGATATGCCGGATTATCTACCTTTATGAGATGCCGGCCACGGCTGCAAAGCAAAATAAAAAATCCTACATCACCAAAGGACGTAGGATGCAAATCAATTTCGGATTTTGCGGACGCGGTTGATCATCGTGCCACCAGCTTGTTCGTATTGCCATATTCCCCGATTCTCTTGTTTGGCTTTCTCTTCGATTCGTTTAAATTCATCCAAAACCTTGATCTCTTCTTTGATGCCCCGCGCTTTTTTGGGGAAGACACACTTGGCCAAACCTTTTCGCAAAAGCAATTTTTGCAAATGCTGGTCATCGACATAAACATGCGCCAGCAGACGTCCGTATTGGTCGCGGTTAAGCTTTCCTTGTTCGATGTAGACCTGTTTCGCCTTCTTCAACTGGCTGACAATATACCTTTTAGCTTCCAACGCTTTGAAATGCTCCAGCAGATTGACAGCGTTCAACTCCGGGGTATCGACATACAAGAAGCGCACCCGTTCCACTCTTCCGTCTATTTTTACCTTGATTGTGTCTCCATCAACAACCCGAATCACTCTCACCGGTTTTCTGCCCTTTATAAGTGGCACACCATTCATCTCCTCTGTGTTTATGGTTGTCCACTTCCCTTATTTTTTTATTATAGCATAATTTTTTTCCTATTTATAAAATTGGAATCGAAGTGTGTTTAGTTTTTTCGGGTGAATCGGGCTGTTCTTCTTTTCTCGCATCTTCCGTATTTACACGCTTTCCGGGTGGTACAGTTCGTAAACGGCGGCGGGAAGCTGTCTTTTTGTTCTTATTCGTTAAATGGCCAAGGGGGAAGCATCTTGCGCAAAGGCTTGTCCACACGATACCCGAGCGCATATTCTCCTTGCATCAGGGTGTGAATCTCCCGTGTTCCTTCATAAATGACAGGAGTTTTTGCATTGCGCAAGTAGCGCTCCACCGGATATTCATTGGAATAACCGTATGCCCCGTGGATTTGCACGGCATCGTTGGCCGCTTCAAAGGCAGCATCACAAGCAATCCACTTGGCCAATGAGGTTTCCCGCGTGTTGCGCTTCCCCTGATTTTTTAACCAGCCGGCCCGGTAGACGAGCAAGCGGGATATTTCCAGATTGGCGGACATTTTGGCAATCATTTGTTGGACCAATTGGTGTTTGCCGATTTCCTTGCCAAAGGTTTTCCGTTCATGGCAATACTTGATGCTCGCCTCCAAACAGGCGTTAATCAGGCCGCATGCTCCGGCAGCCACCGTGAAACGGCCATTGTCCAAAGCTGACATGGCGATTTTAAACCCTTCTCCCTCTTCGCCCAGCCGATTTTCCACCGGCACCCGAACCTCCTCCAAAAACACTTCGCCGGTATTGCCGGCCCGAATCCCCAATTTCCCTTTGATCGCGCGGGTTGTCACGCCGGGGAACGTCCGTTCAACGATAAAGCAGCTGATTCCCCGATGTTTCTTGTCGGGATCGGTTTTGGCGAAGATCAGAAAATGATCGGCGATATCACAAAGCGAAATCCATGTCTTCTGTCCGTTCAGGATATATTCGTCTCCCGCCCGCTTTGCCGTGGTCACCATGGCGGCAACATCCGATCCGGCATTGGGTTCTGTTAGACCGAAAGCGCCAATCTTCTCCCCTCGCGCTTGCGGCACCAAATACTTTTGTTTTTGCAACTCGGTTCCCCATTGGAGAATCGTCATGCTGTTCAGTCCCGTGTGAACCGATACGGCGGTGCGGAAAGCGGTGTCCCCCCGTTCCAGCTCATCACAAACAATCGCCAATGTGTTATAATCCATGCCCGCTCCGCCGTACTTTTCGGGAATGCAAACCCCCATTAATGACAATTCGGCCAATCGCTCGATTACAGAGGTTTCAAAATGCCCTTTGGCATCCCATTCCCGAATAAAGGGGTTGATTTCCCTGTCAACAAATGAGCGTACTAACTTCCGGACGGCTTCCTGCTCTTCTGTAAGGGCAAAATTCAGCATTGAGATCCCCTCTTCCTTTCTGTTGAAATCGGGTTTGTCCCTGTCATTCATCCTTTAGCTGCCTTAAAATCGTTGTCACCCCGGAAACAAGCTTTTCCATCAATTCGCCGGCGGTTACAGAAGAACAAAGGCGCGTTGCCTGCCCGGCCCATAAAGACATCCATTCGGGGTTGTTTTGCCGTGCCGCTTCCTGTCGCAAATCCCGTGTCAAACCGTTGAGAACCGGATAATCGGGAATGTCCTGTTCATCCAGCTTCTCCATTACTTCCACCATCGTATTCCTGATCCCGCGAGCGGCTTTTCCCGTCAAAGACCGGGTTACCACTGTGCTTTCTTCGGTGCTGTTTAAAATCATCTTCTTATGCTGAACGTGGGCCCCGCTTTCCACACAGGGCAAAAATGCGGTACCCAGCTGCACTCCGGCCGCCCCCAAAGCCAAACTGGCAACAATGCCCCGGCTATCAGCAATTCCCCCGGCCGCGATGACGGGAATGTCAACCTGATCAACGATTTGCGGCACCAATGCCATGGTTCCGATCAGCGCCTGCCGGTACGAACCGGCAAAGGTTCCCCGGTGACCGCCGGCCTCACTTCCCTGGGCCACAATGGCATCCACTCCGCTTTCCCGTAATTGCACCGCTTCCCGAACCGTGGTCGCTGTTCCGATGAGAATGATTCCTTTCTCTTTCATCATCCTGATCAGTTTCTTGGAAAGGAGACCAAAAGTGAAACTGAATACCGGCACTTCCTCTTCCAAAACGATGTTCACTTGTTCCTCGAACGATTCCGCAAACGTCTTCACTTTCGGTTCCGGCTCCATCCCCCGTTGTTCCCGGTAGGGAGCTAGATATTGATTCACGCGGGAAATTTGCTCCGGGTTCACTTCGACCGGCCCGGGTATGAACAAGTTGACCGCAAAAGGTCGGTTGGTTCGATTTCTAATATCCCGAATTGCTTCTCGTATCTGCTTTGGTGTTAGATATCCTGCTCCGAGAGAGCCCAACCCGCCCGCGTTGGAAACAGCGGCCACCAACTCGGGAGTTGTCGGTCCGCCTGCCATCGGCGCCTGAATAATCGGATAGTCAATCTTCAGCATTTTACTCAGTTCTGTATCCGCCCACATACCATCTTCCTCCGCTCCATTAAGAATTGTCAGGGGTTAAGGAACGCTCGTCCTTTTGGTATAATAATGCAAAAAGAAAGGAGTTTGATTATGGCCCGTACGGAGTCCAATATGTTTCCCCTCGGCGCCGACGCCCCCTTGTTTTCCCTGCCTGATGTCATCTCAGGCAAAAACGTTTCATTGACTGAACAAAAATCGGATATTGCCACAGTGATCATGTTTATTTGCAATCATTGCCCGTTTGTCAAGCATGTGCAACCAGAACTGGTTCGTTTGGCTAACGACTATATCTCCAAAGGGATCTCCTTTATTGCGATCAATTCCAACGATGCGGTAAAATATCCCGACGACTCTCCGGAAAAGATGAAGGAAGTGGCCGAAGAATTCAAGTATCCGTTTCCCTATCTCTTTGATGAAACACAGGAAGTCGCCAAAGCATACCAAGCTGCATGCACTCCAGACTTCTATATCTTTGACAAGAATTTGAAATGCGTGTACCGCGGACAACTGGATGACTCCCGCCCGGGCAATGAAATCCCGGTCACAGGCGAATCGATTCGCGGCGCTCTGGATCAAATTCTGAACAATGAACCGGTCACTGTAAAACAGAAGCCGAGTCTCGGTTGCAATATCAAATGGAAGGAATAGTGCGCAAAAGACGTTTCCCCCGCGGAGACGTCTTTTTTGTTACGGTCTGTCTCTTTCCCCTATAGCAATAGTACAATAATACATATTATTTTTACAAAGGCTATCGGAAGGTGAAATCCTAAATCTTATTCAAGCGGACCGGGAAAAATCAGAGAAAAGAGGCTTGGCTCCTCATATCCCGCCAAGCCTCGTCTTCGATTAAAGCACAACCTTTACTTTATATTCGCGCATCCAGGAATCGATCTGGATCAAGCGTTCAATAAAGCTGAGAAGTTGAAAGGAAACTTCCTGCCCCTGAATCCCTTTCAGAAAATCACGTAATTTCGAAGTGGAGACAAGCGGAAGAAGGGGAGAATGGGCATCATTTAAAATGGCGCTCAGGCGGTCGCGGATCAATTGCAGATAAGTGGGACTGTACGTGGAAGGATACGGGCTTTTCCGCCGATACAGAACATCATGCGGGAGTACATCTGCAAAGGCGCGACGCAAAATGCCTTTTTCAATCTCATCCACACATTTCATTTTCCATGGAATGTTCCACACATATTCGACCAACCGATAATCACAGAACGGCACCCGCACTTCCAGACCGGTTGCCATACTCATGCGGTCTTTTCGTTCCAGCAGCATCAGGAGAAAATATTTCTGGTTCAAGTAAAGAACTTCGCGCATCCGCGCCTCCTCTTTTTCCTCCCCGTCCAGCCGCGGAACCTTTTGCAGCGCTTCCAAATACCGTGTCCTGATGTGCTCCTCGGGACGGATCGCCTTTTTCATCTCTTCGGATAAATAAGAGAAAGGCTCATCTTGATGCGAGATAACAGCCGCCCAGGGGAATGTATCCGCTTCCACCATTTCCTTCATGTGAAACCAGATATATCCCCCGAACACTTCATCGGCAGATTCCCCGGAAAGGGCGACAGTTGCAGATTTCTTCATCTCTTTAAACAGCAAATAGAGGGATGTATCCATATTTCCCGATCCCGGCAAATCGCGGGCACGGTAACTGATGCTTAAATGTTGGATCAGATCTTCATCATTGAAAATGACCAGTTGATGATCCGTTTTGGCATGTTCGGAAACCCTTTTTACCCAAGGCGTATCCAAACTGCGATGCATCAGGTTTTCCTTGAAATCCCGTTCGCTGTTCACAAAATCAACCGAAAACGTCCGCAGCGGCTCTTTTCCCTGTTTCCGGTATTCTTCGGCGGCAATGGCCGCGATCCCGCTGGAATCGAGCCCGCCGGACAACAGGGAAACTACCGGCATATCGGCCACCAACTGCCGTTTCACAGTATCTCTCAGCAATTCGCGAATATGGAGATAGGTTGTTTTCAAATCATCGGTATGCGGTTTGCTTTGCAGCTCCCAATAAATGCTCTCCTGTTTCCCCCGCTGTGTAAAACGAATCAACTGGCCGGGCAATACTTCTTTGATCCCGCGATATACCGCGTGTCCCGGTGTTCTCACTCCCATTACAAAGAGTTCTGCCAACCCTTCTGCATCCACTTCCGGATTTATATCAGGATGCGCGAAAAGTGCTTTCATTTCCGAAGCGAAAAAAACGGACTCCCCGATTTGAGCATAAAAAAGCGGTTTGACTCCGAGATGGTCTCTGACCAATAACAGTTCTCTGTTTCTTTCATCCCAGACAGCAAAGGCAAAAATCCCGTTTAATTTTTTGGGTAATTCCTCTCCCCATTGCAGATAGCCCCGCAATACCACTTCCGTATCGGAACGAGTCTTAAACCGATGGCCAAGAGACTGTAATTCTTGACGCAACTCTTGAAAATTATAAATTTCCCCATTATAGGCGAGAACCACCCGTCCCCGCGATTCCTCGTATACCATCGGTTGAACCCCGCCATCCGGGTCGATCACAATGAGACGGCGGTGACCGATGGCAGCTGTGGGAGAAACCCATACCGCTTGCTGATCCGGACCGCGCCAGTAAAGTGTTTTTGTCATCGCTTCTATCGTGGCCCTCTCACTGCTCAAATCCCTTTTCCAGTCAATCCAACCGACGATTCCGCACATGGGATCTCTCTCCTCTTTTATGGCTTGAAAAAATAACGTTTCAATTAAATTTAAACAAAAGAAAATTAAAATTCTTTTACATCCAAATTAAATTAGTTTTACAAATATTACGCAAACGGAAATTTCCGCCTGAGCTAAAACTGTTTCTTCCAGTATTGGGTGGCATTGTTCGATCTCTTTCAGTCGTTTTTACTAAAAAATGAGGGGATCATCTGACCCCCTCAATCCATCACTTGTTTCCGCCTTAATGCGTGGCACCTTTAAGGAAATTTTTATAACTCAGCATTGCTCCGCACAAGCCTATGACGGCAATGGTGAGAAGGATGCCGACGGACCAGCCGATCTCCGCCAGTTGACCGCCATGAAGCAAAATATCCAGGTATCCTTTTTGCGCCCAATACTGCGGAAACACCTTTGCAGCTTTCTGAAGAAAACCGGGCAAGAGATTGATCGGGAACCACAGCCCTCCCAATGCAGCTCCAGCCAAAGCGAGAATCTGCGTACAGGCCATCACCATTTGTTCATTTTTAAACAGGAAGGTGATCAATAATCCGATGGCCGTTGTGGTTAACGCCAGAGACAAGGAGAGTACGATCAGCGCCGGTGCATTTCCGATTTCCAATCCGTACACCAAGTGGCCAAAAGTGAACAGGACCAGGATCTGCACACAAACAAGCAGAAAATTGGGAATCCAGATCCCGATGAGATACTGAAGGCGATTCATCGGCGTGCTTAACAGGCGTGAAAGCATCCCGCCTTCGCGTTCGCGCATCAGCGTTCGCGCCAGGCTGATTATTGTGTAAAACGCGAACATCACCGTATAACCAGGAACAAACTGGGTGACCGCATTCACCTTTTTCACCAGTTGCTCCTTGGCATCGATGGTGACGGGCGGAGAAAGAATCGCCTGTTCCAGATTTTTGTTTCCATTTGTGGTTTGGATGACATACGATTTTATTTTGTTATCTTTATAGGATTGGACGACCGAGTTGACCACGGTTTTTACCGGCTCCACCTCTTGTTGGGCATCCTGGCTGCCGGCATAATAAAAATCAATCTGAGTTTGTTTTCCGGCTTTGATCTTTTCTTCAAACCCTTTCGGAATAACGATGAAAGTGGAGATATCGCCGTTTCGGATATCTTTGATCGCTTTTTGCTTGTCGGTTTCCTTGAACAGCTTAAACCCTTTCACGTTTTCCATCGCTTTGACAAAAGCTCCGGACATCGTTGAGTGATCCAGATCCTGATAATAAACTTTAAAGGTATAGTTTTGATTATTAAAGATGGTAGCAAAGATCACGATAAACACAATCGGTATAATGAAGATCCACACAAAGGTACCCCTGTCCTTCAACATACGCTTGATTTCTTTTTTGATTAAGGCTTTGACCATGTTCTTGTCACTCCTAATCCCGCAAACTTTTTCCCGTCAAGGACAGGAATATATCTTCCAATGTCATTTTGGAAAGCTCAAGACGGCCCACTGATATCTCCTGCTGTTTTAACCAAAGAGCGAGTTGATTCATCACGCCCAATGGATCTTCGGAGCAAATGAGCCAGCCATCCTTTTTAGCCAGAACTTCGCCGAAGTTTTGCAGCGATTCCGCGGACACCCCGTCTGCTTCAAGATAAACGCCGGCAGTGGAATATTTGTCGATTAAACCGGCAATGTCGCCGCTCTCCAGCACTTTCCCGTTATCCACCAACGCGATTTCCTCACAGATCGCTTCTACTTCCTCCATGTAATGGCTGGAATAAAGAATAGTCTTTTTATCCTCTTTCAACGCATAAATCATCTCAAAAATATAGTTCCGCGATTGCGGGTCAACCCCGACGGTCGGTTCATCCATGATGATGAAGTCCGGATTGTGCATTAAAGCGCACCCGATATTAATCCGGCGTTTCATCCCGCCGGAGAATGATTTTACTGGATCATTTCCCCGCTCAGCCAATCCGACGAGCCGGAGAACTTCGTCGACCCGCTGTCGCAGTTCATTTCCCTTCATCCTGTACATTGATCCGAAAAACATCAGATTGTCCCGGGCGGTCAATGTCTCGTGCAATACGATATCCTGGGGAACATAGCCGATTTTCCTTTTTAATTCTGCTTTTCGTTCACGAATGTCAATGCCATTCATGCTGACTTCGCCTTCATATTCTTCCAGAACACCACAGAGAATCTTCATCAAAGTTGATTTTCCCGCACCATTGGGGCCGATTAAGCCAAAACAAATTCCTGACGGGATCGATAAGCTGATCCCGTCCAACGCTTGCTTATTCCCATATCTCTTCTTCAGATGCGCAATTTGAATCATCGTATCCCTCTCCATTCAGCTTCTCTATATATCAAGTTTTCTCTCCAAAATTGAGGCAGAGCAGCGAAGAACAAAGTAGGAAGAAAAGATCGCGATCAGGATAATCACTGCTGCTGCAAAAAAATATGGAGACAGATCAAACGTGCCAAGCCCGGTAAACATTAAATAGATGTTGCTGTTTCCAAAAAACGTTCCGATGGCATAATAGAATAAAATGGCGGCAAAAACGGTGAGGACGGTCATCGTGAAATGGAGTGTCCGGAGATTGGTATACCGAAGGACTCCCCTTAAAATGCCAAGTGAGACAAGCAAGGGACTTAAGCTGAGCAAAAGACTGTACCATGCCATCCCGATCATCATAAATACAGCAACTGATTGAAAATGAAAGTGAAAGTGTCCGATGATGAATGCCATATAAACGGCATAAAGAAAAGCAAGCAGATAGGTTCCTGCCAACATTATCAACACTTTAAGCCATGCCGCAACGAATTTGGCAGCGATCAATTTAAAACGGGAATAGGGCAGAGAGAGCCACCAGCCTTCCGTTTTGTTGCGCCACTCATTTTTAATCGCCCCTGCTCCGACCGGAAACATTGCCCATGGAAGGCCCATCGTATAAAACCAGGCATTTTCCATATTGAATTTTCCGTGCATGGCGGAATATGTCGTAAGGACAATCCAGACCAGCATCATCAACGGCAAGAAAATCACCCACTGATTTCGCCGGCGACGTTGGTCCTCCTCATTCTTCCCACGTCTGATTGCCGATCCGATTCGATATTCATGTCTGACGAGAAACCAAAATAAACTCCCTTTTGGCAACATGTATCCCTCCTTTTGTTACCGGTACAGTTTCCTGAAGATATCGTGCATGGTTCCATATTTTCTTCGCAGCTCATCCGCTTCATCGGCCAGTACCGTTTGCCCGTTTTTTAAAAAAACCGCGTAATCAAACAGTCCCTCCACCTCATACAACTCATGGGTGCTGATCAGTATGGTCTGCTCCCTGTTGCTGAGATGCTCGATGAGAGCCTCGACAATCTGCTCACGGGAGATAACGTCAATTCCGGCAAATGGTTCATCCAGGACTACCAACGGAACCTCGCGGGCGAGACAAAGAACGAGCATCAGTCGTGCTTCTTGACCACGTGACATTTCTTTCACCCGTTTTCCATGGTCGATCTCCATCCATTCAGCCAACTTCTTTGCCTGATCGATCCGAAATCCGGGGAGCACTTGCCGTCCCCATTCAAAGGCATCGGAGGCGGTATGTTCCGGATACCACCGTGCCCTGTCCGGCAGATAGGCGAGTTGATGGTTCATCTTCCAACCGGGAGATTGACCCAAAACCTCTATTTGACCTTCATCCGGACGAACCAGTCCGGCAATGATCCGAAACAGCGTGGACTTACCCGACCCGTTCGGCCCCAGGATTCCGGTTACCTGATTGGAAGCAATCGACAAGGAGCATTCCTTGAGAGCTGTATCTTTTCCATATCTCTTCGTCAACCGTTCGCATTGAACCGCAACTGCAGTCATGTGTCTCCTCCTTTTTGCTTTTTGTATCGTTCATAAATGGCAGACTCCAGTTCAGTCCACGTAAACCCGAGGCTTTCCATTTGCGCAAAAAATTCTTCAATATATTGTTCCATCAGCTCTCTCCGAAACCGGGCGATCCGCTCGCTTGAGGTGGTAATAAAAGTTCCTTGTCCGCGATGCTTTTCTGTCAGTCCGTCTCGTTCCAGTTCCTGATAAGCGCGCATAACCGTGTTCGGATTTACCCTCAGAGCCTTTGCCATTTCTCGAACTGAAGGAATTTTCTCACCGGGGTTGACCTTTCCCTTGGCGATGAGACTTCGAATTTGCTGCAGGATTTGCTCATAGATCGGTTGGCTTAAATCCAGTTGAAAGCGGAACGAGCCAACCTGCCTTTCTTCCATAGGCCCCCCTCCGTTTCAGAAGCATCAGCTTTCTTAAGTGTATTATATCACTTAATACACTTAACACAAGTATTATTTTTGCCCTTTTTTTGCGAATCCCTGAAACAGGGGGGCAAAGCGAAGAAAAAGACTACCTCTTCTTTCGAGATAGTCTTTTTCATTCTTCCATTTGCTATTAATGTTTGGCAGCGATCAATCCAAGCGGAATCCCTGCGACCGTGCCCATGCCCCCCAGGTGTCATACCATTGTCCGCTAACCAAAAACAATGTATTCCATGCCGTATACATTGTTAATCTTCTGTAACTCTTCTTTTTTCATCCGCGAAAGCATCAATCAGTTCCATAAAGTGTGTTAAAGCAGGTGTTGGTTGCATATCGTTTCGCCGGATAAAAAACGTGGTCGCATGTTTGTAAGCATCAGGCATGGAATGCAGTTTGATTTGCCCGCTGCGATCTTCCCGTGCGAATGAATGAGCAACCAAAGCGACGCCAAGGCCGGCTTTGACACAGCCCAACAGTCCGTCCAATGTACTGAATTCCATCCGCTTGACCGGACGGATTCCCTCTGCTCTCAGCCATTCCTCCAGTTTTGCCCGATAGCAGCAACCTGCGTTATATACCAAAATGGTCTGGTCTTGAAGGTCGCCGGCAGACCGGATTTGTTCATGATGAGGAGCCGTGATCAATACCAATTCCTCTTCCACAAAGACTGAAGACCTTAAGTCTGCATGATTTACGGGACCGACAACAAAAGCGCCATCCAACTCATAATGAAGAACCTGTTCGATCAATTGTTCCGAGGAACCCGTTGTCAACGATAGATCCACATCCGGATAGCTTTGGTGATACGCCTTTAACAATGATGGAAGATAAACGGCTGCCGTTGATTCGGTGGAACCCAGTTTCAACGGACCTTGTGGTGCAAGAAAAGCATTTCTTGCCTCGTTCATCAATTGCAAAATCCGGTCTGCATAATGAATCAAAATTCTTCCGCTGGGGGTTAAGGTCATTCCTTTCCCGTTACGATAAAACAACGACGTCTTCAACTCCCTCTCCAGCCGGGTGATACGGGTGGTAACGTTGGATTGCACGTAGTTAAGTTCTTCGGCTGCCTTCGTTACACTCTTATGACGTGCCACGGCCTGAAAAAATTGCAGGTCACGAAAATCCACCGCCTTCACCTCACTATCAAAAATATTGATTCACGATATCTAAATTCATTATTTTACATGATATCAGAATTAATTTAGACTTCAAATAAAAAGGAGGGATCTTTATTTGCAATCAGACTGTTAAACAAAAGAATTATCGTTGGGTTGTTTTAGGTTTGGCTACCTGGGCCCAGGCATCCGCCACATTTGTCACTTATGGTGTCGGGCCTTTAGCCGCCATTTGGCAACTCAAATTTTCTCTGTCGCAAACACAGGCAGGTTTGCTTGTTTCCGTTGTCAATATTGGACCACTCTTGTCAATGCTGTTGATCGGCCGCGCGTTGGACCAGTATGGAGAACGATGGATTACCGGAATCGGTTCGGTGCTGCTCGGGCTCACTGTTGGATTTGCTTCCTTTCTGAACAGTTACGGAACTTTGCTCTTCCTTTTGTTTTTGGTCGGCATCCATTACGGAACAGCGCAGCCCGGCGGCAGCAAAGTTGTCATCAAATGGTTCGATTCGACTGAAAGAGGGTTTGCCATGGGAATCCGCCAATCTGGCATCCCGATTGGCGGGGCCCTGGCCGGTTGGGTTATTCCTGTACTCAGTAGCCGCTATGATTGGCCGGTTGCAGTCGGAATGCAAGCGATTTTTGCAATTGCTGGTGGTCTGGCCTTCCTTTTTTTCTACCGTGAACCATTTGCATCCAACAAAAAATCCATCGAAAATTACCGTTTCTGGGGCGAAATAAAGAAGTTATGCCGACAAAAGCAGTTGTATCCGCTGCTGTTTTCCGGTTTTATCCTTGTCTCCCTGCAAATCGTCCTGGTCGCCCACTTGATGATTTTCCTAAAAAGTACAATGAAACAAATCACGCTCGTGTCTGCCGGGCAAATGCTGTCCGTTTGCTTATTGTCAGGAATGGTTGGCCGCATCCTGCTGGCCTGGCTAAGTGACAAGCTTTGGACAGGAGATCGCATTCGCCCGTTGATGTTGTCCATATGTTCATCGGTAATCGGATTGTTGGCTTTGGTTGTTTTACCTCATGATTCACCTGTCTGGGCATTATTCATCCTTTGCGCCTGGCTGGGCTTTTTCGGGATTGGTTGGTACAGCTTATTTATCGTGGAAATAGCGGAAAAATCCAGCCGATATGCGATTGGTCTGACAGTGAGTTATGCACTGACGCTGAATCAGATTGCGATAATCACAGCTCCGCTTGTTTTTGGACTGCTGGTTGATTGGCAGGGTTCTTATCAGTTTGCATGGATAATCCTGGCCATCCTTTTATCTGTAAGCGCATGTTGGCTTTGGAGTTCTTGGCACCAAGGGAAGTTTTCAAATTAGATGGAGTGATGTTTCGGGAAGTGATCACTTGGGTGGCTTTGTTTTGATGGTCAGGTTTGGTTTGTTAAGCAAACAAGTTTATATAATGGATTAGTTGATCTTATTTTCGAACTTTCTTAGCCCCCCGTATCTAACAACGAAAACGGGAGCTTAAAAAGAAGATTGTACTCTTAACATAAAATCAACCGACTCCCGATGCGTTAAGGAGTCGGTTGATTTATTTTCTCGCTGATCTCACCAAATACAACGGCGTGCCGTCACCAGTAAAATCCGATCAGAAAGATCAAAATAAATCACCCCAATTATTCATGGGATAATTTATTTATGGTCTTTCCCAAACGGTTGGCTTGTCGCGTTTTGTTCACCTCATACCTTTGAAGTGATCTTACGCTAATATGCCAACGACCATTCGATCCTTTATGCGCAGCGATTTTTCCTTTTTGGCATGCCGCAACAATGGAAGGTTGTTTCATCCCTTTGATCCTGGCAGCCTCGCTGGCGCTAATATATTCTTCCTCTTGACATGGATCGTTATTAACATATTCTGCGGGTGGTTGCTTTAATCCTTGCTGAATAGCCAAGCGATCCCCGAGATCGAGCACAGCTTTCCCCAATGGTTTTTGATAGGCTTTTTTTATTGGAGTATTTTTTAAAAGAATACTGTCTTGCTCCTGGATGATTTTCAGATATTCATCATATGGAATGTTCTGCCGGAAAGCCAGCAAACACTTTTGGTAAAATGCATATTCTTCATCCGATAAAGCCAATAAATCAACAATTTCACCATCGATTCGGATATGGATATCCACTTTTACTCACCCCATTAAACAAAATTAATACAAACCAAAAACAAAAGCAATATGCTTTAAGAAAATAGGGTTACCGTCAATACCCCTGTTTAACGATTAACCGTGTATAAATGTTCAGCAATCCTTCATAATGTACCCACTTCTTCTTTTTCGGCTGATTCAGCGCTTTGGCACATATGCCATTCCTTTGGGCTTGAGATAATACAGGTTTTTTCTCTCGGTGGGAGGACAAATACGAAACAATCCACTAGTCTTTTTCTTCGGGCGTCTTCCCTCGTGCCGAATAGATCTTGTGTACTTGCCATCCGACGGTGTTCTCCGTCCATCCCAAGAAACAGGAGAGACGGCGGCAAAATCGTCGTTCGCTACCTCTACCCCTTTCAGCGAAAACGACGATAAGAAAAAACGACCTTCTATTTTCAACCTAGAAGCCGCCTGTTTTTCCAGGGGAGACTAATTCCCTGGTAAGGCGAATCGGCCATAGAGGCCCCTAGTCGCCTGTTTAAGCGTTTTTCCCTTATCCTGTAAAATGAAGGTGAAAACAGCCCTGGAATCCTTTTTCATATTCTTCTCTAACCATTTTTTCAAAGCAAGAATGTATAATAGCGGTAAGAATTATGCTGATGATTTGCGATTCCATTCCGTTTCCCGCCTGATGTACTGGTAGGCGGAAAGCCGACTCCAATCTATGTAAGGCCGGGATTTCAAAAATAAGGACAATCCTTTCCCACTCACATAAAGAACTTAAGGACTCTTTTTTGCATATCTCCGTCTATATATCTGATCCATAAATTGATTGTGTAACGTAAAAATGAGGCCCAAAAAATAGGCCTCTGATTTCTTTTCTGCCAGGATTATTGTTCGTCTCTAATATGTTGCGGCCTCCCCACTTATAGAGGTGGAAGGAGCATCTGACGATTTTGCAGCCATCTTCCTAAAAAATGGTTGGCGACATCATTTTATTTATAGGTTCCTCCAAACAGTTCAATTTTCGATTACAAATAGCCAAAATTTGATTGGCGATGTTTTCATTTAGGTCGTATATGAGGAACAAAGATCACGATTCTTTCATGTTTTATTACTTTTTGGTTCCTTTATTACTTTTTGGTTCCTTTGTTACTTAAATGTGCGTACTTTTATTGTTATTTAATATATTTCATAATGATTACAGAACAAATAACCAGTACATTCTCTAACTGGGATTGTTTGGAGGGATTTATAAATATGAGAAGCATGCTAAAGGGGAAACTTGGGCTTGGTACTGCTCCACTGGGCAATATGTACCGTAACATCCCGGAAGAAGAAGCAATGGCAACTATAGATGCCGCCTGGGAGCATGGCATTCGTTACTTTGACACCGCTCCATTCTATGGCGCCGGTCTGGCCGAGATCCGTCTTGGTGAAGCACTGTCGAAACGGCGTCGCGATGACTATGTGTTGAGTACAAAAGTGGGCCGCTTGATTCTGGACGAACTGGAAGACCCATCCTCGCGTGACTTGGGCGAGAAAGGGGGGCTGTTCGAATTCGGCCGCAAGAATAAGATCGTCAACGACTACAGTGCAGACGCCACCCTGCGCTCGATCGAACAGAGCCTGAAACGTTTGAAAACCGATCGTCTGGATATTGTCTATGTTCATGATGTAGCGCAGGATTTCCACGGCGACGAGTGGCTTTCACAATTTGAAACCGCCCGAAAAGGAGCATTCCGTGTGCTGACACGTTTGCGTGAAGAAGGAGTAATTAAGTCTTGGGGGCTCGGAGTGAACCGCGTTGAGCCGATCGAAATTACTCTGGAACTGGAGGAAGCGAATCCGGACGCATGCTTGCTGGCCGGTCGTTACACATTGTTGGATCACGAGCGCGCACTGCAACGATTGATGCCCGCCGCCGCAAAAAACAATGTCGACATTATTATCGGTGGCCCATACAGCTCAGGCGTCCTGGCTGGAGGTGCCCACTTCGAGTATCAGAAGGCATCGCCGGAAATCATTTCGAAAGTTGAGCGAATCAAAAGCATTGCACAGCGCCACCAAATCAGCGTCAAGGCTGCCGCCCTGCAATTTGTGCTGGCCAATCCGGCAGTTGCTGCCGTCATCCCCGGTGCTAGCCGTCCTGAGCGGATCGCAGAAGACAAAGCTGCATTGAACGAAATTATTCCAGACGCATTTTGGCATGAAATGCGTGAACAGAAACTGGTGGCGCATGACGCACCACTGCCAATCGATTTCAAAAAGGAGTAATCAATATGGCACACACAACTGCAACGATTGAAATTCCAGCTTCGCCTGACCAAGTATGGCAATTGATCGGAGGTTTTAACTCATTGCCAGACTGGCTACCTTATATACCGAAAAGCGAACTAAGCCAAGGCGGACGCGTACGTCGGCTGGTTAATCCCGATGGCGATGTGATTGTGGAGCGTCTGGTTGCGTTTAACGACAAGGAGCGCTATTACACCTACTCGATTATGGAAGCACCATTTCCAGTCACTGATTATGAATCCACGATCCGCGTTCGTGAGCTTCCTGACAGCAAAACTTCGCTGGTAGAGTGGTCTGGCAGCTTCACACCTGTAGGGGTTAGTGACGAAGAGGCCATAAATCTATTCCATGGGATCTATAAGGATGGCCTGGAGGCATTGCGAGGAGCATTTCTGGATTGAATCGGATTAAAGTTTGTCGTCGTTTAATTGTCCCGATCCCATAAATAGCTGATACGAAATGACTTGAGATTGCATGCGAAGCAACTCAAGTCATTTCGTGTTTATACAGAAAACTCAGGGATGACACGCTGATATTCATCCTGAGCTACTGCACCAACAACACTCTGATTTCCTTACGAAACCAGCAAAATCGGTCGATGCTCCCTTTTCCGAACAGCGTTTTGATGCAAGATGATGAAAAATTACAACCTTATGCGGTCGAATTGGCAGAGTATTTCCGGAGTCAGCGCATGACCTTTACGATGCCAGTTGATTTATACGGTACTCCGTTTCAATTGTCAGTGCGGAACGCATTGTACGAAATTTCGTACGAATAAACGCATCTTACTCGGAAATTGCCGAATCTATTCAAAAACGGGATTTGGTACGCGCTGTTAGATATTGATGGCTTACAATGATCAAACCAATGCTATTACACAAAGAAAACAACGCCATGAGCGATGATTCCCATATTTGTGAATTGAAATTGGATGGAATTCGTTTGATTCTGTCCAACGCCGATGGCCAACTTCAGTGCTGGACCCGACATGGAACCCCTTGCTTTAATCGATTTTCCGAATTGTCCAGGCTTCATCTTCCGACAGATACCATACTCAACGGTGAGTTGATTATTACCGATGAAAAGGGCCATTCGGACTTTGAAGCAGTCATGAAACAGTTCAAGACGAATCCACGAAAGACGGATTCGATGTCGATTCGTACCCAGTAGAATACTGTGTGTTCGATCTTCTGTGGTTAAAGGGAGAGGACTTGACGCGGCTGCCACTCATGGAGCGAAAAGCATTGTTAGAGGAACATATCAGTGATCAAGACCATCTTGCCCTGGTGCGGTGGTTACCTGGAGAGCAAGGAAAGGCGTCTTTGACCTGATCAGTGAGCAGGGACTCGAAGGAATCGTTATGGAGAAGACAGATTCCATCTATTAAGTGGGCAAGCGATCACATGATTGGCTGAAAGTGATCCACTATCATTATCATGATGTCCGGTTGACCGGGCTAAGAAAAGGCGGGTTTGGCTGGCTGATCGGAATCGAGGAAAGCAGGCGGGTGCGACCGGATGGACGAAACGGGGGATGATTCGGTTACCGGTGTTTCAGTCGTTCTTGTTTGAAAGTGGTCATCATGCTGCCGTCGGAAGATTTTTCCTTTGCTCACAAAAGGCTTTTAGACCCCTGTTTTTTGCAAAAAAAAGAGCCGACCCGACAAAAGGGACTTCTCGGCGTTCCAATCAGCGCAGAGTCTGGTTTTCCTAAAAATGAGAAAATTATCACTATACAAAAGTGGTTGTTAAAATGTAAAAAATATATTGCTATTGGGATTGAACACGAAGCTGCAGTTAAATTTTAATTTTCGTTAATATGTATAAAAGGAGATGGTACAGATGGATTTACTCACCAAAGTGGTGCCTATCATCTTTGTGATTGCGTTTATTTTAAAAATGATCATATATCGTAATGAGGGGAAAGATGAACGTGGTCTGCTGATTTTCAACGAATCTTACAGAATAACGTTAACCATCCTTGCGGCAGCCCTCACAGCCATTATTGTCTTGGATTCTTATTTGAATTTTTCAATTACAATATACAAAAATGTCATTACGCTCTCTCTCATGGGTTCATTATTGATAGGCAACCTTTCACTCCTTTGGTTGCGGAAAAAATATTGAGTCGTTCCAAGAAGGACTCATCCGCTTTACCATCCTTCATTTCATTGAGGAGGAGTCACATGGACTCACTCGTCCTACGAAAGGAACAGTTAGAATATTCGGGAGAGAGTTTCACAAAGACCGGATTTCAATTTTAAGGCGAATCGGATGTTTAGTGGAGAAACCAAGTTATTACGGACATCTTACTGGATACGAAAACATCGATATTGCACGCAGAATGCTCAATGTTTCTCAGTCTCGAATCAACGAAGTGCTAAAAATGGTTCATTTGGAAAAGGACAAACACAAAAAAGTAAACAAATATTCGCTGGGGATGAAGCAACGTTTGGGGATTGCTACCGCTCTTTTAAATCAGCCCGAATTTTTGATATTAGATGAGCCAACCAACGGCTTAGATCCAGAAGGAATCCATGAGATTCGGAACTTAATCAAAGAGCTTCCCCAAAAATTTAAGGTCACCATTTTGGTATCTAGCCACTTATTGAGTGAAGTGGAACAAATGGCGACCAGCGTGGGCATTATCCACCATGGTCATCAGCTGTTTCAAGGGTCGAATACTGAACTCAAAAATAAAAATAAACAGCGCCTCATTATCAAGACAGACCGTTCAGAAGAAGCCGAGTCATTACTTCGACAAAACCATTACTCCATCTCTCGAGATCACCTGTTTATTTATGTTGACTCACCTTCACAAGAAACTGTTGCTCAGATGCAAAGACTATTAATTGATAATCACTTTACGATTTATCAAATTCAGGAAGAAGATACTTCTCTCGAGCAAATATTTTTGAAAATGGTACAAGATGGAGAGATTTCATCATGAGTTCGATGATCGGTGTCGAATTCATTAAATTCCGACGCAGTTGGATGGTATGGCTTATCGGTATTGTCCCCTTTACCTTTTGTACCCTTTTAGGATTGGCGCTTCGATTTTACTTGCAAACAAATCATACCCCAGAGCAAGGATGGGGATTGATTTTCACACTGGTTAGCCGTTTTCTCTGGCAGGTAATCGCCTTCACCGTTCCGATCTTCACTTCTTATTTGGTAAGCATGGAACAAATATCAAACACATGGAAACAAATATTTGTCATGCCTTTAGCGAAATGGAAAGTGTATCTGGCTAAATTTTTTTGGGCTCTGATCTTCACTTTGGTAATGGGGATCTTGTTCGTGCTGGGCGTTTACTTCATCTGTCTATTTTGGGATATCGAACACCTTGTTACCATAAATCAACTTATTTTCCGTGTTTATTCTCCTTTCATGCTTGCAATACCATATATATCTTTTCAATTGTGGATATCGATGGTCAGTCGAAACCAGACGACACCTATTGCAATCGGCATCGCTGCTATCATTTTAGCGCCCGTTTTTAAAAAATGGGGATGGTGGACTCCGTGGGGATTTTGGTCCACTTTTTTACCCGCTGAACCAACTTCTTATCAGGCATTATTCATGGAAAAAACAACGTCTGCATTGGATGGGAGCAGTTTACTGCTTTCGGTTCTGTTTGGAGCGATATCGTTGGCCATCGGGGTGGTACATTTTTACCAAAAGGAATTCAACTAACGGTTAAAGGAGGACTTCTGTTTGGTGACCCTTTTAAAAATTGAATGGTTAAAAACAAGAAAAACCAATATATGGTGGCTCATTTTGCTGCTGCCTTTGCTGCCAATCACATATGGTGTATTGATCTATGTGAAAATTATGACCGAAACCAACCATTATCTAAGCACCAATGACTCGCTTACGGCATGGGGGATGACCAGTTTCTTTTATCCGACCATCTTTTTCCCTGTCCTGTCCGGTTTACTCGCTGCCAATGTATGCAAAGTAGAACACGAAGGGAATAACTGGTCCAAAATCTTAACATATCCAATATCGTGGAAGCAATTTTATTTGTCTAAATTCCTCTGGCTAACGATCTTGTTAGGGCTTACCCAAGTGATCGCTTTCCTTGAATTTGCGATCGCCAGATGGGTGAGCAATTTTGACAGCGCTTTTCCTTGGCTCATTATGATAGAGAGTATCATCTTGGGTTGGTTTGGTGCTTTGCCATTGATTGCTTTACAATTAGCTATTTCTGCCCATTGGGGCAACTACACCAAATCTGTCGTCTTCAGTGTTTTGTTGGCGCTCCCTGTCTTCCTTATCGTTGGCTCCAAAAAAGCTTATTGGATTGGATATTTTTATCCATGGTCCTTACCCGCGATGGGCATGACCAAAATCATGGAGAAGAATCCTTCTATCGCCGATGTATTGTTAAACCCGTTTCTACTTGTGAATATCGGTTGGCTTTTGCTATCACTGATGGGCGATCTTTACTATTTCATCAAACAAAAATCGGATCATTAAGATCACAAAACTCGAACCATTTAGCCACTACATTCCCTTTTGAATCTTTTATCCATAGACGAGGCAAATCTCAAAATCTATGGTAATCTTGTACAGAGCCATGTGAAACAACTCTTTTATCGGAAATTATCGCTAACTTTATTCTGATTAAGGGTCACGATGGCCTGTTTTTTTTATTAGACTTTTAGGCACTTATATAACATACCAATAGTGGTTGTTTTACCTGCACCATTCGGTACCGAAAAGCCATAAACCTCTGCTCGTCTTACTTTCATGTTTACTTGATTAACAACAGTCTGTAAAATCACTTCTCCCACCGCGTCACCCAAGATGAACAGACATCAATCCCCCGTCCAGGTGAAAGTAATATTCACATTCATTATATTTAGATAATTCAAATATCATCCGATTCCTCTTCAGATATGCTATATTGAAACACATCATTGATATCTCTTCCGAAAACGCGCGCCAACTCAAAAGCCAACACCAAAGATGGCGAATATTTGTTCCTTTCCAACGAAATAATCGTCTGTCTGGTAACCCCTACTTTTTCCGCTAACTCTTTTTGTGTCCAACCCTTTTCTGTTCGCAACACCATGATCCTGTTCCGGAGTTTCCCTTTTTTGTTTAACGTCATGATTGATCACCACTCTATCTGCTTGATGGTTAGTGTAATATGTTTTTTACATTATGTAAAGACAAAAGTCCTGCTCTCCTCCCAACGTGGCGGTCACGGGAACGCCAGCGCGCATCGTGGATGGTTTCTCAAGTCATTTCAAATTTATACAGGTAACTCAGGAATCACGTGTTCATGCTTCCTCCTGAGCATCAGTCATGGATAATTCAGAATATAAACACAAGGCTGAATAACGGTCATAATGGCAATCAAAATATAATATAGGGGTAAGTCCGAGATACGTGTAAAATATACAGTTATAAATAGAAATTTGTTCCAAATCAAAATAACACCAGCTCCCTTGCCTGTTTCACGTTAAGGGAGCTGGTTAGTTTATGACTTGCTATTCCACAATGCTAGTTGGCAGGATTAATTGTGGTTCTGGGGGCTCAGGTGCATTGTCCATGTCAATTACATAGTCACCAAAGCGCTTTATGTGACTGGTCATGTAAGGACTCAAAGTAGCCACGGCTTCACTTTCGATTCCGTATCCTTCTCTGGTCAACTCCCGTAGCACGGCTGTTAAGTCCACTACATTTTGAAGAATAACTGCGTTTGCAACAAGATCATTGTACTTAATCACCTTTTCTTGCTCTTCTGGATCATTATCAGCAATAATGCTTTCACCGCCGAAAAAGAGCCATTTAGAAAAGCCATTATAAGCTTCAGCCTTGTTTGTGGTAGCTGTGATTTGTTGGCGAAGCTCCAAGTCTGAAATATATTCCAGTAAAAACACGGTTCGCACTACCCGCCCCAACTCTCGAAACGCTTTGTATAGTCGGTTCTTACGGCTGTCATTACTCAGTTTACGAAGCAATGTAGCTGAAGAGATTTTTCCGGCCTTGATCGAAAGTACGACCTGAAGTAAATCCTTCCAATGGGTTTCAATGAGTTTCCAATTGATTGTTTCAGTAAAAAGGGAGTCAATGTGCTTATAGCGAACGCCTTCAAAGGGGCGGAAAAACGTCAAGTCTTTCAAGTTTCGAATCCGGGGCATCAACTTGATTCCTAACAGATGGGCCAAGGCAAACACGGGTGTGGATTGTCCTTGGGTATCCGCATGTACGGTATCAGGCTGAATATTGGATTTGTTTTTCAGTAAGCCATCAAGAATGTAAACAGCTTCCCAGACCCCGCAGGGTATGAAGTGACTGAATAACGCTATGTAGTTATCGGATACATGGTGATAAGCGATACCACCGTATCCTCCGTACCGGATATGATATTCAGCCAATAGATTTTCCTCATAGATATCGTATTTGGTTCCGTCCGCGGCGGCCGTTTTACCACTGCCCCAAAGTTGGGGAAGATCGAACCGGTAATACTCATTGATGATATCTTTAATTGCTTGATCCAGTTTTTGTGCTGTCACGTGGCGCTGGTTCACGAATGAGAGCATCTTAGGAGTGACCAACCCTCGCATATGCCGAGCAGCTTGGGCAGGTCCAAGATTGCAGCCGTACGTAAAGGTATTGAGGATATATCGTTCCGTCGGTCTTTCCAGTTTCGGATCAGATCCAGATAGCGGCCCAAAATGACGTGTCCATCTGATCCAATGTTCTACGTTACACAAGATATCAAGGATGCTCCGTTCCGGCATCCTTTCAAGGACTAATTTCTCCAAATGCTTTTGATCCACTGTACGTTCTTTTGCCCGGACTTTCTTTAATTCCGGCTCCCCTTTTTCGTTGATGACAACAGCATCAGAGTCAGGGTATTTGCAATCGACAGTTCGGCAAGTGTGGTTCATCCATTCCTGTAATTGTTGGACAAACTCTTTCCCTTGTTCAGGAAAATCCATTTCATCAAGGTATTCAGATAAAAGAGGCTGGCATTCTTCCCAAGATAGAAGTTGCTCGCGGTAATCGGCAAAGTCATCAGAATCTTGAATGCAGACATCTCCTGTTTTCAGTTCCGTTGCCAAGTAGGAGAACACACACACCTCTAAATGGCGGCGAGCAATTTGATATCCGCCAACACGCTGTTTAACCCGGATGATACGGCGCCAAGCATCAGAAGCAAACGACAAATCCACTTCATCTTGGAGCCACTCTTTTCGGCTATTTTGGTGTTTCTTCACAAATTCGAGGGCCTGAATTAGACGGCCGTCCTCTGAAGTGGAATCAAGCTGAAGGGAATTAATCAGCCGGAACAAGACGGGGCGATGATTCTGTCGAAAAAACTTAAGAATCAAGGGCAGGTAGTTGTTTCCTTGGCAGGAAGCGACGGCTTCACAATCATCGAGAAGATCCGGAATGCTCCCTCGGGAAGCTAAAACCTCTTTGATCAAGCGTCCCGCTTCCGCATCTTCAGGATTATCCTGTAAGGCTTGTAACACTTCTGTGAATGCCAAAACCAAGGACTCTGTTTTCTCCCGGTGTTGCTCTCTTATTTGCTCCAATTCTTCTTTAGCAGCCTTATGGAGGCTGGCCATCCGCTTAATAAACAAGGTTCCAAGGTGATCTCGTGTCTTTGTTTGGGAGCGATAGATCAGGCAGAGAAGAAGTGCGGCTCGTTTTGCCTGTGAAAAATCTTTCATCTCCCGTGCGTCCAGTGCTTTGGCTTGAGCCGCAAAATGGCTCACTTTGGCCGGTGAGATGCCCTCTAAGTACGGTCTTGCATCCCCAAAAGTTGTTAACCAGGCCAAATGATCCAACCGCTCCCGGATCTCCGACAACTTGGGCTTTTTAGGAAGGTTTTTCAAACGATTGTATTCGCTATAGTGAGATTCTCCCCGTTCCAGTAATTCATCCAACCGTTTGATTTCCTGATTGCCTAGACGTTGGAACACCATTTCAAAAAATCCGTCATTGACCGATTTTCGGATATGACGCGCCAAACGATCCAGCGTACTAAAAGCTGGGAGTTCATAGTTTTGCCGAATCAGTTCGGCAATGGCCACATTGATCAAGTCTGCCGGATGATCCATGACTTGGGCTGCCTTTTGCACCGCCTCTAAGGCAATCCGTTGGGCTTCCTTCCCGTAGGATTGGATGCCTCGGAATTTCCGGATAGCTGTCTGGTGTTGATACCGAGTTCGTGGTTTATCATATCCTGGAACAACTTCTGGAGGTAGTTTCATTCGGTCATGGATATAATCGACAATCTGAGTAGGCACTTCTTCGAGTTTAGGAAAATAGCCCAACCGTTGCGAAGTCTTCAACAAAATCATTGCGCTTAGCAAGGATTTTGGACCCCGTGTTAATTCGTATACAAATCGAACTTCTTCGCTTGAAGGTTTATATACCCGTTCCAACTCTTTTTCGGTGTATGAACGCTTGAGCCGGGGATATGCAGTACGTTCAATGGATGCCAAGGTCAATCCCCCCTCATGCTGTAGTCATGTTTATTTTCACATAAATCATGGTGGTGTCGAGACTGTCATGACCCTGATCAGTTTTATTTAGAACTGGTTATTTTTATTTTCATCTTTGACAAAAATATAAGTACATGCTTATATAATGATGAGGTGATGAATATGATGGATTGGGAGCAGATGGCGGAGTGTCATAAAGCCTTGGCGGACAAAACTCGCTTGCGTATTCTCGCTTTACTAAAAGTGGAGGAATTATGCGTATGTGAGCTGGTAGCAATTTTGAATATGACGCAGCCGGCCGTTTCTCAACACATGCGGAAATTGAAGAACGCGAAGTTGGTGAAAGAACGCCGGAATGGTCAATGGGTTTTCTATTCATTAGATGGCTCCATGTACCCTTTCTTTCAATCGGTACTAGAGACACTTCCAGATATGCGAAGTGAAATCGAGGAGTTAAAGAAAAGTGGGCGAAAAGTAGTCTGCGATTAATGCTCCGTCCTCATCCTAAAACTTATTAAGAAAGGTCGTGATGGAATGAGTGGAGTCATGAGAAGACTCTCCTTCTTGGATCGTTATCTTACGTTATGGATTTTTCTTGCCATGGTTATTGGTATTGGATCCGGTTATCTATTTCCAGGTATGGTGAAAGTCTTAACAGAACTACAGGTAGGTACTACATCCATTCCTATTGCCATTGGATTGATTTTGATGATGTACCCTCCACTGGCCAAAGTTCGATATGAGGAAATCGGGCAAGTATTTCGGAACTACCGGATCCTCAGTTTATCTCTGATCCAAAACTGGGTGATTGGTCCTATTTTGATGTTCGTGTTAGCTATCCTTTTCTTAAGAGATGATCCTCAATACATGGTTGGTCTTATTCTTATCGGTCTTGCTCGATGTATTGCTATGGTTATTGTTTGGAACGACTTAGCAAATGGAAACAGAGAATATGCCGCTGGGTTAGTTGCCTTCAACTCGATTTTTCAAATTCTCTTCTATTCAGTTTACGCGTATATTTTCGTCACGGTTTTACCGAAATGGTTGGGATTAGAAGGAGCTGTCGTCAATATTACCATGGGCCAAATCGCCGAAAGTGTTTTGATCTACTTGGGAATTCCTTTCGTTGCCGGCATGATCACCCGTCTTGCATTGGTGAAAGCTAAAGGACGTGAATGGTATGAGACTAAATTCATTCCTGTAATCAGCCCCATTACACTCATTTCATTGCTGTTCACGATTATTGTCATGTTCTCCTTAAAAGGTGAGTTGGTCCTTCAATTACCGTTGGATGTAATTCGAATCTCCATTCCTCTGTTAATTTACTTTGTTGTAATGTTTCTTGTTTCGTTTTATATGGGCAAAAAGGTTGGAGCAGATTATTCAAAAACGGTCTCTCTTTCCTTTACTGCCGCAAGCAATAACTTTGAGTTGGCCATCGCAGTTGCGATCGGTGTCTTCGGTATTAACTCAGGGGCTGCTTTTGCTGCTGTCATTGGTCCACTTGTAGAAGTGCCGGTATTAATTGGACTCGTAAACGTCGCATTTTGGTTCCGACGCAAATACTTTGCACAAAAAATGATTGAATCAAGCTAAAATCTATATTCCAAAGAGGAGAGAACAACGATGTCAGATAGGAAAATTATTTACTTCCTTTGCACAGGAAACTCTTGCCGCAGTCAAATGGCGGAAGGGTTTGGAAAGAAATATTTAGGCGATCGATTTGACGTATACAGCGCAGGGATTGAGGCACATGGACTTAATCCAAAAGCAGTGAAAGTCATGGCGGAGAAAGGAATCGATATTTCCAATCAAACATCCGAGATCATTGATCCGGAGTTGCTGAATAAAGCGGACTACGTTATCACTCTCTGCGGCGATGCCAACGATAAATGCCCGATGACACCTCCTCATGTTCACCGTGATCATTGGGGATTTGAAGATCCAGCAAAAGCCCAGGGAACTGAGGAAGAAGTATGGGAAGTGTTCCGCCGCGTTCGAGACCAAATTGAAGCACGGATTATACAGTTTGCGAAAGAAGGGAAATAACAAATAAAGAGTTATTCCCTGTACAAAGGGAAATGACTCTTTACTCGTTTAATCAAGGTTTTCTTCAATCAGTTTTTCTACGATGACACAATCAAGCCATTCGCCATCTAATTTACTATGTTTTTCATAGATTCCAACTTCTCGAAACCCACAGGCTCGACACAAGGCTCTGCTCGCATGGTTGAAATCGAAGATTCTTGAGACCAGTTTCCAGTAACCACGCTTTGCACATGCTTCCACCAGTGAATGGAGCAGATGTTTCCCAATTCCCCGGCCTTTATAACCATCTCGAATATAAATGGAAAATTCACCAATACCCCGGTAGCAGTCTCGAGATCGGTAAGGATGGACACATGCAAAGCCAACTACCAATTCATCAAGCACCGCTACCAAGATGGGATAATGCTCCTCTTGCTCAACGATCCATTTCCGCCTGTTTTCCACTGTATATAAGGAAGTTTCAAAAGTGGCTCGTCGTGTTTGAATTCCCTGGTTATATATTTCAGTAATAGCCAAAGCATCCGAGGGAAGGGCTGAGCGAATGATAACCATGGAATCCTCCTGTCTTTCTGTTGAAGTTAATGATCCAGATTTGTTCCGACAGTTTCTGTCTCCAAGAGATAACGGCGCTGGAGTTCGTCTTGAAATAACTTCATCGTAGTATAGTTGATCGCATAAAAATTCCATTTTCCTACCGTGGTCTCGTGAAGGAGACCAGCATTTTTTAATTCTCGCAGATGATAAGACACTTTGGATTGCGCCATATTCATTTGCTCTTGAATATCACAAACACAAACACCACCAGAACAACAAGCAACAGGAGGCGAAGCACCCAGTTGATCGTACCCGGCTTGGATGAGATCGAGGATTTTGATGCGAATCGGATCGCTTAGGGCCTTAGCGATTTGAGCAAATTTTTCTGTAGATAAGGACATCATGCCCACCTCCTTTTTGCTGATTATGAGCAGCCGCAATCGTTTCTGTTTGTTTAGGTTCATCCAATGTGTAACAAACAGCCGATTCATTGGATTGCTCTTCGGCATCTGCTAATACCGTAAACACTTCCCAACGGTGCCCATCCGGGCTGGTAACCCAAATTTTATCTTGGCGAGCATAGCAGCAAGTCGTATTCATCTCGTCAAAAGTGGCCAGTCCCTCTTTTTGGAGACGCTCTTTGGTGGCCAACACATCTTCAGTGGATTTCACTTGAATTCCCAAATGATTCAGTCCACCACTTACTTCTCCGCCCTCATTTAAGGTGAAATTCAAAGCTGGTTGTTCCAGATCAAACTTAGCATATCCAGGTCGAACTTTCACCGGTTCGACGCCAAACAATTGCGTATAGAAAAAAACAGATTTGTTCAAGTCTTTCACGTTAATCGCTACATGGGGTTTTAATACCATCGTTTTCACTCTCCTGTTATTTCATATCAACTTTTCTTGATTCAATTATACATCAAATAATTTTGATGGGTAAATAGATAAATCAAAAAAAGTTGATGTTTTATTTATTGCAATGTCCTTAAAGGTAGACCTTTAAAAACTATGAAATACATGCAGATTGATGCGTTTAAAAATGTATGAAAATCACTTTTTAAACGTTTATGAAAATACATATACCTTTGGAAACGTAATCAGATACAATAAAAGGTAGAAAATGCATTTTCTGGAGGAAGTTCATGGTGAAAATCGGTTATGTTCGTGTTTCATCTGCAGATCAGAATGAGGAACGCCAAATCAAAAAAATGTTGGAGTTAGGAATCGAGGAACGGATGATCTTCGTTGATAAGCAAAGTGGGAAGGATTTTGAGCGGCCCGGTTACCAGACGATGAAGCGTATCCTACGCAAAGGGGATCTTCTTTATCTTGACGCTCTTGATCGCCTTGGCAGGGATTATGATGGGATCATCCAGGAATGGAAACAGATTACGAGGGAAATTCAAGCAGATATTGTGGTGTTGGAAAACGAAACATTGTTTGATAGCCGCAAATATCGAGAGATAGGGGATATCGGCAAACTCATGGAGGACCAGTTTTTGAGTCTCCTCTCCTATGTTGCCGAACAAGAACGGAAGAAAATCAAACAGCGCCAAGCTGAAGGCATATCGCTTGCAAAAGCTCAAGGTAAACATTTAGGAAGACCCAAGATCAATTTACAGACGCTGTCCCATGAGCAACGCCAGTTATTAGCCTCTCACTATCCGAGATGGAAAAACAAAGAGATTACAGGCGTTGAATTCATGCGATTACTTGGGTTGAAAAAGAACTCATTTTATAAGGTGGTCAAAGAGTACGAGAGCATGTGATATCTATAAATAATTGTAAAGCCGTTCCTTTACTAGGAATCGACTTTTTCCAACTTACCCCATTTGCAACTGTATATTTTACACGTATCTCGGACTTACCCCATATAGAAACAACCCGTACGATGAACGGGTTGGTAATGCCGATCATATTAATTTAAACCCGACTTCCATAATCAGCAAAAAAATAATGATATTGATCAGTTTCCGGGCCCATTCCCCCGGAATCCTTGGTAAAACTTTCAAAGCCAATTCTGTTCCGATAACAGACCCCAATGCTAATGGTATGGCATATTTCCATTGAAAATATCCGGTATGATAGAAAATCATAAAGGCTCCCAAACAACTTCCCAAAATAAGGACTCGTGTTAATTGGACAGCTCGGATATAAGCTCTGGTCAAATTCACATAGTGAAGGATTCCAAAGGTAGATGAACCTGGTCCAAACCCTCCGTCATACGCAGCAATAAGGCATGTCCACAAAAGATCCAGCTTCTTCGCCCAAGAAACTGTTTTTTTGTTTCCCCAATCCCATTTTTTCATAGAAATAAGCAGGGCGAAAATGAGAAGAAAAATTGCTGTCACGTTCATCGTATGTTCATTTAAGTGTGAAGTAATGGCTGCACCGATCATTCCCCCGATCATTGCTACAAACAGATATCGCCAGATTTGTTTCCATGTAATCTCCTTGTGCCTTATGAGGGTAACAACACTGGACAAAGATGCAATTCCAGAAGAAAACTTATTTGTGGCTACTCCGATCTGAACCGGAAGGCCAAAAATCATCATTGCAGGGATTGTAATAAGTCCTCCTCCGCCGGCCAGAGTCCCTAAAAACGAAGCGAACAAGCCTGTGAAAAATAACAAGCAACTTTCTTGATACATCTTGCAATCCCTTCTTCCAAAATAACTGGCAATTTGTTATTATCTGCCTTGCAAATCAGAAAGTCTAACCATTTTCGACGTCTTCTGGCGGCAAAATGATCCGGCCGGTAACCGGGGAAGAAAGTACCACAGACGTACAGAAACGGCTAATGGGGGTAAACTTGTCGACCAGTTGTTCCAATTCTTTCATGGATGGTACTGCTACCTTCATGAAATAACTATCGGAACCTGTCACTCGATGGCACTCCAGGATCGCAGGCTCCTCCTTAATCTTTTTTTCAAACTCACCGCAAGGCACCTTTAACTCTCCTGCCTGAATGATAATGAGCAGCTTGCGTTCCGCTATTCTCGGAGAACTCAAGTGTAACTCTCTTGCGAGTTGACTGAACGAGATTCGCCCATTCTGCTGTAAACGCTCCAAAATCTTTATATCGATTTCATCCATCAAATTCACATCCATTCCTGCAAAAATATTAATGAACATAATGGTACCAAGCCCTGAAAGACGAGGTCTTTTTCATGGCAAGTTCCCTCGATTGATCAAATCCTTCAAAAGCAGTTTACTTTAGCGCAGATCTCGCACAATCCTTACGATTTTTAGTTACATAATGATAAACACGTAAAAATCATAAGCATTTCTCTTTTAAATCGTTTGATTTTATATTTAACTCAGAAATCAGCCGGTTTATTATGTCAGAAAGAAACTTGGAAAGGAGATCAAGATGCGAAAAATACATTATGGATGGTGGATCCTGTTCTTCTCCTTTTTTCCCTTTTAACCGTACAGGGAGCCCGGTTATCGTTCGGTTCATTCATTGTACCATGGGAACAGTCCTTTTCCACAGGAAGAGGGATGCTTTCATTTACCGGAACGTTAAGTTTCGTTATTTATGAGTTGACTCAGCCCTTGATAGGAAAATTAATCGATCGATGGGGAGTTCGTCGAATTCTTGCTTATAGCGCTTTAATTACCGGTATAGGTATTCTTTTAACAGTGACTGCCTCCACTCCTTTTGAATTGTGGCTCTGGTTTGGCATCCTCGCTTCTATTGGATTTGGAGGCGCATCGAGTGTTGCTGCATCGATTGCGGTAACAAATTGGTTCAATAAAAAGAGGGGATTGGCCTTAGGCATTATCACTTCGGGGTTTAGAGCCGGCCAGTTTTTCATGGTGCCCCTGGCTCTGGGGGTCATTCGGGAGAAAGGATGGGAAGCTGCGTCCCTCACCTTGGGAGGAATTCTTGTTGTTTTAGCGTTCCCTCTTCTTTTGCTGTTTCTGAAAAACCGGCCTTCGGACATGGGGCTTCAACCCTATGGAGGATCACCAGATAACCAATCAGACATTGCTACAAAAAAAGCAAAGAGACAAGGTTCCAATTTCTCTTTCTGGAGGCATCGGGGTTTTTGGTGTCTGATCCTTCCCTACTTCGTTTGCAGATTTACCACTACAGGTTAAATAGATACGCATCTCGTTCCTTTCGCCCATGACCATGGCTTTTCCCCCGCAGCGACAGGAACAGCTGTCAGTCTGTTGGCTTTGTTCAATGTGGAGGGAACCTTGGCCTCGGGACACTTCGCCGACCGTTGGAGCAATCGGTGGATGTTAGTTACCTTGTATGCTGTTCGGGCAATCACGGTTTTCTTCCTTATTTACATCCATCAACCGTATTTACTCTGGTTTTTTTCCATCCTTTTCGGGTTGGTGGACTTCTCCACCGTGGCTCCCACCACGCTATTCGCAACCAGATATTTTCAGTCAAATGTGGGATTGGTATTGGGATGGCTCTCTTTTGGCCATCAGGCGGGCTCCGCGTTGGGTGCTTTCATTCCAGGATGGTTATACGATTTAACAGGAGGCTACGCTCTTTCGTTCCTGACTGCGACCATTATGTTGGGAGGAGCAGCAGTTCTTAGCTTCATGTTACCGCAAGAAGTTCAGAATCAACAAGCTGAACAACAAGTTGCCGTTCGATGACTTCTTTCCCCGTGCAAGAAAAGATAGACAATTAGTCACTCTTACTGACGGCTTATAATTGATCCACTCCCGTCGAATAAATCCCCTTCGAATCAAAACGAAAAAGTCAATTTGCTTCGGAGGGGACTTATGTTAGAGAGTGGTTTGCTCCTATATGAATCAGGCACTCATGCTTGGTAGGGACTTCGATTCTCTTCCTTTGCACTGCGGATTCGTTCCATTAGGGAAGACAAGGGAATATTGAAATAGTTTCCACTAGTATAATCCAACTGTGCCACAAAACCCGCCGCCGACTGGGAATGGATCAGCGGATGGATCTGAACCGTCCAACCCGGAAGATCGGAAGCCTTACGCATCCGGTCCTCCTGTTCCTTACTGTTTACCTCAAAAAATGCGACCCCGCCAGATTGATCGAGGAAGTGATCGTGAAAGACACAGTGACCCCGCTCCCGGTCAGCAATGTACCGATTGAACAGATGATTGGCCTCCCTCAGTTTCATCCCTTTCGGAGCATATGCCGTCACCATGAAACAACGCCGTTTGTATGTCATAAAGCATCCTCCTCACCGTTTGTAAACGATTCCCCTTTCTTGTTTATTATCATTATCTAAAGAAACCGTCGAAAGAGGCTCGGCATTCGTTGCTCTTCAAGTAGCAATTATTGCCGGGAAGGTATTAATAAAAATATAATGTTCCTATAGAAGTAATCCCCCTCGTTCCTTCCAACCTTGAATCGGAGGACAGGAGAACATGTCACTACAACTAAGACTAAAAAACTGTAAGTTTACAATCTTCACTCTCAGAGAAAGACAAGCCGATGAATATCACGGTCATGAGGACGTGTACCAGATCAGCATTCCGCTTGCGGGAAAAAGCATCATGCAACATGAGCAAACCACCCTGCATATGGCGTCTTCGGAAAGTCGCATGCTTTTGTCCCCCGGTCAGCGGCACAAGCATTCGGCAGCCGAAGGCGGGGCACGGATTTTATTGATTACGATTCGACAAGACTTTCTTGAAAAAGTCGTTGCCGACCGTCTGAACGTCTCCGAAACCGAAGTTTGTTTCTTTCCGTGGAGTGAAGACAGCTACACAAAGATTTTGGTTCAACAGGCGGAACAAGCGTTGTCAAGAAGTCTTCATCATCCGCTTAGCGGCATAGAATTGGATGAATTTGAATGGAACTTGGCGTCATTTTTGTTGTCCGTCCACAAAGGAACTCACTCCAACTGCTGGTTCCCGTCATCTCCGCCTCCGGTTGCACATCCATCATTGCGAAAGGGGATCGAGTATCTCCATTCCAATCTGTCCTCTTCAATCACCTTGGACGACCTGTGCAAGATCACCAATCTCAGTAAATTTCACTTGATTCGCTTATTCCAAAAACATATTGGTACCACACCAGGCCAATATCTTCAGGATCAAAGATTGCACCTTGCATCGCAACTGTTGCGCCACTCCGAAAAATCCGTCACCTCCATCGCCTTTGAGACTGGTTTCAACAGTCTCTCTTCCTTTGAACGGATATTCAGAAAAAAATTCGGTGTCAGTCCAATCAAATATCGCAAAATGGTATCTTTTAAAATACGGTAGATGAAGCAGTACGGAGGCAGGGCACGTGACATCGAAAAACGGCTCGGAACGATCTTGGCCAACCAATGAGGAAACCTCTCCCGATATCACAATGGACCTGAGGCAAAATAGCACCACAACAGTCATGATAGAGGGGACGAAATCGACTGGAATAGTAAAGCTGCCCTTTTTGGGGGCAGCTTTACTATTTTTAGCCAAAAAGAAGATATCGCCCGACTATATCAAAAAAGCGGCCGAAAAATTTTTCAACCAACATAAAGAATGGCCCAGCCAGAGAAACCTGGCCGAACTGGCCGGGACAACCCGACACCAGTCTGCCAAAGTCCTGTAGTTAATTGACAAAAAATGAGCCGCAAAATGACAAAAAACGGAAACCGATTGCGAATTAAAATAAGGGGAGCCAAAAAGAGCATTCGTTGAATTCGGAGATTATAGAGCTAAAAGCGCATGGACAACCAACAAAGAAGATATTGATCCACAAATTTTTGAACGGGTGAAAGACCAGCTATTCCGGGATTGGGATTTTATCTAGAATAAGGCCCGTTGATGCGGATCAGCGGGCCTGACAAAACAAAGGAGGTGAAAAGGTGAGCAATCTGTTTACAGACGATTTGATGACATAAAATAACAGCCATGGTTTGTTAACTCTGAGTTGGAGCAAAAAAGAAAAAATCTACAGCTTATCTGCTCTGGTTCTTCTTGGGCATATTCGGCGCTCATCGCTTTTATGTCGGAGATGCTATTCAAAGCATTATAGATGCCTTTCTGCTTTACTACCGCATCGAAGACATAAAAGCACAGATCGAAGAATCCATTATGACTTTTGGAAACAAATCAGGAGGAATTGGACATGGATCAAAACATTACAAACCATTCTGATGTATCCGGAGTAAAAAAATGGAACTGGGGGGCTTTTTTCTCGGGCCGATATGGGCGATCGGCAACAGAGTCTGGATTGGTTTGCTCGCATTTGTCCCAATATTCGGTTTTATCATGAATATCATATTAGGCGCTAAAGGAAGTGAATGGGCTTGGAAAGCGAAATCATGGAAAAGTGTTGATCACTTCAAAAGCGTTCAAAGAAAATGGGCTTGGTGGGGATTCGGTGTTTTTGTCCTCTTCGTCATTTTCGGCTTCGCTTTCGGAGGTGGAGATACGTCTAACAATCAACCGGTAGCCGACAAACCGCCGGTGTCATCACCTGCCCCGGCTAAAAAGCCGGAACAACCCAAAGTAGCGAAAATCGGTCAGTGGGTCAAAGCTGGCAAGCTGGAATATCGGGTAGATTCCGTTGAGGAAAAAGACCAGCTTAAAAACATAATGGGATCAAAGAAGCCGAGCGCCGGCAACTTCGCTATCCTGAAAGTATCAGTAAAGAATAATGCCAAAGAGTCAAGAGTCATTGATTCCAGTATGACTGTACTGAAAGACAAACAGAATCGCTCATTTGAGCCGGACACAGATGCGATTTTATATGTAATGGACAGCAGCGACGAAAGCAGCTTTTTGAATGAATTTCCTCCGACAGGTGAAAAACAGATTACGCTGGTTTACGACATTCGCGGCGATGCGAAGAACTACACCTTTCACGCCCAAAGTGGATTCGGTTGGGCCGATACTGACGGTTCGGCAGTAATTTCACTGAGTGAATAATTTGCTGAGCAGCACATATATAAAAAAGAGGCCCCTTACTCAGGGGCCCTCCAATAGCAGAAATATAGCTGAGAAGAGAGATTAGCATTGCGGCGGTTCTCCTCCGGTTTTTCCAGCCGGAGGTTCTCCGATGAGAAAACGTTTCATCATTTTCACCTCCTATCTTGACATCTCTTTTAGACATTATTTTTAAAATTCCTCCCCTTTTCAGAAATTAATTTGCGTACCTTTTTTGATCCTGAGTTTTGCTTCTGTCATGGCTTCATACTCAAGCGCTTTTTTGTTATCCAGTACTTTAAGATCATGCTTTTTAATACAATCTAAACACGCCCTGATCCCGTTGTCGTCCATGTTTTGTACGTCTTCAACAATCCGAATATGTATTCGATTTAAGCGGAGACAGCAGACATCACAGTAATCATCCATGTCAGTATAGACCGGATGCGGGTCTGTTGCTATCACCTTTCTCAATTTATGTTCCTCGATATCGGCCAGCCTTCTGATCTTCTCTGCTCTTTCCTCCATTGTAATCCCTCCCAAAAATATCATATTAAGCGATTTCAATTTAGGCAAGATGAGTAATGAAAAAACAACGGTCGCTGAATCAAATTGCGTTAATCACAGCCCTGCTTACAGACTGCTGGTCGATTGGCAAGATTCTTACCAGCTTGGGATATACTGGCCATCCTTTTATCTGTGAAAACATGCCGGGCTTCAGAAATCTTGGTACCAGCAGCATGACGTTGTTTCGGACACTTAAATACATTCGTCTCAAGACCATATGAAAAGACGACTCTTACGAATCGCCTCTTCTGTGTTTATAAAATTGATCCATTCTGTCAAACACTTGATGGATCATTTCTACAGAAGTAAATGGATTGAGAAGAACCGCCCTTAACCAACGATTTCCCCGATAGGTTGGTAAAGAGAAGAAGGTTTGTCCATCACGCAGGAGCGTTTGTTGAAGTTCTAAATTCCATTGATCCGGTGGAATATACTCAGGTCTTCCTCGGAAACAACAAATGTTTGTGTCAGGCTCGCTTGCCAGTTCAAGGTACGGGCGTTGCTTGATTTGCTCAATAAAGGTTTCCATTAAGACATAACTCTCATCAAGAAGTTGCTCATAGCCTTTCATCCCAATATGTTGCAAGGATAGCCACAACTTCAATATGTCTGCATGACGAGTTCCTTGAACGCTAATTTCTCCGAGATTTGTAAATTCGGTATCATTCATATACGGAGCCGGGATACGAAATTCTTTCTCTAAAATGGTTCGATCTTTAAATATAACCATTGCACACGTCTTTGCGATATACATCCATTTCTGGGGATTAAACGTAATGGAGTCAGCTTTATCAATTCCTGTAAGGCGATCACGATGTTTTTTGGAGAATACCAACGCTCCCCCATATGCGGCATCCACATGAAGCCATAGCCTGTATTGTTGTGCGATTTCTGCAATGGCAGGGATTGGATCAATGTTTCCCGTTACGGTTGTTCCCGCCGTAGCAACGATGGCAAAAGGTTTCTTCCCTTGATTGCGGGCTTGCTTAATCTTGACCTCCAAATCAGCAGTGTCCATCTGTGAATTTGCATTTGTTTTGACAGGAATCACAGAAGAAGTCCCTAATCCGAGAAGCATAGCAGCTTTTTGCAAAGATGTATGAGCCACCTCGGAGGCGAACACCACAGGTTGCCCATCAATACCGGATAAACCATTTTGTAAAACAGGGAAAGCATGATTTCGAGCCACCGCAAGGGCTTGAAGGTTTGCAAGACTTCCTCCGCTCAACATGACTCCTCCTGCTTTCTCATTGTAACCAAAAAATTGAGAAATCGTCTGTATGACTTCAACTTCCATATGCGAGAACACAGGTGACATCTCAAGGCTTAACATATTGTTATTCAACGATGCACTAATAAACTCACCTAAACAAGACATGAGCGTTGGGATCGAATCCATATGTCCAATGTAATGAGGATGAGCAGGATTCATTGAACTCTCTAAAATTCCTTTTAATTGTTGAAGGATTTCTTCTGTTGAAAGCCCTTCTTCGGGAAAATATGCATAAGATGGTTTCAATGATTGTGACAGCGGCAATCGTTGAGATGCCGAAGATAAGTTTGAAAGTACCAAACTCATAACAGCTTCCATCAGATGTTTAGCTTCTGGCATATTTCGACCATATGGATCAATAAATGCGTTACTTGGAACAAACGATTGTTTCATGGTGTCACCTTTCTCGATCCAGTTTTCAATATTGTAACACTAACCAAAAAAGTCGTTAATATATGGGGGATTAGGTAGGTCAGGCTACTTGGGGACTTTCTGCTTTTCCAATCACAAACGCGTTTACCGCATCATGAAGAAATTGAAACAGTTGATCCCCTCAGCTTATGATTGACTCGGGATCGCCGAAAAAAATAATCCACTCCCGTCGCATAAATCCCCTTCGAAACGAGAAACGTCAAATTCGCTTCGGAGGGGAACTTATGTTAGAGAGTGGTTTCCCTTGTTATTTTATTATTCTCACTTTTATGATATAATACTCTGACCATAATTCATAATATTATGTTTTTTAGGAGTAATCAAAATGAAATTTATCAGGGAATTAGCTGAAAAAATTAATAATGAAGTCCACAAGGTTGTAATAGGTTTAGATGAGACTTTAAAATTTGTATTGACAGGATTACTTTGTTCCGGACATGTACTGCTTGAGGATCTTCCCGGAGTAGGAAAAACGGTATTATGTAAGGCAATTGCCTCAAGCATCGGATGCTCTTTCAAAAGAATTCAATGTACCCCCGATCTTCTGTCCTCTGATATCCTGGGCACAACTGTATACAATCAAAAATCCGGAGATTTTACGTTTCGTAAAGGTCCCTTGTTTACCCGATTCTTACTTGTTGATGAAATAAATCGAGCAATTCCGAGAACACAATCGGCCTTGCTTGAAGCGATGGCAGAAGGACAGGTTACCATAGAGGGAACAACTCACCCGTTAGAAAAGCCTTTTTTTGTCATCGCAACACAAAATCCGATCGAATTTCAAGGGACGTTCCCACTTCCTGAAGCTCAATTGGACCGTTTTCTGATGAGATTATCACTCGGCTATCCTTCGGAAGCAGATGAACGTTTTATTCTTCGAAGATTTACTCAGTTTGTCCCGATCGAACAAATTAAACCTGTCGTCAGCCCGCAAGATATCATTCTTGCACAAAACACAATTAATCAAGTAACCATCACGGAGGATCTTGAAACTTATATTATCCAAATCATTCGTTCGACTCGTGAACATGAGGAAATTTCTTTAGGTGCATCACCAAGGGGATTAATTTTCCTGACCAAAGCTTCCAAAGCTTTTGCGGCGATTCACGGTCGGGATTTTGTTATTCCCGATGACGTAAAAGCGCCTGTATCCAAAGTGTTATCTCACCGCATCAAAGTGAAGTCATCCAGCCGAATGAAAAAAAGAAGCGAATCGGATGTTCTTGATGAAATCTTACGGAACATTCCTGTGCCTGTGGAGGATGATGCAAAACTGACAGGGGATCGATCATGATGCTGCTTTTTTGGATGGCCATATTGGTGTGTATGATTTGGTTTTATAGCCGCCTTTGGGAGAGGAATATTCAAAAGAATATAGAGATTATCTATGAATTACCACACAAACCTGTCCAAGAAGATGATCAAATTGAGTTTTGGATCAGAATTGAAAATAAATCATATTTTCCCATTCCTTTGATTCATATTAATCAGTTGCTGCCTGAAGGCCTTCGATGGATTTATGATCAGCAAGCGAAACAAAAGTTAAGCATACGAACCTATTTACTTCCCAAACAACGGGTGCGAAAACGTTATCGGATCCGCTGTTTGAAACGAGGCTATTATTTTTTTGAGCCGGTTCGATGCGTTTTGTATGATGGTATAGGATTAAATGAGGTACATATTGACTTACCGACGGATACCCGTCTGTTGGTACGTCCCCAACCAATGGAAGAAGAATTTGCATCCTTCGCCTTAACTGAGTTATCGGGAGAATACATATTATATCGTTGGTACCATGGAGATGAAACCAGAATTTCAGGTGTGCGTGAGTATACAGCAAATGATCCGTATAAACAAATTGACTGGAAAGCCACAGCAAAAACCGGAAAATTGATGGTCAAGGAGTATGATACCACTTCGCAAACATCTATTCATGTCATGTTAAATCTCCAATCTCATGATTACTTCCGGTTGGGCATCAAAAAGGAGATTGTTGACCAGCAATGCCGGGTTGCGGCTGCGATTTTCCTTAAAGCGCAAGAATCGGGGTTTCCTTACGGCTTATTTTCCAACGCGGCGTGGAGCGGGCCAGGAGTATTGAAAATAGAACCAAACTGTTCATATGACCACTTAGATTTTTTGCTTTCTTTGTTGGGAAAAATTAAATCATTCCCTTCCTGCCCGTTTAGTTCGGTCTTAAAAAAATATAATGATGATAATATTAGTAAAACAAACCATTTGATTATCCTGACATCTTTTTGGAATAAGGAAATAACCGAAAGGATCGGGAGTATCATCAAGCGTGGTTCACATGTATCCGTCATTGCCTTTCCCCCACTCTCAAGAAAGGATATTCAAATGGAAAAGGAAATACCCATTTACATGTTTGAAGAGCTGAAACCATGGAGGTGAATAAGTTTTGCTTCCAAAATACAGGTTCCTTTTCTTTTGTTACGCAAGCCAAGTATCAGCCGTTTCGATCCAATTTATCGCACTGACAGCAATATTAAATCAAAGCGGCGACTTTACCGTCAGATTTTTAATCAGCTCTTTCATTTTAGTATGGGGATCAATTGTTTTCGGTAAATATTTCAGCGGCAAACGATTCTTTATGGCTGAATTGCTTCTGCTCTTGATGATCACTGCCTGGTGGCAACTAAAATATGAAGATTCAGCAGTTTCTTTTTTTTGCTTCCTATTTAATCTGCTTTTAATCAAATCTTTAGCTATTGCAAATGAACAAACGGATTCCCGGCGCTATTTATTGCAGACACAAACAAAATTTAATTTGGCAGGGATATTTCTTTCTGTAGGCGCAGCTTATCTATTTGCAGTTAACCGTTATTGGGAAGACCAAGTTTTTCTTTTTTTTATCGCTTTCTTGTTTACAAGGATGGTTTCTTTATCGATGATCTCCAAAATGTCGAGAGATGAGGAAAGTCATCAATCAAAAAGCTCCCTTTATGAATTCTTTATTCCTTTTGCCTTATTAATTACTGGAATTATGGGAGGATGGATCATCCAACTTTCCGGTTGGCCCGTTTATAAAACAATCGCCATTTTTTTATTTTACCTCTTTTCTCCTGTCATCGATGTTGTTGGATTTATTCTCGAGCAATTAATCCCTGACGACTTGCCTTTCAGGCCTCGATTTTATGATGCGTCTGTTAATCAAATAAACGGACTCACCCACGTCCAATCTTCTCTCAACCAAAATAGCTTTAGTGGTCAGTGGGTACAATCGGCTTTTATGATTTTCATTTCGGTCATCGTCGTTTATTTTATTTATAAATCCTTCGAATCCAACACCAAATCAATCAAATCTGCAGCTAAACATGAAGAAGAAATCGAAGAGCGGGAATTTCTTTTTAAAATAAACCCTATTAAAAAAACAGACTTAAAAATGAATGATAATTCACTTACACCAATCAGAAGAACCTATCGTACATTTCTCAAGTTCGCAGGTAAATCATTTACCAAAAGACGTCCCAACGAAACGGCGCCGGAATATATCCGGAAGATTGCCCCATTTATACCCGACAAAAAAGTATTTATGGAAGAACTGACTGATCTTTATCTAAAAGAACGATATGGAAATAAAAATGTTGCGAGCGAACAAGAAAGAGCAAAAAAACTCCTAAACACATTAATCAAAAAATAGTTCCACTCATTGGCCGGGGAAGAACCGATCGAGGCGGAATAAATAGCGGACATCAGACTGGTCTGTTGCTCCGATGAAATAAGCTGCACGAATTACCTGGGCAGCTTATTTCAAAACAGAGGAAAATTATAAAATCCCTCTGGTCGGACTTTTCTTTTTGATGTCGACTTCCCGGATGTACCTCCGCATGATGGCGATGCTCTTGTGACCACTGTGTCGCATAATATCGCGTTCTTCCACTCCATCATCCGCCAACTGAGTGATGATGCCGGCACGCAAACTATGGCCGCCGAATTCGCTCTTATCGAAACCGGCTTTTTCCGCGGCGTCTTTCACTACATTGTAAATGGCCTTGTCGCTCATCCGATTGCCGACCCGCCCCCCCTTATTCACCTGACGAAAAACCGCTCCTTCAGTGATGCCCGCAGCCCGAAGCCAGGCATCCAGTAAACGGACCGGACATTGACTGGCCCTTTCGCCATAATAAATGAACTTCTTCAATCCTTGCCCCTCTTGGTCGGTTTTTCCTTTTCTCACGATGATATAGATCCCTTCATTATCACGTTCGATGTCTTCCACGTTCAACGCAGCCAGTTCGGAACGTCGAAAGGCTCCCGCATATCCAATGACCAATAAGGCGCGGTTTCGGATATCGATTAACCGGTCTCCCTCCATCTCACTCAGAAATGCGTTCATGATCCGTTTGGTGGCTGGCCTCTTTTGTTTTTGGGCAATCCCGATGGTTTTCCGGAGTGCCTTCATCCACCCTTTCACCCGGTCCGTGCTGGCCGGATTGTGATAGACAAATTCTTTATTCCCTCTTGCTTGGGCCTCTTGCTCCATCATCTGCCCATATTCTTTGTAGACCGCGCGGATCGCAACAAGCCGGCGCTGGATCGTGGAATATTTGCGTCCCTTTTCTTTCAACGAATCCAAATAGTTGATGATGGTTGTGCCGGTCACATCCTCGGGGTGTTTCCCGATGGAATCAAGATATTTGCTAAAATCTCTGAAATCTGATTCATAGGCCCGAAGCGTGTTACCCGCATGGAGGTTTTTAAAAACATCCATGGCGCTCCGGGTTAATCCCTCATTCTCAGTAAGCATGATTTCATTTTTTTGGTAAGGAGAAAGCATAATTGATCACCTTCACTATAAGTTCCGATAATATAATGTTATCGGAATCAATTTTTCGTGTCAAATAAGATTGAATTTTTTCTTACCAGTCAGCAAAAGATGAATAATTCGCATAATTTTTGACACCCCAAAGATAGATTTTGCATTTTCAGTTAACATTCAAAATTTTGAATAGACTCTTCCCGTTTTTCTGGCAGGTGTGAAAATTTCTCAGCATTACTTCATACCAAAAATGAGCATTGCGTATGAAATCGCTATGTCCTCTACCCCAATCAAGAAATGAAGCATAAAACTATGTAGCTTCCTTTTTATGGGGTTCTCTGAGCAATCGGCGGCTTCTCTCTGCCTTGCCCGACACCCTTGGTTCCAAATGATCCCTGGGACAGAGACGGTTTTTTTAACGGTTTTAAAGGAGGATCTTTGAAATCATAATAAAACCGCCCTTTTGCCAGGCGGTTACTTTATTATCCTTTGTCTTTCGGAAGTTTAATCGACGGTTTACCAGGTCCTTTTTTAGGTGGAAGAGATGATAAATTAAGAGGTTCATTCGGTCTATAACTTGCTGAATTATTACGAAAATCCCCTACAAATATATTCCTATAAAAAACAGTACTACTCTCTCCTTGTTTACCCTTTTCCGTATTCTTGTTCTTCTGTCTCTTCTTGCTCATTCGATCCATCCTCACTTTCTACACTACTATACAATTCCACTGCCAATATTTCTTCACCAAATATGATCATCCCTGCACTCCCTGGAATCATTTCAACAAAATCATCATTATCATCTAATGTATATACTTTCTCCAGGTATATTTGTTCTTTTGCCGGGTATTTTGAAGCATAAGATCCTTCTGAATATACCCCGCCAATCCGACTCCCATCTTTTAGCCGAACGATAACCCAATAAGGTTTCTTTTTACGAAAGACCCAATCCCACGGAGTAAGAATAGGCTCTTGAAATTCCTTAGTCAAACGATTAAGCCAACCCGAAGTGATCACCTTAAAAAATAAGTAAGCCGTTAATACAGGAAGAGCAAATATGCATAGATACCATGCCCAAATATGTTTTTGAATAATGCCTGTCAACGCCGGGATTAAATTGACCCACTTCAGCCGGTTTAAAATTGACCCACCCCGGTGCCTCATTTAGCCTTTGAAGGTTCCCCGTAAACTCCACTCGTCAGCTTCTC
>NZ_JAECVX010000013.1:0-100260 GCF_016055105.1 Thermoactinomyces sp. CICC 10523
GAAGAAATTTGGCGGTATTATTCGAAGGGGATTTATTCGACGGGGAGTGGGTCAATTCTTTTTCGGCGATCCTGGGTCAATTATAGACCGGCGGTAACATGGAGCAGCTTCTGTCTGTATACGCGGCAAAAAAGAAAACAAAAATCAAATTCAAAAAGTGTTTGTGGAAGAATAGATGTGTACATCGAAGAAAGTATCCGCAAGGATTTGATATGGATACTTGTTTTGATGATGCAATAGAGTCTAAGGTAAGTAAAATAAATCCCTTGACCTTCAATGGTTTGGAGTCAATGAAGAGGATTAATTTTAATGGTAGGGACTTCGTGCGATTGAAGTCCCTACTCTCATATTTGTAAAGGAGGCAGAGGTTAGTTATATGGATCATTTGGGAAAAGGAGAATGCGAGCCCCTTTTCCCTGTTTCCAACTTTGAACTACAATGGGTATTATCTTACGAGGAGCGGTTACTTTTCCACGTTTGAGTCAAGCGCTGGCTGAAGCGGGCCAATAGCGGTGAGGGCAAACGACAAGCTGCGGTCGCCGGTCGGGATGTTTATTTGATCACAACTGGAATGGTAAAGCCGCCGGAAAGGTACGGTTAAAAGAAAGATGAGAAGCGCTCATCAGGTTTTTGCCGGAAAGTATCTTTGGCAATTTCATGAAATCCCGAGCGACAGATACTTAATGTCCAAGTATTCTTCAATTCCGTATTTACTGCCTTCCCGTCCGATCCCGGAAGCCTTGATTCCTCCAAACGGGGCTTGCGCGGTTGACGGCAGGCCGTCGTTGGCTCCGAGAATCCCGTATTCGAGTTGTTCCGCAAGCCGTATCACCCGGCCGACATCCCTGGTGAAGTAGTAGGCCGCCAAGCCATATGGCGTGTTGTTGGCAGCCCGAATGACCTCCTCTTCGGTGTCAAAAGGAAGAACGGCGGCAACAGGGCCAAATGTTTCTTCCTGCGTGATGACCATAGAGTGGTTAACATCGGTAAGCACGGTGGGTTCAAAGAAATAACCGCGGTCTCCGTGGCGACTGCCACCGGTGACGAGCTTTGCTCCCTTGGATATGGCGTCACGTACATGGTGTTCCACTTTTTCCACCGCAGCCGGCTCGATGAGCGGACCGACAAGGACTCCTTCGTCTAATCCATTCCCCACTTGCATGCTCGACAAGCGTGCAGCCAACTTTTTGGTAAAGGCTTCCAAAATCGAGCGGTGGACGTAGAAGCGGTTGGCGGAGACGCATGTTTCGCCCATACCGCGCATTTTGCAAATCGCTGCGTTGTCGACGGCGGCGTCCAAATCGGCATCTTCAAAGACGATAAACGGGGCATGTCCCCCGAGTTCAAGCGAGATCCTCTTCACGGTATCGGCGGCTTGACGCATCAGGATCTTGCCGACCTCTGTAGATCCCGTAAAGGAAACCTTGCGGACGCGGGAGTCATCCATAATAACTTTGGCGAGCGACGGCGCGTCTGTTCCTGCCACCACCGACAAAACACCCTTTGGAAGTCCGGCATCTTCGAACACACGGGCGATTTCAAGAGCCGATAAAGGTGTGAGTTCCGATGGCTTGACAACCATTGTACAACCGGCAGCCAGTGCCGGGCCCAACTTGCGGGTGATCATGGCGGCTGGAAAGTTCCAAGGAGTGATGGCCGCTGTGACGCCCACCGGTCGTTTAAGAACAATAATCCGCTTGTGGCGCGAACTAGAGGGAATGGTGTCGCCATAGATCCGTTTCCCCTCTTCCGCAAACCATTCTAGAAAAGAAACTGCATAGGCAATTTCTCCACGTGCCTCAGAGAGTGGTTTGCCTTCTTCCATCGTCATGATACGGGCCAGGGATTCGGCGCGCTGACGCATGAGTGTTGCTGCTTTTTGCAAGATATGTGCGCGCTCCGAGGCCAGAGTGTCGGCCCATTCTGGCTGAACTGCAACAGCTGCCTCAATCGCAGTCTGCATGTCTGCGGGAGAGGCGTTTGGAACCGTGGCAATCACTTCTTCGGTTGCCGGATTAATGATGTCAAACGTTTCACCTGAGTGTCCATCCGTCCAATTTCCGCCGATAAAAAGAGAGTATCGACCCAATTCTGCCATTTACAGTCTCTCCTTCAACTTTGCATACTCACATCGTGACAACAAGCCGTGAAACTTCACCGCGATCCAGGCGGTCAAATCCTTCATTGATGTCCTCAAGACGTAAGCGGTCAGTCAGCAACCGGTTGACCGGCAAGCGCCCTTGCTTGTACAGCTCGATAAAACGAGGAATGTCACGTGCTGGAATGCAGCTCCCAATGTAAGATCCCTTAATGGTTCGTTCTTCAGCGGCGAGCAGGACTTGCGAGAAAGAGAGCTGGTGTTTCGGATGGGGGAGTCCCGCTGTGACGGTTGTACCACCGCGGCGTGTGATGGCGAATGCAGTCTGCATAGCGGGAACTGCACCGGCGGTTTCAAATGCGAATTCCACACCGCCATCGGTTGCCGCGCGAATTTGTTGCGTCACTTCCGGATCGCGTGCGTCAAATGCTGCGGTGGCCCCCAGTTCAAGTGCAGTCTTGAGCTTTGCGGGATTTATATCCACAGCTATAATGCTCCTTGCTCCGGCTGCACGGGCACCCAGTATAGCGCAAAGTCCGACTCCGCCCAAGCCGACAACAGCCACACTGCTTCCCACTGGGACGCGGGCGGAATTCACCACAGCTCCGACTCCGGTCATAACAGCACACCCGAAGAGTGCGACTTCATCAAACGGTATTTCCGGATCGACCTTAATCAAGGAGTTCCTTGATACGACCGCATACTCCGCAAACCCCGATATGCCCAGATGGTGATGAATGTCCTTCCCGTCTTTGTGCAACCTTCTCTCCCCGGACAGGAGAGTTCCCACGCTGTTGGCGTTGGCGCCCGGTTCACATAGTCCCGGCCGCCCTTCTTGGCAGGGCAGGCAGTGTCCGCAACTGGGCACATAAGCGCAGACAACATGATCGCCAGGCTGGAGATCGGTTACACCAGGACCGACTTCAACGACTTCACCTGCCGCCTCGTGACCAAGAACCATCGGGGTTGGACGGGGCCGGTTGCCGTTAATGACAGACAGGTCCGAGTGGCACAAACCAGCGGCGCGTATGCGAATAAGCACTTCGCCCATTTGGGGCGGGTCAAGGTCAAGAGTTTCTATGCGAAGTGGCTGGCTGTCTTTGTAAGGAGCTGGCAGATTCATCTCATACAGAACGGCGGCGCGTATTTTCATCTGACAATTCCTCCTTATACGAAAACATAGTGTTGAGAGTCTTGGATCTTATTCGTAATATCCTTCCGTGGACTTCCGGAACGACTTGAATTGTTCTGAATCATGACCAAACCAAATTTCCGACTGGGTTTCTTGAGCAATGCGGCGGATGCGTTCCACCGTTTTTACATATCCGAGTGAATCGTAGATAATCCCCGGTGGTTTGACCGGAGGTCCGAAGTTTTCGGAGCAGTAAATCGCGTCGGAAGCCAGGATAATATTGCCCTTTTCCGGGAGTTGCACGTGCAGACCGAGCATCCCCCATGCGTGTCCGCTGCCAAAGTTGAGGATTCGTATTCCTTCGGCCAGCGGGACGTTATCTTCGTCGCGTTTAATGGTGCGCCACTGCAGGTTGTTCTTGATCCAGGCGTCAATGTCGGCCCAAACGTATGCTCCCTCAGAACGGTTGCGAGCGTAAACTTGCAAGGTTCCATTGAATTCGTCTTCATGCACGATCACGGTTGCATTGGTAAACATTTCGAGGCAGCCGGCGTGATCGAGATGGAGATGAGAAGCAATTACGAATTTGATGTCTTCCGGTCGCACTTTTAGCTGTTCCAAGCGATTATGCAGATAACACTCCTCGCTTGCGATCCAGGGAAACATCGATTGGGTGGCTTCTGACCAGCGACCTTGAGGTCCCATGGAATTGGGGTTGCATGAGGTATCAAAAAGGATTTTTCCTTCCGGATGATCAATCAAGACGGAATAAATCGGGAACTCGATCATCTCCGTTGCTGCGTTCGGATTATCAACAGTAGCTGGATTGTGCATAGCGATCATCCAGTTTTTGTCCATCCTCATGCGTCCGTTGTCCAAAACGTACAGTTTCGGGCGTGCTTTTACGATGTTTGCGATGCTCATCTCCCCCTTTATCGAATTTCGCTTATAATTCAAGCAAAAATCATGCCAACATAAAAACACGCAGTATATGCCGACAAAATCGTATAAACCGGATATGATAGGTGAATTTTTTCACCGATTATAGATTGATTTTTTTGACTATTTCCGATTATCGTTGCTATAATAAAATGGTGACAAAATTCACCGGTCGATGATGAATTTCACCACTGAAGAACCGATTTTATTTTCGCGTGGGGTGGGTATCTTGCCAAAAGCAGAATGCTTTGACCCGGAACAGTTGGAAAAAATCGCAGAAATTATCGAGTGGATTCCGGATGGCGTATATGTTACCGATGGTTCCGGAGTTACACTCCTTGTGAATTCTGCATATGAGAAGCTGGCGGGGGCTCGGCGGGAAGAACTTATTGGCCGACACATGACTGATTTGATTAAAAAAGGCTACATCAATAATTCGGTAACGCTTCTTGTGATCGAACATAAGCGAGCTATGTCGCTGATGCAAAACTTGAGGAACGGTAAGGAAGTAATTATTACCGGGAACCCTGTGTTCGCTGAATCTGGAGAAATCCAGCTGGTTGTCACGAGCGTTCGTGATATTACGCGTTTGAATCGGATCACGGAAGAATTGGAGAAAGTGGTCGGACTTTCCGAACTGAACCGACATCAGTATCACCTGACGATGGATGGAGACACCACTTTTGTTTCTGAAAGCAAATGTATGAAAGAGATTGTCGGAAAAGTGAAGCAGGTGGCTCCGTATCCAACGAACGTACTGTTGCTTGGCCCATCCGGCGTTGGCAAAGAAGTGGTCGCAAATCTCATACACCATTTGAGTGATCGCAGGAATAAACCGTTTATCAAAGTGAATTGTGCTGCGATTCCGGAGACGCTGCTGGAGTCGGAACTGTTTGGATATGAACCCGGGGCTTTTACAGGAGCCCGTAAGGGAGGGAAAAAGGGATTATTTGAGTTGGCGGATGGCGGAACGATCTTACTTGATGAAATTGGCGAAATGCCGCTTGCTTTGCAGACGAAACTGTTGCGGGTGCTGCAAGATCCCCAGGTTTATCGGATCGGTGGCGTCCAAGCCCGACCTGTGAACGTCCGTGTTATTTCCGCAACGAACCAGGATCTGCGCAGTCTGGTGAAAGAGGGGCGCTTTCGTCAGGATTTATTTTACCGTCTGCAGGTTGTGGAGATTAGTATCCCGCCTTTGTCGGAGCGGCCTGAAGATGTGCCTGCTCTTATTGATTATTACTTTATGAGTTACTCAAGAAAATACCGCGTTCAAAAACGTCTGAGTCGCGATGCCAAGGAGCAGTTGTGCCGCTATCATTGGCCAGGAAATGTTAGAGAAATTAAAAATCTGATGGAGAATCTGATTGTCTCAGTCCCGTCCCTTGTAATCGAGCTTCACCATCTTCCTGCTCATATTCAAAATACACAGCTGGCCAATAATCCGCTCACCTTAAAGGAGAGAGTAGAAAGATATGAACAACAGTTGGTGTTAGCGACGATTCAGTCGCAACCGTCCCTTCGGCAAGCCGCGAAAGTTCTTGGGATTGATCATTCAACATTGATCAAAAAACTGCAAAGATGGAACCGAAGCGGTGCGATCTAAAATATATATTTGATAAAGCGGAGGGCTGCAATGCACGGAATGGAATGGGTTAAAAACGTAAATGGAGATGCTAGGGCAGCTTATGCGTTAACATTGATGGAAAAGGTCATGAGTACAATAGAAATTTATGAATGGTATCCTATGGTAAGAGAAGCAATTAATATGTGCTGGGAATGGGTTGAGGAGAAGAAGCACAGTGGGGATGAACTTTATGAAACAGTAGATAATGAGGATGAAGATGGTTTGATCTATATTGAAGGTTTATCATTTATAGGGGATAATGCATATGGTCCTCAAGCTGAGTATGTTTGGTCTTGTGCAGTGGATGCCGTGCTTTATACCGCCCGACAGGCTTATGAAAGTGAACAGGATTATTACCCGCAACCCGTTGAAATTGTGACTGATGAATACATTGATGAAGAGTTTATGGGAAAAATGAAAAAAATAGAAAGATTTCAAGAGAAATGGGCGGAGCGTTTAAAACAGTATTTGCTCGAAAACTATCCGGCAGGCAGTGAGAAGAAGATAAAGAGAGAAGAAATGATTGATTTGATTTGAATTTTCTTATACTTCCCCTTCGGTGATTTAATCTAAGCTATTGACACCACGCCTTATTACAAAGCGAAAAGGTGGTTGGCTGAACATAGAATGGATAAAACCGAAGGTTGGATTCCGGCATCATTGGTGATCGTGGTGCTGGAATCCAACTTTTTTTGGCTATCCAGTTGTTCGCCAGGGGCATCAAGAAGAAACCCCGGCTCACGTCGCGATCGACTTTCAAAATGCATGGATTCAAAAGGAGGGGGTTAAGCCGGAGGAGCTGACCGCTTCCGACTATGTCAAAATCACTGCCGCTAAATCAAGGAAAACAGAACAGCGTTATCCTGCCCTCCGACTGAGTGATTGATGAGTATAAGATGAATTGTATATCACCTCCATTCCCGACAGCCGATACAATCTCAACAGGCAAATCCGGGTACTAAGCGGGATATGGCTGTGTATACCACTTCATTTGCTTCGTCCAGATCCAAAAGATGAGAGGTGTTTTGACTTCAAAGGTAATCTATTTAAAAAATCTATACAAATCTTGTCGTAACTCCTTTTGGAATTCTACTATAATGGGGCTGTATCAAAAGAAACAAGGGAGGATTGATCGATGTCAAAACGGAAACCGATTATGATGCCGGATTTAGAATGCAAGCCCTTGAAATATACATAATAGTCAAAAATAAAAGGTCGCGTTGATGTGAACAGGAAACCCTATCAGATTCATAAAATGTTCCTCCAGGCAGGAGAACGCAATCTTCGAACAGACCAGCTTGACCCGGAAATGGTTGATGGATGAGGATGAACAAGGCTGCCGGATGTTCTGCCCGGCACTTGTTTGAGAGGGAGTGGAGAAAACATGATTGACTGGACCAATTGGGATATGTGGGCAGCCATCGGACAGTTATTGGGGACGTTGGCGACACTGTTGACTGCGATAATTGCACTGATTCAGGTCAGGGATTCACGGAAACACAATGAAGAAGTACGGCGCCAAGCGGAGAGACAGATCCAGGAAGCGAGGGAAGCGATGAAACCGGAGTTGGAGCTGCATACTGAATTTCAGGGGTTCCAGACGGTCCGTGTTCTGTTGGTTAACAAAAAAACCGTCCCTGTCTACATTGTAGACTTTAGTATGAAAGGCCAGGTTTTTAACAAAGACGGCAACTCCTTTCCAACCGAAATCTTTAAAGAGGAAGTTTCCGTAGAAGTGCCTAAATATATGAACTTCGGGGATGTCTGCATTGCGACGATCCCGATTGAAAAGCTTAAAAATAAGGTTGTGAGGGCCACCCGTCAATACTATTGCACGGAAGGAGTTTTTTATCCTTCATTCAAATTGGCAACAGGGGAAAAGTACACCGGTACCATTTATATTGATTTAAAACCGGACACGGAAAGCGAAGAATGGGCTGTTTATATTCATGATGAAGAAAAACATACAAATGCCAAAGATCAGCTGGCAAAGGGGAGAAGTATACACCGGAAATTCTAGGCCTTGCAGGATTACAAAGCTGGAGTGCCGGAGAATGGAGCGCTATATCCGTTTATATGCCTTGACTTTTTTGAGGGCTGGCTCTCTCGATATAAAAACAATAACGCCGAAACCGCTGTTTTATTGAAACGATTCGGCGTTATTGTTACTACTGACTTATTGGACTGTCACTGTCTCAAAATATGTCCTGTGCACCAAAATGATTAACAGACCAGTTTCCCTGGATTCATTGATGAAGCCGGACTTAAGTGCAAGATCATTCGTACAAATCGTCTATACTAATCCAGGATTTATTCTTAAGATCAAGTACATCATCCATTCCTGAACGGCGAAGGTAAGAGCAAAGAGGAATTTGGTTCCCTTCAGCAGCATTAAAGCATTCTGCAAAGAACCGAAAAATGACATCATGTGCCAATTGATTTAGCTCCATATTTTTCTCTAAATAAGTTTCATCATCTGCATCATTCAGCAACTGTCACAGATCTATTTCAAAGTTCACTCCATCCAACAGATCCAGAAAGAGATCATCATGCATTTCTTCACCTTCGGACATAGCAAGCAGGTTAACCGCAAACAGTCCTTCTCCGCCATGAATTTCAAATAACAAAGTATCAGCAGACGGATCGAATTGATAAGAAAAAACCCTTTTTAGTTCCGAAATAAACTGGTCTTTATATTGATATGCAATTTTTAAAACTTCAGTTCGATCCATGGTCATCGAATACCAAACCTCTAAATTTGTTTTCTCCCGTAATGGATATTGGTTTTAATCAATTGCATTTTGCCATATTAACCTGAGGGTTTGGTACTGTTTAGATTGGCTGGCCGGCAAATTAATGATCGTAGTCCGAGCGCCGGATGATGTTATCATAAATTGTTTGGATCCAATTCATACTTTTTTGATATATTAAAAAGACCAAGGTGCGATACTCTGGTCTTTTTGTAACCCGATGTGTCAGCGATAACCCGGTAAAATCAAGGGGTACAGTGAACGCTGGATCAATAGATACACCTCTGGCAGGAAGCGAGAGGCCCCTTCTGCAACGACCTGCTCCATCCGCAGCATTGAACAGCATTGAACGGTCTTTGCCAAATGGAATCGGATCAGAAACTTTGATGTTCCAAGACTGCTTCCGAATAGAGGGAGCGGTCTTGGCAAAAGGAGTAATTGGTGATGAGTCAAGGGTTACGGAAAAGCAATCCGAAATTCAATTTGGTGGTATTAGCCACCGGAAAAGGGATATCAGACGTTGGCAATTTCATCAACATGATCGCCTATAACCTGTATGCATACGTATTGACAGACAGCGCATGGGCCATGGGTGGACTTATGGCAGTTCGTCTGTTTGGAGGCTTCTTTTTTGGCTTTTTTTCCGGCATGCTGGCGGATCGAATGAACCGGAAAACGATCATGATCTTCGCGGATGTGATCCGGGGAGTGGCTCTGGTTCTGCTGGTTCTGGCCCCGGCTTATTGGAAGGTTCCGCTTTTGGCGGTGACGTCTTTTGTACTGGGAGCGTTCGGGCAGGTGTTTAACGTGGCTCTGCAATCCAGCATTCCGGCCATTGTGGGGAAAGATTGGGTTGTAAAGGCTAATGCACTGATCAATTCGCTCCAATCAGCAGGGATGGTAACAGGCACACTTACGGCCGGGCTTGCTCTCGGTTTCCTCGGATACAACACCCTGTTCTTGATCGATGCAGGAACGTTTTTTCTCTCAGCCTTTATTTTGTACATACTCCCGATTCAAACAAGGGAAATAGCCATAGAGGAAAGTGGGGCAAAACCCATCCGCTTCCTGGAGGAAATCAATTTTTTGCGCCAATACCTTAAGATGTTTCCTGTTTTGCTGGTCCTGATGATAATCCGATTCATCGACACGTTCGGGTCTGCCTCGCACAACGTTGGAATGCCCGTTTTTTCGGCGCAATTGCGTCCCGATGCCCCTTCTTTTTATGCGGGGATCATCTGGGCCGCTTGGGCAGTGGGGAATTTAGCAGGCGCACGTGGTGCGGTCAAATGGTTCCGGATGGATCATGCGCGCTTCAGCGAAATTGCCTTTGGTGTATCTACCTTCTTTATGTCCGCCTTTTTCATCTTGCTTTTTGCAGGAGTGCATTGGTCTTTTATCGTTTTTTGCGGTTTTTTTGCCGGGGTTTCCGACGGTGTGTCGGCAATCTGCTTCAATTCGCGGTTGCAGAATGAACCGGACCATATCCGGGGGCGTATATTTGGCGTGGCTTCATCTTTTCATACCGTTGGTTTCGGGATCGGGATGCTGGTTTGCTCGCCATTGCTTGATGTGTTTTCCCCGTTTGGCGTCGCAGCAATCATGCACGGTGTTCCACTCGTGATCTGCACATGGTTCGTTATCCGCCAATGGAAAAGGCCTCTTCAGGATCCGGCTGGCAAAAAAACGGTCGGCTTATGAATATGTCTTAAGATTATTGTAAATGGGCACTAAGCGGTGGCGGAAGAGAAGAAACGGGATACGTGTAACCGCGTTTTGCACATTGTTTTGTTCAATCCAAACGCTTTGGGAACATCAACGGAATCCACGCTATACAGTTGCACCGTCGTGGCTGTATGCCGGGCCTGAGCAGGGCGGGTATCAGATGATATATTGAGTGTTTTGAAGAAGCGCTCGATCTCATTGGAAATGAAGAACTTGGGGAAGAAACCATCAGAAATCTGTATTTGGTATCTTGAAGATAGTACAGAAGAACATGAAGTTATGTGGAGACTGTTACACTTTCTGGAGCATGTCGACCCAGTTAATCAAATTTTGGTGAAAAGTATAGAGAAAATGGTTCCTAAATCTAAAGAATGGGTCATGATTTTTATTCGACGAATTCTCAATACCCCTGTTGCCCGAATGAACTTTAAACGAAACTACGAGCGTGCAGACAGAAAAACAAAAGTGATCATCCGGTTATTGTTGCAAGAAATAGGCGAGTCTAATTCAAAGTTTAAAGGGAACATTGATTTTATATTAAGCTAATTGGTCTCCGTTTGCTTGAATAATGCGGCGAACAATTCCCCGATTTTTTCGGAGCGGATCACCAATAGGACAGCGTTTATCAGTCAAACAGTTATCGCTAATGTATGCAAGAATATAGCAAGCTAAATGAGCATGAATGGACAAGGAGGATCAAATGAAAATTGCTGCGCTTTATGATATTCACGGTAACTTTCCGGCGCTGAAAGCAGTCCTTGATGAACTTGAAACGATACAGCCAGATTTGATCGTGATTGGGGGCGACATCGTTTCGGGACCGATGCCTGATCAAACTCTGGATTGTCTGCTGAATTTAAGCAAAAGAATAAATGTTGAATTTATTAAAGGGAATGGAGATAGAGAAGTTGTCGAAGCATCAAAGGGACTCGAGTTGTCCCATTTATCAGAACAAGGTCGTAAAACCCAACAGTGGGTTGCTGGTGAATTAACTGAGAAACATCTTGAATTTCTTTCGGGTTTGCAAAACACGATGGAGATTCATGTGGAAGACGTTGGTGATGTCTTATTCTGTCATGCAACACCGGAAAGTGATGCAGATATTTTTACTCCCCTGTCTTCAAAAGAACGGCTTGAAACACTCTTTGCTCATGTTGAGCACCCGATTGTTGTTTGTGGACATACTCATATGCAATTCAGGATAGAACTTGGGAAAACGAGTATCATTAACTCGGGAAGTGTTGGGATGCCCTTTGCGAAGCGACCAGGTGCGTATTGGTTACTTATTGATTCAAATGGAATTAAATTTAAGCATACACAATTTGATCTGGAAAGAGCAGCAGAAGATATAAGAAAAAGCAACTTCCCGACTGCTGAACATTTTATTAAACACAACTTGCTCCAAATCCCAAATGAGAAAGAAGCAATGATATTGTTGGAAAAAACCAAACCATAAAAAGTACTCATAATAAGTACTATGGTTTATCTTAAGCGTGGTTCCAAAAAGCCAGATCGTCTTCTTATCTGGGCCGGTTCCGATGGAAAGGAAAAAAGTCTTGCAGTCCCGCATGGATTCAAATCGAGAAGATCAAAACACACATGTATCATGCAAATACTGCTTCTTTTGTGAAGCAGACTAGTTTTGCCGTGTATATGGGTTCATTTGTTTTCTTATCGATGAATGTCTTGGTATAGATAAAGTGGTAGCCGACTAATCGGTCAGGCAAGACATAATCTTTTACGTCAAAAGAAATCAGCGTACCCACGACATAGGCATGCACATTACGCCGTCCGTTTTGGATGGCTTTTCGTTTTCCGGATTCGCTTATTTTGAATTCGGTGTTTTCCAGAACCAGCTGATCCGCGTGACCTAAAATAAGGCCTGTCGAGTGATCGCGGATTGACCACAAACCGTTACGCAAATTCTTGTAGACGTCCACTTTCTGACCGATCTCAACCTTCCGGTCATTATAAGGTTTAAACATCAGCTTTCACCTGATCATTTTCCTGTCACTGAAGTTTTCTTCCTGGCAGCCGGCTTTTTTTCTGTTCTCATCGATCTTGTTTAGTATATCCATGTATACTCATTGCAATAAGCATAGGAACATCATGTGTAAATTCGCCGGCCAGAAAAAGGCGGTGTTCAAGTGTGTGTTTTTCATTGATTTTCGTCAGGAAGTCATATTTATATTTTTTTGAAATATTCGGTGAAAAATATTCAAATCTGCGTTAATCTGATATTGATCCATTGTGAAAACTTATTGATTGGAAATAGTTGCCGGTCATTATGCTAACCAAGGAACTTTACCCGATGGCTCAATGATTTTTGCTTCCGTTTTTACACACTTTACCGTTGTCCGGACCGGGCGATATTTTTATTCGGAGTATGCAAAAGAGTTAGAAGGGAGAGAAAGAAATTGTGGAGCAAACGCCTTTTTACACTGCTGCTATTTGTGTTTGCCGTTCTGTTTATTGCCGCATTGCCCCAACTTATTGACATGTTAATATTTGGCTCCAGCCACGATGCCATACTGGGCCAATCAACAGGTAAAATTTCTCCGTCCCAAGCCTTCGCCTCGATGTTTAGCAAGATTGCCAACTATATCGGAGGGATTCCGAGCGGAAAAAGCTTCACCTATCAGGCTTATCTCTACTATAACTCCAATTCGCACGAACAGGTAACAGAGACGCGCAATTTTTTCACCGATACACGATCCTTTATGGTCTTTTCAGCAGTCAATATGGTTTCAACCAGTCTGCTCGCCCTGCTGTCAGGAACATTCCTTGGTCTTTTCCTGGCTCGTTCCGGCATCTTGATCCGGACACTTCTGGAATTTATGGCGATCATTCCGGATTTTGCCGCAGCAATTTCCCTCCAACTTCTGGTTGTGTTTATCTTCCAGCAGACCGGCTGGCTGGTGGCAGAGGTGAATACAACCGTTTTTGGCACCGCTTATCTGTTGCCCTTTCTGACTTTATGTTATTTGCCTTTTACATATATGATGCGGATGGTCGCCCTTCAAGGGTACAAAGTTTTGACAGAAGACTATATTTTGACAGCCAAGTCCAAGGGGCTGAAAAAATGGACGATCTACGCCCGGCATGTACTCCGGAACGTTTTGCCCGTGATAAAAGCGGATTTGTTCCGGATCGCCTCGATCATGACCGGAAACCTGATCGTGATTGAATATCTGTTTAACTCCCCGGGTATCACACGCTTCCTGATCCCCAGTCTGGACCGGAATTTGGAATTGAAAACAGCCCTGGTTTATCAAAAGCCGAATCTGTTCTATCAATATCCGGTCATGGTGAATTCGCTCTGGAGTTTGATCCTGATCTTTTTCATCACCTATGGCTCCATGCGTTTAGCCATGTTCGGATTGGAACGGGGGTTCGCCAATGACTAAGCCTGCCCACGAAAAAATATACCTTTGGAGCGGCCTGATTTTCCTGACAATCTTTGCTGTGATGGCGATCATCGGACCTTTTGTTGCCCCCTACTCGCCGAAATGGGAAAAACCGCTCGATTTCAAAGGTTCGACTCCGATCACCGCCCCCTCCCCTCCGGATCATGAAAACTGGTTTGGTAAAGATCAAAGGGGACGAGACTTTTTTTCGTTAATGCTTTACGGCTTAAGGCAAACGCTGGGCTTCGTCGTCATCGTTTCTCTGGTGCGTGTGACCATAGGGGGAGGGATTGGCGTTTGGATTGGAATGGCCGAAAAAGGGGAAAGAGCGAAGTTCCGATTTTTCAAGAGAAAAAAACATTCTTCAATGACCGGTTTCATGGGAAGTATCCCGGCCATCATCTTGCTGATCATTTTGCTCTCCGCCCCGACCAAGTATTTTTCCTACTGGGTATTGGTCTTTGTACAAGGTATCATCCTTGTATTTTTCGGAGTTTTCCCCGTGGCATCCACCATTGCCGAACAGACACGGCAACTTGCCGGTCGCCTCTCTGTGTTGGTTTCCAGAGTGATGGGTGCATCCAAGAGCTGGCTGATTCGCAAACATATTTTGCCGATGTTGAAGGAAACGTTCATGATCCTCTTTGTTCAGGACCTGATCGTAGTGCTAAACATCCTTGGCCAACTCAGCCTGTTCAAGATCTTTTTGGGCGGCACTGAAATAAAAGCGTATAATGCCGAAGAGCTCAAGTATTATTCCAAAAGTTTCGAATGGGTCGGACTGATCGGGCAAAACAAGGATTGGGCGATGTCTCACCCATATTTGGCCTGGATTCCGCTTTTGGCTTATTTTCTGCTTCTATTGTCGTTTTTTTTGGATTTGAAAGGATTGGAAGCCCGATTTCAGCGGATGTACAACCGATATCCGTATCTTTGATCATTGCCGAATTTCTGTCGAGATGAGGGTGGGGATTTATGTAAAAGAATAAGCGACCTTGATACAGGGCCGCTCATTGATTGCAAATTCCAGGGGGATTTGATTTTTATGCCGCTGTTTCTGCCATGCCCATACGTCACTTATGGAGGCAGGAGGGGCAAGATCGCGGCGTCCCTAACCTAAAAATGCAATGGATTCTTTCGTTTTCCTGGCAAATGCGATGGGATTATCTATCGCTTGCCAATGGATGTACATGATACGAGGATTTTCAAACAACCAGTGATTATGAAGTGCCGTGACTGTAATGCCTCGTTTTTGAAGATTGGAGATTAATCGATTGGCCTGGTTCTGAAAAAGCCCTGTCTCACCCAAACAGAGCGCCCGGCCTGATCGATCAAGCGATTCAAATGAAAAGAGTTGAAAACGAACCAAAGGTGATTGCGAACGTCTTCCAAAGATTGTCGCATTCAGCTTCCTGGGCCTGCTGACAAAACAGACCGGGCCTTCAACGATTTCATGTTCACCTCCCAAAATTCTGGCAAATTGATCACAAAGCCTTCTAAATTGCGGAGTTACCTTTACTTGTGCCATTACCAAACCCCCTTTCGCATTTCGGAAATATTATATGGCCCCTCGGAATGAAGAGATTGTATGAGTATCTATGACTCGTCGCTTTGGATCTTTTCACGTCGGTCAAGTATATGAAGCACTTGACCGGCAAATCCGACGAGCAGAAACGGTGAAGAGAGGGCCGTTCGTTCATGCCCGAAATATGAGAGAAAAAGAAAAACGGCGAAAAGGGGGAAAGCCTTAAATCATGTGGTTGGAGTTTCAGAACAATAGTTTTAGAAATAAACAAGTAAAGGTATATGTAAACGACCCGCCATGCCCCTTACGAAAAAAAAACTCCCAATCCTCAGGGAGTTTCCTTTAAAGGCTCAATAATGGCAGGATGATCATTTTTGGGGGAATTCACCAGTGTGGATACGGCATAGGACTCCATTTCCCCGGAAGGGTAGGGTAAGAGCAGGGATTTCAGGTATTCGGTATCCGTGGAATCGGGGTTCAGCCATAAGTCATAAGCGTCTTCCGGTAAGATCACCGGCATTCGATCATGAACGTCTTTGGTCAGGTCATTTGGTGTTGTTGTGATAATGGTGCAGGAAAACAGCGTGTTTTCTCCTTTGCTCCAACGATCCCAGACGCCGGCGAAGGCAAACGGTTCGCGATTTTTTAATTGAAAGCGAAAGGGTTTCTTCTGAGCTCCTTCTTTTTTCCATTCATAGAAGCCGTCAGCCAGGATTAAACAGCGTTTTCTTTGGAAGGAATGCCTGTATGAAGGTTTTTCATGAATGGTTTCGGCCCGGGCGTTGATCATTTTGTATCCGATTTTGTGATCTTTTGCCCAGAATGGGACCAATCCCCATCGCATCGGTTTGCCGACCCGATTCGCTTCTTCTTGAACTACGGTAAGGATGGTTTGACCGGGGGCGATGTTGTATCGGGGTTGCATTTCATCAGCAAAGATAAACTGAAACTTCTCTTTTAATGTTGTTAAATCCGTCGATAATGAAAAACGGCCGCACATCTAAAAAAACCCCCTGTATCACCATTTTGACTTCTTTTTCATTATATCATTCCTTCAGACCACACGATTTGCTTGGAAGAGTGACCAAAAATTCTTCCATGACCTTTCAACTTTTGTTTATCATCAGTGGACACCTTTGACTTTTTCATGAGGAGAAGAGGCTCGGTAAAATAAGCCGCCCGCCAGCTGAGGAGGCAAGATCGCCGATATGTTTACAGAATAATCTGAAATGTATATAATTAAAACGAAAATATTTCAACAAAAATTGAAAAGAGAAGTTTGATAATGGCAGCAAAGCTGATGATTGATTCCGTGATCGTCAGCTTTTGAAATGACCGTGCTGTAAAGGCAATGCTTGAAGTTCATGGAGACCGGCTCATATGCAAGGAGGGGGAAATAGTGCAAAAATGGGTAAAGTCTCAAATTGCGTTTGTTTATATGAATGTAAAAGCAAACCGGTTCCTTGAGGCGGATTACCAGCTGGATCTCGGTTATATAAGAGCATTTTTAAGAAAAAACGACATAGGAAGTGTTCAATATATACAAGATGACCTGCTGTCACTGATGGAGGTGGTTGATGAAATTATCTCTTTGGGAAACGAAAATATAGTATTTTACGTTGATGACCGTAACTTTCGCATATCCAGAATCATATCGGATAAAGTCAAAAAGATGGAGAAGTCCTTCAGGGTGGTATGGATTGGACCCGCTGCTGCCAAACATGCAAATATTCTGTTTGAGGAGACTCTGATTGATATTGTGATAACAGAGAATTATGAGCGGAATATACTTAAATTGCTGGAAGAGAATTTTGAGTTGCGGTACAGTTTGCCAGGCGTTTACGCCCGAAGTGATCAGTCGATCGGTGCAAAAGTTGCAGACAGAAAAGAGGAAATATCGGAAAACGGAAATCTGCCGTCACCGTACATCCATCGAATCATCCCTGTGGAAAAGGCTTTCGACTTGGGGATATTTGTCATTCGGGATGAGGCCGGGGGAACCCGGAAGGTCCTGCGGCTGCCGGACAGTATTATGGAAGAGCTGGATTTTATATCAGTAAACAGCGATGCACAAGACAGACGATTGATGCTTCGTGCTGAAAACCTGCTCTGTTATCCCTGCCTTGACGAATTGCTGAGTTTGCTGACCAAACGGGCATACCGTTTTCCCCTTGCTTGCAGGAGTGCTTTTTTCAACTTGACTGGAGACATCTTGAACAGGTTGGTCTGTGCGGGAATGAACCATATGGAAATCACCATAAACGGTTCTGCAAATTTAGAACGGCTGAACAATCGGATTCAAATCTTAAAGGAACTTTCAGCGGAATCTCCTTTAAAAATTTCCTTTCAGATTGATGTTAATGGTTTCAAGGATAAAAAAGTTGCCGAAGATATTGTCAAAACGATTTTGGACAGCAATATTCCCCTGGCCGGAAGCATCCGGTTTTTAAATCGTTCCATTGAAGAGAACGCTGTAACGGAAAAGAAGCCCATTTCCGGTGCATTGGAGAGCCTTATGGTTGGGTTGCACGGAAACGACTCTGATCTGCGGGGGTCAGAAAGTGAGCAACTTCTCATCGACCGATACATGTCTTACATTACCGGAATTTACCGCAAAGAAAATCCGAATGGATATGCAAAGCTGATCGGTATTGCGAAACCTTGCTTAAACAAAGATGAAATGTCAGAGTTAAGTGAACTCGTCTCTGTGAACAATACCTTCATTTTCGAGAATGACGGTGTTGTCAAGCGGGAAAATGGCACGTTTGACAGGATCATAGATCAGGCCGGGAAGGCGGGCTTGTACCTGAGTCACATTTATAATGCGGTTCATGACGGGAAAAGAAATTGCATCCATTTACAGCTTGACGATTATTGCAGGAGTGAGCCTTTGACGATAAAGCAGGGGTTTTACAGAGACGCAGACTTCGATGATGCTGAAGAGTTCCGGGTATTGGAAATCGGATGCGAGGAGGACTTGGAGGCGTTTCTGGCGGATGTGGATTATTTCATAAACACGGGAACATTTGCAAAAGGGTATTTGGTTCAAAGCTATATCACAGATTCATGCAGATGGATGGGAGCGTTTCAGTGTCAGATGCATAAATTGCAGCGCTTCCGGTTGAACCGTGAAAATGAAATCATACCTTGCAGAAGCTGCAAGACCAAGATCGGCTCTCTGGGGGATATGCAATTCGATCTTCTTCAGAAATCCTGTGTTTTGGTGGAACAGGAGATCCGGAATCGCAACTGCGCTTCATGCGAAGTATCGGATGAATGCTCCAAATGCGTGATGCTTCCTGAATTCATGAGCGTTGACCAGTACTGCCGGATCAGGCGAGAACGGCCATATATAAGCTGTTATATGAATACGATGAATACACTGAGAGACTTGAAGCGGCATTCACAGCTGTTTAAAAATACTTCGGTAAAAGATATCAAGATTTCGAACAAGTATTTTTCCCATTACCTGCCCAATTCAATCCCGGGGGGAGAGAGAAGCTGTTTTGATGACTCCATATATATGTTTTCGGTAAGGGATGTTCCCGTGATATTTCATCCTGCGTCAGGGAAGATCCTGAAAATGTCAGCCCACCTTGCTGAAATAACGGAAGCAATGATCAAGGGAATCACGGTCGAAAATCTCAAGATTCATTTGATGAAGAAGTTTGGATTGGGTCATGAGGCTGCAGTTAAATCCATTGAACAGGTGGCAGAATTATTCACACAAGCAGGCCTGTTAAGTAAGGCTGTCATATAATCCCGCTTTTGAGGCAATAGCAACTTCGCCCGTGAGGCAACCGCGGTATACATGCCCCCCGTCCCCAAGAGTCTTTGGCCGGAGCTGATTCAACGGAGGAGAGGGTTTCCCATGACTGAGAAAAGCTTGACTCTCGAACTGGAAGAGATTGAGACATGTGAAAAATTGCAGGAGGATACAGAGGATCAGGCTGTTAACAACGGTTCCCTTCAGATTGTCCACATGCTGTATGCCAAGTGATTTCATGGTTTTCATCCCCCGCGTCCTGAAGATGCGATTGCATAAAGGAGCAGAGGAATGATGTCTAAAGTTGTTTTTTTCACATTGCCCCATTTTGGACATGTCAATCCGAATCTCGGGTTAATCAGTGAATTGGTTGCAAGAGGTGAAAGTATTGTATGCTATTCGGGAGAACAGTACCGTGGAGTGATAGAGAGCACCGGGGCTGTGTTCCGGGCATTCAGCATCAACTGCGAAGGTGTTTTTATGCGCCATTCCAGTCTGGTACGCAAACTTTTCACCACCGATACAGTGGAAGAAAAAATCAGGTTGCTGCTTTCATTCAGTGAACTCAATCTCAAATTTAACAGGGCGGTACATTTGAAATATTTTGATGAGGTGATGGAGGAAAAGCCGGATTATATCCTCTATGACAGCTATGCTTTTTGGGGCAAGACCATTGCGCAGAGGCTTGGCATACCCGCCGTCTGCTGTGAATCAGCCTTGGTGGTTCCCGGTTCGATAATGAAGACAGACATAGATTATATTTTGAAATATGTACTTGAATTTACGGATGAAGAGATTGAAGGAGTGAGCAGAGATGAAATATCAAGGCAAATAAACTGGCAATTCAGGAGAATTGATAAAAAGTACAATATAAAGGGATTTAATGTATTTGATTACTACGCCTCTGATCAGCTTAATATCGTTTACATCACCAAAGAATTGCAGCCCTTCAGCGAACATGTGGACGAGCGATACCGGTATGTCGGATTTGAGGTTTTTAAAGCCGGAAATCAAGATGCTTCTCCGTTGACAAAAAAAAGAAACCGGCCTCTCATCTACATATCGAGAGGAACGATGTTGTACGAACGCGATTTTATGCAATTTTACGAGATCTGCACAGAGGCTTTTGGAGGTTCTGACATGCAGGTGCTGCTGACCACCGGGGGCAACATAGACGAAGGCAGGTTTGCAAAAGCTCCGGAAAATATAACGGTTAAAGGGTTCGTGCCTCAACTGGAAGTGTTGTCAAAAGCAGATCTGTTTATCACGCATGGCGGGCTAAGCGGCGTCAGGGAAGCTCTTTATTACAATGTCCCGATGATTTTATGTCCCCATAGCGCTCATCATTTACAGGTTTCCAGGCAGATCGAAAGTTTGGGTGCGGGGATTTTCCTGAAGCACAACGAGATCAATGCAGATCGCCTGAAGGATACGGTGAACAGGGTCTTAAGCGATGCCAATTATAAAAACAATGCCGCGCGTCTGGGCCGTTCGCTGAGGGCGGCCGGCGGGGCGGTCAAAGCGGCGGAAGAAATCTTCAAAATGAAGGACAACGGCTGGGAAACAAAAGGGGCATCATGCATTTGACTTTAAGTCCTTCCGGCAAAAGAGGTGGGCGTTTTTGAAAGCGTTGATTTTAGCGGCTGGGAAGGGAAAACGGTTGAATGATCTGTGCAAAGACAAAAATAAGTGTATGACAGAGGTAAAAGGCAAACCGATCATCGAACATATTTTTGAAAATTTGCATAAAATCGGCTGTATTGATGAATATGTTGTTGTAGTGGGTTACAAGGCTGAAAGCATCGCCGGGCATTTTGGAAGCAGCTTTAAAGGAGGAAAAATTCAATATGTTTATCAGCCTGAACTAAACGGGGTTGTCAGTGCAATCGAATGTGCCCGGCCCATGTTGGAAAAACATGATTTTTTGCTTCATCTCGGAGATGAATATATGGTTAATCCGAAACACAGTGAAATGATTGACCGTTTTCATGCTGGCAATTATTTTGCCTTGCTGGGGACACTGACGGTTGATAACCGGGAATTGATAAAAAAGACATACTCCATACAATGCAATGAGCATGATCGTGTAACCCTGCTTGTCGAAAAGCCGCTCCATCCCTTCAACAATTTGATGGGAACCGGCAATATTGTTTTTAATAATGGAATTTTCGATTATATAAATGAAACACCGGTTAATCCCATCAGGGGTGAAAAAGAACTCGTTGATTTAATTCAAGTTGCTGTAAATAAAAATAAAAAGGTCGGCATCTTTGAAGTGGCAGAGGATTATATCAATTTAAACACGGTGGATGAGTTTAGGGCCATATCATGTTTATAGTGTTAAGGGGCTGAAAATCCTGCCGGTCTCCTGTGTTTTGGAAACGGAGATTTGGCAGGATTTAAATTTCTACTGCTTCGTCTTATTGAATTTTTTATTTGTATAACTTAGAGAAAGATCGATAAAGGGTTTTGTTGTTTTTTGTAGAATAAATTTGTTGTTTTAATTTCTTTTTCAGGGAGAAGGAGGGGATGAAACGGAGGTTTCTGTCAGTCGCCGTTTGGAGAACAAGCGGAGGCCAAGGTTGAAATTGCGATTTTTCCCCGTATTGGCGGTTTTCTTATTTTTGTTATTCTCTTTATCATTTATGCGAAAGAGTGGATTGGAAAAGAGGAAAAAGATTTCGTAAGCAAATATAATTGGACTTTATTTGCCAACACACCGGCAATTTTGTTTGGACACATTTTCACCTGCGTATATGCAACGATACTGAATGAAAGGAGGGGCAGCCGGTGACCCTTGCCAGGATCAAAGCAAAGTTCAAGGAAGTGACCCCGCTTAATTTGCACGGGGCGTATTCCAATGAAACAGAGTTGCGCATCCCTTCCATCAAAGGAGCATTGAGATATTGGTATCGGGCGGCCTGTCCCGGTTATCAGACATCGATTTATCATGACATCACCAATGAAGAGTGGCTGTTTGGCGGGGCCAGGGGAAAGGCGGGGCAATCCGCTTTCTTGATGAGAATGGCGAAGAAGTCAAAGGATCGGTTTAATCGCATGGAGTTTGAACTGGAATTTCTCCTGCGCCCTCTTCCGGCCGATAAGGTCACGCCGGATTGGAAGGGACTTCTGTCCAGCATCTGGCTGCTCGGTCATCTGGGCGGGCTGGGTTCACGCATCCGGCGCGGGTATGGGACAATCGCCCTGGAGCAGTGGGATGTCGAGGGGAATCAAGCGATAAGAGAGATGATGAAGGAATTGCCCATCGCCCACGGGGCAACATCGCAGGCGGAATGGGAACAGCTGCTAATGAAGGGTTGGCAACGGATTTTGAAAGACGGATATCGCGGGACGAAAGCGAAACAGAAACATCTCATACTGGATTCCCAATCCGCCCTGTACATAGACCGCAATGGGACGGACAAAGAAGAGATTGCGCTGTATAACGGGATCAGCCTGATCCAGGAGTTTCGTTCTGATCACCCAAGGGACGGGATGATATTCGGAGCACCGATGAAAACAGCGGGAGGGAAGATCGTGCCGAAAGGGTTCAATCGATTGCCTTCCTTGATCTGGCTGCGGGTGTTCCGGATTGGCAATCGGTATTACCCTGCCTTTTTGTTCTTGTCGTCCTCGTGTTTCCCGCATTTGGAGAGGCAAATCTCGAAGAAAAAGAGACAACCGTATCCAATGGATGCAGATCGGGCCATCCAAGTTTTTAAGGAACGGTTGAAAAAAGAGAACCGATACCGGGAGGTGTGGGGATGAACAGGGAATTTCATTTTTCAATCGGCCCGGTACAGGGATTTGTTGCCCAGTCCCGGCGCTCTCGCGATTTGTTGGCCAGCTCTTTTCTTCTCTCCTATCTGGCCGGTTATGCGATGGCCGATGTGATGGCCCAAGGCGGGCAGATTGTTTTTCCAAAAGTGGCAGAAGATCCAATGATGTTGGCAATCAACCAGGTGATGCGGAACGGCAAAGCAGACAAGGGACCATGGATCGGTTCACTGCCCAACCGTTTCAAAGCTTCTGTCCCTGACCATTTTGATCCCAAACAGTGTGAAGCGGCGGTTCATCATGCATGGGAAAAGATCGCGGATGCGGTTTGGAAGAAAACCGTGGGCAATGTAAAAGATTGCGGGTTTGATACTGAGACGATTTGGAATCGCCAAGTGAAAAACTGGTGGGAGATTACATGGGTGATGGCAGAAGATCCGCGTTTTCTGGATTACCGCAAATATTGGCGAAATTATATTCCTGCGGACGAACCCGGAGACAAATGCACTTTGCTTCCCCGTTTGCAAGAGTTGTCAGGTTATGTTCGTGCCAAGCAGCGAGAGAATCAGAATAAGTTTTGGAATAAATTGAGGGAATTCCTGGGCAAGCAGTATTCGTTGGAGCTTCAGGAGAAAGAACGGTTGAGTGCCATCGGTATGATCAAACGCTTTTTTCCCCATGTGGCAGAAGAGGCAATCGGATGGCCGTGGCCGGATGAAGCGATTCACTTTCCGTCAGTGTCGTACATGGCGGCGCATCCCGGATTGATGAAGGCATTGGAGGTTTGCCCGGAAAAGGCAGAAAGTTATGCTGTCGAGGCGAGAAAGCACAAAGAGATTTATCCCGTTCCTTTGGGAAAACATTTTCCGGCCCTGCAGAAGAAAGCCAAAGAAGCAGGGGCCGAAACATTGATCAGGATTAGTGCCAACGCGTTTTATCCGAATGAATTGGAACAGATTGAATCCGAGAAGAGGCGCAGGCATTTACAAAACCGATTGGCTGATTTGACAAAAGAGATGGGTGAACCTTTTGGTTCGTATTATGCGCTCCTGTTGATGGACGGAGACCAATTGGGCAACTTGTTGAAACATTGCGCAGAAAGAGGGGATGAACCCAAAATCAGCGATGCATTGTCTCTTTTCTGCGACGGTTTGGAGGAATTGGTGCGCGAACATGAGGGAGTCACCATTTATGCCGGCGGAGATGATGTGATGGCATTGTTCCCTATGGATCGGGCCTTGCCTGCAGCGGCGGCGTTGGTTCAAAAGTACCGGAACTCTTTTCGTCACGTGTTTTCCGGGCAGCAAGAAATTTGGGAGAAGGCCACTTGTTCCACATCGATCCTCTTCGCGCACAGGAAAACGCCGCTGAAAGATATTTTGCAGGAGGGACACCGCCTGCTCGATGATGTGGCCAAGGATGGAACGGGGCGGGACAGTTTGGCGGTCGCCGTTTGGAAAAGCTCCGAAGTGACGCTGACTTGGTCTGCTCCCTGGAATACCGTCATCCGGGATGAATCGGGGACAACAGTGATGGATGAGATCATCCAAACATTGCAAGGAGAGGAAAACGGGATATTCTCCGGCAGTTTTTTATACAAATTGCAATCCGTTTACGAGTCTATGCCATCGCTCGGTGAGCAGCACCGGGAAAAAGTGAAACGTCTCATCACCGCCGATTATGTACGGATGACCGGCATAAACGACAAAATGTCCAAAGAAGCAATGGAGGAACGGATTGGGCAGTTGCTCCAAGTCTGCTTTGCAACCAAACGCAAAGGGAGAGAGATCGTGGTGACGGACGAGTTTCGGGCGGACGGGGCATTACTCGCAAAGTTTCTGGCACAGAAAGGGATTGAAGAATGAACAGATGGATATGGGCATTTCGGGCGTTGGACACGTTTTTTTTCCGGGACGGCACTCCGTTCCACGCTGAAGAGCCGGGAGTGGCGCCGCAAGGAGTTTTCCCTCCGCCCATTTTCACGCTGCAAGGGGCGATTCGTGCGGCGATGGCCCATTGGAAGAGTGGATGGGCTCCCGGGAAGGATTGGCCGGAAGAGCTGGGAAAATCTGAGGAAAAGGGACTTACGGAAGCGGAGAAACGGCGGAGGTGGGCGATGCCGGACGATTTGGGGCAACTTCGTCTTGTGGGTCCTTATCTCCGCATCAATGGAAAAAAATTTTATCCCGCACCGCTCATTTTGATCGGAAGAAAAAAGCAGGAAGAGATGAAGGCGGATTGGGAACTCACCCGTTTGGTGCCCGACTGTTTCGTCCATGCGAGCGATCTGGGAAAAGACGTATTTTTTCCGGTTCCCGAGAAGATCATCCCAAATGGCCGGTTGGTGGAAGGATGGTTGGACAGGGAAGGGATGGAAGCCGTGTTGAGTGGGAAGGTTCCCGCTGCTGCCGGCTCGATCCTTTTGCCTGAAGAGAAATGGAAACCGGAGCGCCGGGTGGGCATCAAGCGGAACAGACAAACCCGGACGGCCGAGCAAAGCTATCTCTATACTTTGACCCATGTGCGTCCGGATCGGGAGGTGGAGGTGGTTGTCGAGGTGTCCGGTCTGGGAGAGAAATGGCAGCCGACGGGTGCGCAAGTCATCCCTTTGGGCGGAGAAGGGCGGCTGGCTGAGGTGACGGTGGAGTCAGCAAAAGGAGATTCTGATTTCCCGCGCATGCCCGATTCATTCTCCGTTCAGGGTGACACCTTGCGCTTTACCGTTTCTTTGCTCACCCCGGCCAGATATGTCGACATGGAACAAGCGGTTCGCCATGGTCCGCCAGAGATCCGGGTTGCCTTGGAATCCGCCCGCTGTGTTTCGGCCAGTATCGGAAAGGCGATTCAGGTGGGCGGCTGGAATGTGAAGGTGAATTGGCCGCGGACATTGCTTTCCTTTCTCCCGGCGGGAAGTACCTGGTTTTATGAAGCGCCGCTGCGGGAGTCGGCCAAGCTGTTTGAGTTGCACGGGACTTTGACGGGAGAACTTCAATCATATGGCCTGGGGCAGATTGTGATCGGAACTTGGAATAAAGGAGGAGAATCAATATGAAAGGATACATGTTGGGCATGTTGGCAGAGACACCGATTCATCCGGGGGCAGGACAAGTGTACAGTGTGATCGATCTGCCGGTCGCGCGGGAGAGGACCACTCATTATCCGATGATTCCCGGTTCAAGTTTGAAAGGAGCTTTACGTGACAAATTGGAAGAGGAAATGACCGGACAGGATCATCGTCTGAAACAACTGTTCGGGAAGCAAGATCAGGCCGGGGCGTTCAGTGTGACCGATGCCCGCCTTTTGCTGTTGCCGGTTCGTTCGCTCACCGGGCATTATCGCTGGGTGACGTGCCCGTATCTGTTGCAGCGTCTCTGCCGCGATCTGCAGTTGATCGGTGTTTGTGATAAACAAAAAATACCTTTTCCACTTGACTTTTTCGGCTTGCAAAAAGAGGAAGCCATTGTGGAGGACACAGGGGAGAGTACGATCTTTTTGGAGGAGTTATCTTTCAATGTAAAGGTGGAACCGGAGATCATCGGGCAGCTGATTCCCTTTCTTACTTCCTTGATCCGCCACGAATTCATGCAATCAGACGTGGTGAAGCGTCTTACCATCATCCATGATGAAGAGTTTGCCCACTTCGCCCGTTACGGGCTGCCCGTCATGTCCCGGAACAAGCTGGAGGACGAAACCAAGAAAAGTGAAAATCTTTGGCAGGAAGAAACGATTCCGCCGGATTCCCTCTTCTACACCCTCCTGATCGCGCGGAACGGGAAAGAAGAAGTCATCGAAGAGCTGGCCGACCATTTGAAGGAAAACGTGTATCTGCAAGTGGGAGGAAACGAAACGGTCGGCCAAGGCTGGATGGTCACAAAATTGATGGGGAGAGTGGGATAGGATGGCACTGTCACAAGAGCGGACACGGGAACAGACGCTGGATCAGCAGCGTGCGGCCTATTCACTGGAAACAGTGGATGATGTTAAACAGAAGGTGGAGCAAAAAAAATCTCAAGAGGGGGATCAAGGTGATGAGTATGCCGGTTATGTGGTTAATTTGGCCGGAAGCATCCTGATCAACGGATTGGGGCAAGCGTTGGCCCAGTTGCGTGCGGCCGCGAAGAACAAAAAAGATGATCCGCATGGATGGCTTTACCGTCATGTGCACTTGTGGATCTGCGAGAAGCATCCCCATTCTCCGTTTCATGGGAAAAAGGATCTGCTTCAAGCCCTGATGACGGGCAGCCGCCAGGAGTATCAATGGGCCTTGACGGAGACCATGGCTTTTTTGGAATGGCATCGCAAGATCGCCGTAGCCGAACTGAAGAAGATTGACAGCGGCGGCGGGGAGGAAAAAAATGACGAAGCGTAATTGGAATGAGACCTTTCTGCCTTTATACAATCGATTGTCTGTTGCATACAGCCTCACAGAATTAAAGCAGAATCCTCATGCCGGGCTGTGGTATGAGAAATTTTGCCATCAGTGGACATGGGATACGGATAAAAAGACGGGGGAGATCATCGGGGTTAAACTCGATAAAAATAAACGAAAATGGATTGAAACCGTGACGAAGGCTCCGGTGGGGGATGAAAAAAGAATTTCGCAATCGGTAGAGCGGCTGAAGTGGTTGGTTCAGGAGAGAAAAGGCGAGTTTTTTCACATGAAAACCACGTCGCGATTGATCCCCGGGATGGGGCGTTCTCATCCGGTGGAAAACGGGATCATATGGCATCCCGCCTTGGGCGTGCCTTATCTGCCGGGTTCCTCGGTTAAAGGGTTGGTGCGGGCTTGGGCAACATCCTATGCATCGGAAGGAACAGATGAATGGCGGGAAAAGAACGAAATTATCTCCCGCATTTTCGGTCCGGAAGAGTCGGACAGACGAGCGGGAAGTGTCATTTTTTTTGACGCGTTGCCCATCCGCCCGCTTCAGTTGGAGATGGATATTATGACACCACATTATCAGGAATACTACAAAAACCCGAAGCAAAATTCCCCGCGCGAGTGGGAGTCACCCAATCCGATCCCTTTTTTGACCGTGGCGGAAGAGCAACCATTTATCTTCGCGATTGCTCCCCGGCGGTTAAATGACAAGCATGATCTGGATAAAGTGATCAACTGGCTGAAAGAGGCATTGGTGTGGATCGGTGCCGGAGCCAAAACCGCGGTCGGTTATGGCCGATTTGAGGAAATAAAGATCTGAAAATAGCGTCGCCGGTCGGGAGTGATGCGAAAAACTCCAGGGATCGGCGACATTTTTTTCTCGCAGATTCATGTGTTTTCTTGCTCCGGCCAAGGTTTGAATAATGGCCTGAAGGGAGGGATATCTCCAAGTATCCGGAATGCCGGAAGTATATGGATCGAGGCTGGCATCATGCCCAATTTAATTTCCGAATGGACGACACTCGAATCGCAGAAATCTTCCGAGGTCCTGCACCCAGCAGATCGGGAGGCACCCTTTCGGTGGAACCTCCGCTTGAAGGGGATCCGGTTCCAGAGTTACCTGAAATTCCGACAGAATTCAGTCCCGGTTTTTTTTGCAGATACTCAAAATCAACCTTGGGCTCCGCTTAATCAAGGCAGCCCAGCCATATTCATGCTCTGTTTTCCTGTGAACAATCTCCCTGGCAGGGAAGCTCGAGGTTATTGACAAACCCGGCAGAAAAAAACGCTGGGTTAAATAGAAGAAAATAAAGAAGAACGGACGGCAAAGAAGGGTGCTCCTTTGGGGCCCTTGCTCATCCGGAAAAGGAGCAAGGTCATTTTCTTGATGTTTTGGCACATGGCAGTAAGGAGAGATTGCTCTGTAATTCTGGCAAGCTCCCTCATCCGTGCATGGCGAAGTTCGTGCAGCTCTTTCCCATCCGCAAACCTTCGCCCAATCGTCTCTTTCCTCTGTTTGTAAAGCGTTTTTCCCCGTTTACTTAACCGGTGCTGACGAACCCACTCCTCGGTATCTTTCCATACATGTCGGTTGACGGTTTTCACATGGTTTTTCGAGCGGGGGCACCGGGATAAAAACGGGCAATTCCGGCCTGTTTGGGATCGGTTGTACTCGCGGGATCCTTTGCAGTTGATTGCGGTAAGTCTGTTCGTGTTTTTTCGGACATAAGTAAATATCAGGCATACGTTGTATTTGAAACTTCCTTGCCGATGGCAGTGGGTTTGAAACATTGATAAAACCATTGACAAAATGTAAAATAAGGGCTGTCAAATAAGGGAATGTAAAAACACGAACCGGTTGGTAGTCCGGTTGCATCGGAAACGGAGATTTCCGGTGTCAGTAACCTTCCCCCCCTCGGGATGTCCATCATTCCCTTGGTGAACGTACAAGAGGGGGAGCGATGGAAATGAAACTCACTGTTTTTTTCAATGGCCAGTTTTGGGTGGGGGTCATCGAGCAATGGGATGGGAACCGGCTGAAAGCGGCTCAACATATTTTTGGCACCGAACCCAATGATGAAGAAGTGATGCTCTTCGTCCAAAGGAACATGCTTCGCTTGATCGCGGAAGCCAAGGAACACGTTTCCGTCTGCCGTAAGGAGAAAAAGGCGAATCCCAAGCGGTTGGCGCGGCAAGCAGCGAAAGAAATGAAACAAAAAGGTGTTTCCACTTACGCGCAAATGGCGATAAAGCAAGAGTATGAAAGGCGCAAACAAGAGCGCAAAAAGTCGGCGAAAGAGCGAAAAGAAGAGCTGGCCGTGAAAAAATGGGAGTTGAAAGTGCAAAAGAGAAAAGAAAAACATCGCGGCAGATAAAATCGAGTAGAAGTGGGCGGCTAATCCCCCCTGGGGGTTTGCCATCCATCCCAAGTTCCCTGACAGGGGAGCTTTTTTTATGTCCGCCGTAATTGATCAAAATAGCGGGAGATGATGACGAAATCGGCCGATGCACCCTGTGGGGGAAGTTTGTGAGGGACTCGGGCGATTGACAAACATCGCCTGGGAAGATATGATGTGGTCGTATAATTGTATGCACATGCAATTATATTGTCGGCATTCACGGCGCATATAATCATGGGTAAAGTTTTGCGGCTTCTGACTGACAAAGCGGGGTTGATCAGAAGCAGCCCCGGTTTGGGGAGTTGTCCGTTTTGGGATCATCATTGGATGGAATGTTGATCAGCGCCCGTCAATGAATGAGAATGCCTGAATACCTTGAATGAACAACATACCACATGAAGGAAAGGGGCTCACAAAATATGAAGCATGCAATTATGAAAAAAGCCGGCTTAAAGGTATCGCGAATCGGTCTGGGAACCAACGCCGTGGGTGGATATAATTTATTCAGCAATATTCAAGAAGAGAACGGCAGAAAATTGGTATATGAAGCACTTGAGCAAGGGATCAACTTTTTCGATACGGCGGATGCCTACGGGTTTGGCCGTTCAGAAGAGATTTTGGGGGAAATTCTGCATGATCAGCGGGACAACGTTGTGATCGCTACCAAAGGCGGAATTGAAAAGCTTGACGATGGAACGATCCGCCACAACAACAAGCCGGAATATCTGCGATCCGCTGTGGAGAAAAGCTTGAGGAGATTGAGAACCGATTACATTGACTTGTATTATATCCATTATATCGATCCTGAAGTGCCTCTCGCCGAGTCCATCGGTGAATTGAGCCGTTTGCGGGAGGAAGGGAAGATCAAAGCGATCGGCGTGTCCAATGTGGATTTTGGCCAACTCCGGGAAGCAAATGCCGACAACCATGTCTCCGTTGTGCAGTTGCCTTACAATATGTTGGATCGAACAGCGGAAAAAGAGCTTCTTCCCTATTGTGTGGAGCATGGCATTTCCTTTGTTCCATACGGTCCGTTGGCGTTCGGCATCTTGGGAGGGAAATACACCCGTGATTTCGTTTTGGAAGACGGGGATTGGAGAAAAGATGTTGCTTTGTTTGAGCCTGCCAACTTCCAATCCATTTTGCACAAAGTGGAGCAATTAAAGCAAGTGGCTGTGGAAAAAGAAACGACTGTTGCCGGTTTGGCGCTGGCGTGGCTGTTGGCGCAACCGGGAGTGGACACTGTTATTCCGGGCGGCAAGAGACCGGAACAGGTGGCGGAAAACATCACAGCGGTTCAGGTGAACTTGAGCGGGGCCGATCTTGAACGCATCAATCAAATATTGGCGAACTGACTTCATTGCAAAGACTGGAAAAAGGCGTCGATTGCGACGCCTTTTTTTATTTTTATTCATTTGTTTTTTTCATGATTGTGCACAGGTCCATCAGAGTTTCGATATGCTGTTTTTTTGCGAAGGAGGTGACGATCACTTCTTGATAGGTTGGCAGAACTTTTGCGAGCTGTTCTTTCCCTTTTTCGGTCAATTTTGTGTAAACGCCGCGGCGGTCAGTGTCACAAATGTGTCTCCTGAGCAAGCCGCAACTTTCATCTTCCAGACGGGAAACCAATCGGGACATGGCGCTTTGGCTCAACCCGGCTTCATTGGCGAGCTGTTGCAAGCGCATGCGGTAACCGGGTGCTTCGGACAAAATAAGCAAAACATGAAACTCGCTTAAAGAGAGTTGGTGTTTTTCTTGCAGGAGACGTTCAAGCTCATGCAGTACTTGGGTGTAGATTTTGTGCAAACTCCTCCATTTTTTTACGATCTCTATTTTCGAAAGATGATCCATTTTTTTCACCTGCTTAAACATACGTAGTGGTACGATGAAATGAGCGTTTGTTATCTAATAACTTGAGCTGTATTCCTTTACAATTCTAAAGGGTTGATTTGCTTTTTGCAAAAAAACATCTTGTGATTTTCAGGCGCATCCAGCGGCGAAAAACGAAAAAAAGTATACACAACGTCGCCAGCTCTTTTCGGGATTTAAGGATTTCAAATCAATGATCCCTTTGGAGGTAACGGAGTGTAGGCAAGAGTTTATTTATCATCATGAAGAGTATAAAAATATCGGATTATTGCAAACGTAAAGAAGGAAGTCATGCTAAAATAGTAGTTGGATTCGGAATTATCAGCACAAAGGCATGGAGGAGAAGGAGAGAAAAGGGATGTTTAACCTTAAAAGATCGCTTCCTGTGGCACGCTTGTTTGTCTTGGCCCTGATACTTACTCTATTTGCCGCCATGGCCCCTGGTTTTGGCGTTGTTCGTGCAGCAACGGTCACGGTCGATTCTTCTGCTGAATTGATGAATGCGTTGGCTTCCGCTAAGCCTGGCGACCGGATCGTGTTGGCCTCCGGAATCACTTTTTCCGGCCAGTTTAAGGCGACTGCCAGTGGCACTGCTTCCGCTCCGATCACGTTGGAAAGCGCCGATCCTTCTAATAAGGCGGTATTGAAAGGGAATGGAACCGGGAGCGGCTATGCTCTGCAAATCACCGGGGATTACTGGAATATTCGAAACGTGAAAGTGACGAATGCGCAAAAAGGAATCATGTTGGATCATGCGAACCATAATTTGCTCGATGCGGTGGAAGTCTACCAAATCGGGGATGAAGGAGTCCATTTTCGTGACGGCAGCTCTTACAACACGCTGCAAAACTCCTATATCCATGATACAGGCAAAGGACAACCGGGATTTGGCGAGGGAGTCTATGTCGGTTCTGATAAAGGGAAATGGTCAACGATCAACCCTGCGTCAGATTATAACCGTGTCGTTAATAACACGATCGGGCCCAATGTCACTGCCGAGCATATCGATATCAAGGAAGGTTCGACGGGAACGGTTGTCAGCGGAAATATTTTTGATGGCAGAGGCATGACGGGGGATAATTATGCGGATAGTTTTATTGATGTGAAAGGGAATGATGTCACAATCAGTTCCAATGTCGGATACCGGAACGGCAATGAGGTTATTGCCGATGCTTTCCAAGTCCATCAGCAGGTATCCGGTTGGGGACTCAACGCGGATTTTAACGGCAATACCCTCTACCTGGATAACGCCTCCTGTTATGTTGTCAACGCAGCCAGCGGGACAAGCGCCAGAGCGCATAACAACATCCGAAGCCCCAAAGGCAATATGTACCGGGGAAATGTCACCCAATACTAGACTTTTGGGGGTGGAGGGGCATGATTTAAATGTGAAGTTTCGCTGCCGGATGCAGCAGATCCATTTACGTTTTTTCTGTTGACATGAATCATTGTCGTTAATATAATAAAACAAAGTAAATTGATAAGAATTAATCTATTGAACCGACCAGACCACTGGAGGTCCAGATCCTTGCATCGATTGCAGGTGATGGGACCTCCTTATTTTTTATGGACTGAAATGTTGTCCTCATAAGGCACCCCAAAGCAATCAGAATGGAGAAGTTTGCCCTGGCATTTGACGAAGACAAGATGAAAAGGAGGGCCGTATCGTTGAGCAGACAAAATACCCATAAAAATGAAGTGCTCGTAAGAGTGTTGTCTGTTGTTACTGTTGTTATGATCTTTTTTTTCTGGGCGATCAGTACGGAGCGGAAATGGATTGATCCTGTTTTCCTGCCTTCTCCGCAATCAGTGTGGATTGCTTTTTTGGACCTTATACATAATGGATACAAAGGGGCTTCTTTATTCAACCATATTCTTGACAGTCTTAACAGGTTGTTTCAGGCGCTGGTTCTTGCGCTGATTACTGCCGTTCCACTCGGATTGATATCTGGATATTCAAAATATTTTCGCGCGATTTTCGATCCTGTTATTGAATTTTACAGACCTCTTCCGCCGTTAGCTTATTATACATTGCTGGTATTGTGGCTGGGGATTGATGATAAATCGAAGATTGCGCTCTTATTTCTGAGTGCTTTTGCTCCATTGTTTATTGCAACGGTATCAAGTGTGCAGAAGGTTCCTCAAGATCGAATCAATGCAGCCAGATCGTTGGGGGCTTCAAAGTGGAAGGTATTGGTTTACATCATTTTTCCAAGTTCTCTGCCTGACATTATTACCGGGCTTCGCACAGCGATTGGAGTCGCTTATTCGACTTTGGTTGCGGCGGAAATGGTCGCGGCCACTTCCGGAATCGGGTGGATGGTATTGGATGCAAGCAAGTATTTACGCAGCGATATCATTTTTGTGGGAATTATTTTGATGGGAGGAATTGCCGTCATCATGGACGGATTGATTCGCTGGATTCAACATCGTCAATTTCCGTGGATCAAAACCCCGGATTGATTTCCATTCAGACAAACAAATTCTAATAATGTCACCAGGAGAAGGAGAGGAAAGCCCGGATGTCTTTTCAAAAAAAGAGCAAATGTTTACTTATTATTCTGTTTTCTTTCTTGATTCTGTTTACGGCCGCTTGTTCCGATCAGGCAACATCATCAGCATCACAATCAAAGTCGGCACCGAAAGAAATTCGTTTGGGGTACCAAGTTTCACCAAGTGCTGAACTGTTAGCCAAAGCTTCAGGTCTGCTGGAGAAAAAATATCCAGACATCAAAATCAATTGGATTCAATTTGATTCAGGACGGGATGTGAATACCGCAATTGCAAGCGGCAGCATTGATTTCGGACTCGTTGGCACCCCTCCTGCCGCCATCGGCATTGCCAAAGGATTGCCGTACAAAGTCTTTTATGTACATGACGTCATTGGAGATAGTGAAGCATTGGTGGTCAAAAAAAGTTCAGGCATCAAAACGCTTAAAGATCTTAAAGGTAAAAAGATCGCGACGACATTTACTTCGACATCTCATTTCAGTCTGCTGGGTGCGTTAAAAAAGGAGGGAATCAACCCTGAAAAGGAAAAAATTACAATTCTTGATATGCAACCACCCGATATTTATGCTGCATGGAAAAGAAATGATATAGATGGGGCGTATATCTGGCAACCTACACAAGATAAACTCATTCGTGAAGGAGGAAATGTTATCGTAACCTCCGGAGATTTGGTCAAAAAGGGGGTGGTCACGGCTGAAGTAGGGATCGTTCATAAGGATTTTCTAAAAAAGTATCCTGACATTGTTAAGGGATATATATCTGTCTTAAATGAAGCAGTCGGTGATTATCGAACGAAACCAGAACAATCTGCTCAGTTACTTTCTAAAGAACTGGGGATTTCTCCGGCAGAAAGCTTAAAAACGATGCGACAAATGATTTGGCTGGATGGTTCGCAACAGAAAAAATACTTTGGAGAATCCGGTCAAACCGGGGAATTGGCAAAAGTATTGAAGGATATCGGAGACTTTATGGTTACACAAAAAGCGATCCCGTCTTCTCCTGATCTAAAAACTTTTCAACAAGCTCTGTTAAGTGATTTATACAAGTAAGGAAAAAAGGAGGGGAGGTTGTGTCAATCGCATCTGCCGTATTACACAAGGAACCCGTAACCAGTTCCCCATTGATTGAAGTAATGAATTTAAGTTTAACTTACCATGGCAGAAACAATAAATCGAATGTTCTGGATAATATAAATCTCCAATTATACCAAAATGATTTCGTATGCGTATTGGGACCGTCAGGATGCGGAAAATCATCGCTGCTGAATGTGCTGGCCGGATTTGTTAAACCGACGACTGGGGAAGTGATCATCGATGGTGAAAAGCATAATAAACCGAATTCTGATGTCGGAGTCATATTTCAGCACCACAACTTGTTCCCGTGGTTAACGATTGAAAAAAATATCGAGTTTGGATTGAAAATGAAATCTGTTCCGAAAAGCGCTCGTAAAAAGATCGTTTCCAGGCTGTTAAAAATGGTGGAACTGGAGTCTGCGGCCAAAATGTGGCCCCATCAACTTTCGGGAGGGATGAAACAAAGAGTCTCCATAGCCCGGACACTTGCAACTGATCCAAAAGTGATCTTGATGGATGAACCTTTCAGCGCACTGGATGCCTTGACCCGGGAGAACATGCAGAGACATCTGATTGGAATTTGGGAAGAAACGCAAAAATGCATATTTTTTATCACCCATGATGTTGAAGAAGCGCTGTTATTGGGAACGCGGATTTTGGTTATGCATCCCAATCCCGGAAGAATCGTGGTCGATATGTTAAATCCGTTGCGACAACCTGGTAAATCAAGGGAAGAGATTAAAGAATTAAAAGAATTTAATGAGCTTAGAAATCATTTCATTTCCAAGATAAGAAGCTCTTGAGTAAATCGACAACGGGCCATAGTCAATTGAAAGGAGTATGAAAATGTCTGATCATTCCCGTCCGCTCAAGTTTGAAAACCGTGAAGATCGTGAAGGTCCGCGTATTCTTCGCCGTCTGCCGGAAGGCCTGGAGGAGCGTCCCTACCAGTTGTTTGAAGTCAAGCCGCTCAGTCCGATCATTGGTGCTGAAATCGTCGGCTTGGATCTGGCAAAGCCAGTCACACCAGAGGTACAAGCTGAGTTAAATCGGGCATTATTGGAGTGGAAGGTTCTGTTCTTCCGCAATCAGCCAATCACCAGTGAGCAACTGCTCGCTTTTGCCCGTCAGTGGGGTGAACTGGAAATACACCCGTTTTACATCAACAAGCACTCAAAAGAAATCGTGCAATTTGCCAGGGACAAAAAGCAAGCCGGTTCCGAGAACATATGGCATACCGACGTCACTTTCCGTGCCAATCCTGCCAAAGCTTGCATATTAAGAATGATCGAGGTTCCACCGGTTGGAGGCGATACGTTATGGGCTGACATGGGGGCCGCATATGACAATCTTCCTGATGAGATTAAGGAACGAATTGATGGCCTCACCGCTCTCCATGATTTCACTCCTTCTTTCAGCCATTTACTGTCCCCGGAGGAGCTGGCTGCCAAACAGGCAGAATTTCCGCCTGTTGAGCACCCGGTTGTTCGAACCCATCCGGAAACGAGACGCAAGACGCTATTCGTAAACCCGGCGTTTACTACCCGGATTCCCGGTCTGGAACCGGAGGAGAGCGAGAAACTGCTTCAGTACCTGTTTCGTCAAGCCCATATACCCGAGTACCAGGTGCGCTTTCATTGGGAGGTGAATTCGGTCGCCTTTTGGGATAATCGTGCTACCCAACATTACGCGGTTTCTGACTATTATCCTCATCCGCGAAAAGCAGAACGTGTGGCAATCGTCGGTGATCGGCCGTTTTAAGGGAACGAAGGAACCGGGCGGTGGCCCTGACCAGACAACTGATTTGTAAACCAGTTGACCCTTGCTTTTGCAAGGGTTTTGTTTTTGAAATGGAACTGTTGGAAAGGAATGTTCGTTTTCCGGGGCCCCGGTTTCTGTTTTTTATCGTATGCTTTGAGGCCTGAGGATCAAGGGGAGCGTGCGGGGAGTGACTTCATCCCCATAATGTCACCGTTAGCCGCTAAGTTACCTAATCGTACCTATCGCACCAATCAGTAACAATGGCACAAAAAAGTGCGTACTTCCTAATCGGAAGCAGGTAATGCATAATAAGGATCGTGGCTGTCCGGCAACCGCCGCCATTCAAGTGGTCAGGAGGTGGAAAGCATAGAAGATACAGACATGAATCTTTGTTGGAAAGGATCGCAAAAGCAGGAGTGCAACGGCGGATAACCGGCCGTTCGCAATAGATGGAATATTTATAATCAACTCTCTTTTTAGAGAGACTTGCTGGAGGGTTGTTTCATGGCGAAACATTTGCAGGATACCACTACTTTGTACAATGGTGTGAAAATGCCCTGGCTTGGGTTGGGCGTGTTCAAGGTGGAAGAGGGGCCGGAACTCGTCAATGCGGTAAAAACGGCGATCAAGTACGGGTACCGCAGCGTGGACACTGCCGCCATTTATCAAAATGAGGAAGGTGTCGGACAAGGGATTCGCGAAGGTCTGGAACAAGCCGGTATTTCCCGGGAAGAATTGTTTGTGACATCCAAAGTGTGGAATAGCGATTTGGGATATGAATCCACTTTGCAAGCTTATGAAATCAGTCTGCGAAAACTCGGTCTGGATTATCTGGATCTGTACCTGATTCACTGGCCTGTGGAAGGAAAATATAAAGAGGCTTGGAGAGCATTGGAGACTCTTTACAAAGAAGGACGGGTTAAAGCAATCGGGGTCAGCAATTTCCACATTCACCATTTGGAAGATTTGCTGAAGGATGCGGAAATCAAACCCATGGTGAACCAAGTGGAGTTCCATCCCCGGCTGACCCAGAAAGAACTGAGAAAGTATTGCAAAGAACAAGGGATACAATTTGAAGCATGGTCTCCGTTAATGCAAGGACAATTGCTGGACAATCCGGTACTAAAAGAGATTGCCGACCGGTACGGCAAATCGGTTGCACAAATCATTCTGCGTTGGGACTTGCAACATGGTGTTGTGACAATTCCCAAATCGACCAAAGAACATCGTATAATCGAAAACGGGTCCGTCTTTGATTTTGAATTGACAAAAGAAGAGATGGAACGAATTGACGTGTTGAACCAAAATCACCGGGTCGGTCCGGATCCTGACAATTTTGATTTCTGATCGTGAGCGCAAGGGATGGGCAGTGTTCCATCCCTTGTTTGCATTTTCACAATCATCAACGGTTCTTGTCCGGCCGTTTTTTGTGTTTATTATCAACGTTGCGAGACTTCAGCACTCCAGAAAGTTGCCAAGCAAGCAGGAGGAAATTGTCTGAATGAAGTTAAACGGGGATAAATCTTTGATTCTTGCAAAAAGGATGGATGAGGTTTTATTGGATTTACAACAAAATAGATCTGTCGGAAGACAAAGCGATGTAAAACATGATTTTCTTCAAACAGATCATGAACGGTTGATTATCGGAAATTTTTGTTTATAATGAGCAAGAATCAGGAAGTCGAATAGCCGAGTGTATGAGCCATTTTCTATCTTGTTGAATAAAAATATTATACATATCTGCTTGTTAACAAGAGACAAAAGCAGTTTGTAAATTTATCTTCTGATTAAATCATGAATCCGTGATGGATCAAAGAATTGTCATCAAAGTGAGGTGTTGGGACTGTCGATCCAAAATATTGTAATCAATGGAAGGTTTGAAACAGGTACAATAGCACCTTGGGTGTCTATGAATGCCGTAGTCACTAGTCAGTATGCACATTCTGATTTTTATTCGGTCGGACTCCAAGGTGGGAATATCATTTCTTATATCGCTCAGATAGTTCCGGTAAACCCTGGCAGCTATGAGTTCTTTGTTTCCTTAGCCAAAGTCTCATCTTTACCCTCCCCGCCGGTTCAAGCCCATTTGATAGCTCGTTTAATTTTTTGGAGGAGGGCCGGTTTTTAAATATTCTCTTTAATCGGATACCAGAGATTACAAACAATTTATGGCTTGAAGTCTACCAAACGACTGTTTCTGCACCAGCAGGTACTGCTTATGCATTCATCTTGGTCAATACTTTGCCGTAGCCGGGGAGTACGGATATCTTAATAGATGATGTTGCTTTGCTGACTTCAGGCTATGAAAACGGAATTACAGGAGCAACCGGAGCGACAGGAGCAACCGGGGCCACCGGAGCAACTGGGGTAACAGGAGCAACGGGAGTAACCGAATCAACAGGAGCAACGGGAGTAACAGGAGCCACAGGAGCGACAGGAGCAGGAGCTGCCCCAGCATTTTTGCAGGTATTCAGCGATGTGACACAAACAGTGGCATCTGGAGATGATGTTGTTTTCAATAACTCAAACCCGACAGCCACAGCGGATTTCACCTTTACTCCTCCATCGGCCACTGTCACTATCAACACACCTGGACAATACCGTATTGAATACGCAGTTACCCTGTCCGATGCTGCTACACAAGCTGCCGCTTATTCCCTCGTCTTCAGTGATACAGGTACCCCGGTACTTGCTTCAGACTATGGATCGACCAATGCCATCGGTCAAAGCAATCAGGTTACCGGATTTACTATTCTTGACATTACAGAGTCAACAGGCATTTCGTTGCGCAATATCGGAGCCACGGATGATACCTTGACCAATACGATTGATGGAGCCACGGTTTTGTCTGCTTCGCTGCTGATTCACAGAATTGGTTAACGCTTCTCTTTCAGACTCTCCTTTTGCATGAATCTCTGCCATCAGTGATTCGTGCATGGACACAACCCCAAATCCTTGATGCCTAATAAGCATCCCTCTGAGGGGTCAGGGGGATGCTTTCTCTTTGTGATGGGTATGGCTCGTGAAAATAAGCCGGGATTTCCTGAAGTCTTCTCTCTCTCCTGCATAAAGATTGGGAAAGGAGATCCCAGCCGGTGGCAGAAATGATTCCGAAAAACTTTTTGATTTCATGCCTTTTGCTGATCTGCCGGGGAAATCCTTTGTCCCGGGGGCAGAATCACATTAAAATGGCAGAGAAGTTGAATATATGATACAAATAAATTAGAAAATCCCATAATTATTATGAAATTGAGATATAAAAACCAAATGGCTGGCGATGGAAAAATTTAAATGAATCCTGGAGAAGGGACGATTGACTTGAAGAAACTGATTAATAACCCTGAACATGTGGTGCGTGACATGATTGATGGCATGGTTTTGGCTCATCCCGACAAACTGAAAAATCTGACGGGGACCAATGTTCTGATTCGTGCCAATGCCCCGAATGGAGGCAAGGTCGCATTGGTCAGCGGAGGCGGAAGTGGACATGAACCCTCGCATGCCGGATATGTCGGGAGCGGCATGCTCGATGCAGCCGTAGCCGGAGAAGTTTTCACATCCCCCACGCCCGACCAGATCCTTGAAGCGATCAAAGCTGTGGATGCCGGAAAAGGGGTATTGTTGATCATAAAAAACTACTCAGGGGATTTGATGAACTTCGAGATGGCGGCCGAACTGGCAGAAGCCGAAGGGATTCAAATCGCCAAGGTGATTGTAAATGATGATGTTGCGGTTGAGAACAGTACCTTTACTCAAGGACGCAGAGGAATCGCGGGAACGGTTTTTGTCCACAAAATTGCCGGCGCCCTTGCTGAAAAAGGAGCTTCCCTGAAAGAAGTGGAACAGGTGGCCAACAAGGTGATTCAACATGTGCGCAGCATCGGAGTCGCATTGACTCCATGTACTGTTCCAGCCGTTGGAAAACCCGGTTTTGAAATTGGGGAACAGGAAATCGAAATCGGGATCGGCATCCACGGAGAACCGGGAACTTACCGGACTGCCATGGCTACAGCCGATGAAATCGCCGAAATCCTTTTGTCCCGGATTCTGGACGATCTGAAACTAACCGCAGGGGACCGGGTTGCGGTGATGATCAACGGTCTTGGCGGAACTCCGTTGATGGAGCTGTATATTCTGCACAAGAAAGTATCCCAAATCTTAAAAAGCAAGGATATTTCCGTTTACGACACATATGTAGGCGAATATATGACGGCAATCGAAATGGCCGGATGTTCCATCTCGCTCCTCAAACTGGATGATCAACTGATTGAGCTGCTTGAAGCACCTGCCGATACCATTGCCTGGAAAAAATGACAAGGAGGAAAAAGCCGTTGATTAAATCTGATCATATTATCAAATGGATGAATTTGGCCAATATTCGATTGGATGAGCAGAAAGAGTATCTCACCAGGCTTGATCAGGCGATCGGCGATGGGGATCACGGCATCAACATGTCCAAAGGTTTCAAAGAAGTGATTGAGAAAATCCATCAGACAGACTGTCACGATATCGGGAAATTGTTGCAGGATATCGGAATGGTGCTTGTTTCCAAGGTGGGGGGCGCTTCAGGTCCTTTATATGGCACTGCGTTCATAAAAGCAGGGCAGGTATTGAAAGGGAAAGAGGAAATCACCATCAGTGAATTGGGGCAAGCCTTGCAAGAATCTGTAAACGGCATCAAACTGAGAGGGAAATCACAGGTTGGCGACAAAACCATGCTGGACGTCTGGGAACCGGTCACCCGGTATATTCAGCAAAAAGGAAACGAGCTCAACGCCGATGAACTGGTTTCCTTTGCCAGAGAACAAATGGAAAATACGAAGGAGCTGGAAGCCCGGAAAGGACGTGCTTCCTTTTTGGGAAAAAGGTCAATCGGGCATTTGGACCCCGGTGCCGTTTCATCTTTCCTGTTGTTTGAAGCCCTGTGTTCAATCCTTGAAGAAAACAGGGATGCGGGTCAAACAAAAGAGGACGGCATGGCGGAATATGTCGGAGTCGTTATTGTTTCTCACAGCCATGAGTTAGCCAAGGGGTTAAAAAAGCTGCTTTCCCAATTGAGTTCCCATGTTCCCGTCGCTTATGCGGGGGGGACGGATGAGGAGGAACTTGGCACGAGTGCAGACAAGATTCAAAATGCGATAAGATCGGTTTATTCCGATAAAGGTGTGGTTGTCCTCTTTGATCTGGGGAGTGCCCTGATCAATACCGAATTGGCGATCGAGCGGCTGGCGGAAGAAAACATCACAAAGGTTCATATCGCAGATGCGCCATTGGTGGAAGGTGCCTATGCGGCTGTGGTGCAGTCCGGGTGTGGGTCCAGCCTGGATCAGGTAATCGAGGTAACGCGAAAAGCCAAGTCAATGGTGAAAATATAGGCATCCATCCGGACGGTACACTGAAAGATATCCACCCGAAAGGGCGCAGGTTAATTGCGATAGCATACATGATAGATAGGGGACTTTTGGGATGTTTATAGAAAAAATCAGCGCGTTTGCAGGAAAAACTTTTACGTTTTGGGTCATTCTTTTTTCGGTGATTGCCTATTTGTTCCCAGGCGATTTCATATGGATCGGGGATTATGTCGTTCCCCTGTTGGGAATTGTCATGTTTGGGATGGGACTTACATTGTCGGCAGCCGATTTTAAAGAAGTTTTTCGCCGGCCAAAAGATGTAGCGATCGGGGTGCTTTGTCATTATCTCATTATGCCAGGGTTAGCATTTTTATTGGCATGGGGATTACATCTGCCGCCGGAGGTGGCTGTTGGCGTCATTTTGGTAGGGTGCTGTCCGAGTGGTACAGCATCCAATGTGATGGTGTTTCTGGCCCGGGGGGATGTCGCCCTTGCTGTGTCCATCGCCTCAGTTTCCACGATTATTGCCCCTGTTGTCACTCCGTTTCTGATCTATTTGCTTGCGAGTAAGTGGGTGGAGATCAATATCTGGTCACTGATTGTTTCGATTATTCAGGTCGTGATCATCCCGTTGGCTCTGGGATTTATCATTAAGAAATTCTTTGGTAGACAGGCAGAAGCGAGTGCAAAAGCCCTGCCGCTCGTCTCTGCCGCCGCGATTGTGATCATTGTTGCAGGAGTCGTGGCTGGCAGTCAGGCAAAGCTGGCTGTTACGGGGCCGTTGATTTTTGCTGTGGTGATTTTGCATAATGTATTGGGCTTTCTGCTGGGCTTTTTCCTCTCCCGTCTGTGCGGAATGGATTTGGCAAAACAAAAGGCCGTGGCAATGGAAGTAGGGATGCAGAATTCCGGATTGGGTGTAGCGATTGCAACGGCAAATTTCTCACCGTTGGCTGCCGTACCCAGTGCAATTTTCAGTGTATGGCACAACATATCAGGTTCGATCCTCGCCTTTGTTTTCAGCCGTATGAGGGATAAAAAAGAATAAAGAACGGGTCGTACAATCAGTCTATGAATTTTTGGCGGATGAAATAGAGTCGGCATGGAGACCCCTGCCACAGCTGAAGGCAGGGGTTTTGTTATGAAATTTTTTTGGTATGACCGGTGCATCTTTTCGGTCCTGGATGTAATCTATACGCAAAATGGGAAGGGAAGAGGGGACTTTCTCAGGTGTTTTTTCCGTTTTCCTTGACCCAGGCAGTAACCGTTTCCCAAAACTTTTTGGCTGCCGGAGAGAGTGAATCCCTTGAGGTGGTGGCAATTCCGATGGTTCTATATATTTCTTCCCCCATTAAAACACGGTGAACGCCGGTCATGTCGAGGGGGAGGGTCATCTCCGGCAAAATGCTGATTCCCAGTCCTGCCCGTACCATGGCCACGATGGCCTCATCGTTCTCCATTTCAAAACGGATATTGGGTTGCACATTTTTTTCCCGGAACAGTTTTTTGATATGAAGATCGCAACCTTTTTTGGGCAGAATGAAAGGCTCTGCCGCAATTTGTTCAATGGCAGGGGAGGGATGGAGGTGCAAAGGGTGGCCGGCCGGAAGAAGAAGCACCAAACAGTCGTTTTTCAACATTTCCATATCGTAATCCGTTTGCTCTTTGCTAACCGGGATAAAGCCGAGATCGACAGCCCCCGTCCGGATCTGCTTTTCCACTTCGTCATAACCGCCTTCATGCAGTTTCACTTCGATCTCAGGGTATCGGCTTTGAAACTGGTTCAGGATCGGGGGGAGCCACTTGGTGGAAACACTGGGAAAGGTACCGACCCGAACGGTTCCCGTTTGCAAACCGGTGAGTTGGGCTGCTTCTTGTTTCATTTGTTCCGTCGCTCGCAAAATTTGCCGGATATAGCCAAGCATGCGCTCCCCGTTCGGCGTCACTTGAATTCCCGCGCGGCTGCGATGAATCAGCAGAAAACCGAGTTCAGACTCCAGCCCTGCAAGCGCGTGACTTACGGCAGATTGGGACAATCCCAGTTCTTCCCCTGCTTTGGTGAAACTCCCAGTTTGTGCGACTTTCAGAAAGACTTCCATTTGCGCGAGTGTCAATTCCGTTCTCTCCCTTTTTAAGAATCAATTTTATTCATGTATATCATTATAACAATTCATTTTACTAATGAAAAAGAAAGCGTTATGCTGGAATTGCACGGGAAACGATCAGTGAAAGGAGAAGGAAAATGAAGGCTTTAAATTATATTCTCGTTGATGTGTTCACCAATCAAAAATTCGGAGGAAACCCCTTGGCCGTGTTTGAAGAAACAGGACCGTTGGACCCCGGTCTGATGCAAAAAATTGCGAATGAATTAAATTTGTCCGAGACCGTCTTTGTCTTCCCGCCCACGAAACCGGGAAACACAAAAAGAATCAGAATCTTTACGCCGCGGATGGAATTGCCCGTAGCTGGTCATCCCACAGTGGGAACAGCATTTTTATTGGGACATGAAAACTGGACAGTGACCCGGGAGGGGGTCAACGAATGGATTCTGGAGGAAGAAGTGGGAGATATTCAAGTCTACGTTCATAAAGAGCAAGGCAAGATGACTCGAGCCGGAATGAAACAACCGATCCCCGCGTTTGGCGATGTGTTTTCCGATCGGGAAAAAGCCGCCTGGCTTCTTTCTCTGTCGCCGGGGGACTTGCATGCTGATTTGCCCGTTCAGACCGTTTCTTCGGGAGTCCCGTTTCTCTATATCCCCGTTCGTTCGCTCGAGGCTATGAAAAAAATCAAATTCCGCAACGATGTGTGGAAACAATGGTTCGCTGACCGTCCCGAAACGCAGCACATTTATGCTTTTACCCTGGAAACGGTCAATCCCGATTTCCACGTGCATGGCCGCATGTTTGCCCCCGCGATGGGAATTATGGAGGACCCGGCCACAGGAAATGCCAACGGGCCTTTGGGGGCTTATCTTATTCAACATTCTCTCGTACCGGCCAAGGAAACCGGATTGTATGAAATCCGCAGCGAGCAAGGCATCGAAATGGGGCGTCCCAGTTTCATCGACATCAGGATTCGGAAAAGAGGGGATGCATTTGAAGAGGTTAGATTGGGCGGAGCCTGCGTGAAAGTGGGGGAAGGGAGAATATTTGTCTGATCTTCGCGTGATATCCCTTCTCCACGGTAAATGGAAAAACGTGCCTTCCCAGGAATCGTAATTTTCGGAACCTTTATTCGGGGCTCGCCCTTCTTGCGAAGGAGAATCGTTCAGACGATGAACAAGCGCCTCACCGAGAAATCCTGGGGAGGCGCTTGTTCATCGTCTGTTCTTTTCGCAATCCGGGGTGCCTGCGTTCGCTTATCAATCCAAGGTATCGATCCAAGCGTCGACAGTCATGACTTCCGCTTGTCGTGGGAACACTTTCTCGATGAGAACACGGTGAACTTCAGGATCGGAATCGAGACAGGCATCCGAAAGCACAGTAAGTGCAAAGTCTTTATCTGCTGCTTCCCGCAATGTCGAAAGAACCACTCCACTCGTGGCAATGCCGCTGAGAATCAGTTTGTTGATTTGGCGGGATCGGAGAATCACCTCAAGGTCACTTCCGGAAAATGCACTGACGCGAAGCTTGGTGACAACCGGCTCGTCTGGTTGGGGGTTCAGGGATTCGTGAATTTGCGTCGCCGTGTCTGAGAGAGTCATTCCGCCAAAATTGGAAATCGCTGAGAACGTCTTGTTTCTCGGGCTGATCTCGGGGTATCCTTCGCGGAATGCGACTCGGACAAAAATAACCGGAATGGAGTGCCGGCGTGCGGCTTCCACGGCTTTCCGGAACGGCAGCAGCGCGTTCTCATTTTCTGCGAATCGCGAGACAATGCCGTTTTGTATATCCATGACCAACAGTGCAGCTTTGTCATGATTCTGCATGTGTTGTTCACTCCTGTTCATTATGTTAGTATTAAGCGGAGAATTCTCCATTTAATATTAACCGGAGAACTCTCCACTTGTAAAGCTGGATTTTGGGAAGTGGTGGTACAGTGAATGATGCAGACGCCATCCGCTCTCGTTCTGAACGCCGCGATGCCGCCGAAAATCGTCAGCGTATCCTGAAGGCGGCAATCAGGCTGTTTGAGCAATATGGTGTCGAACAAGTCAGTATGAATCAAATTGCCACAGAAGCGAAGATCGGGTCGGGAACGCTCTATCGCCGGTATAGAAACAAAGGTGAAATCTGCCTGGATTTAATTAAAGACCAAATTTGTCTGCTTTTTGAAGATATTGAAGCTTATTTGCAAGAGAACGGCACAGAGCCGCCTGACCGACGATTGAAAGGGATTCTCGGCTTATTTATCCGTTTTCGCGAGAAAAAAGCACAATTGCTTAAAGGAGTAGAGAACTTTGCGACAGCCAAACCGCCCCGGTATCGAATGCAGAATCCTCTGTATAACCAGATGCATGAAATACTCGTCCGGCTGTTTGACGAGATGGCTGAAAATAAGCAGTCCCAACCCGACAGTGTTTTCAGGGCCGATCTGTTGCTGACGGCATTAAGCAGTGATTCCTATTTATTTCAAAGAGACGTGCGTGGGCATTCGCCTGAGAAGATACTGGAACAGCTCTGTTTAACCTTTATTACTCCTGAGTGAGAGCGTGTTTTTCAAAATGGGATGTTCTCCTCCGGTTCCGTTTTTTCCATACGAATCTCGATGTTGCAGGGAAGGATTTTTGCTGGCCGGGGCGTGGGAGACATCCTTTTTCCCTCCCCTCCTTCTTCATGATCAGTCAGTGGAGTTTTCCCTGACTCGCCAGGTCGTTTGACAAATTCCAATTAAACCGGGTTGGATTTATGCATAATTGTATAAATTGACGAGAAATTAGAGTGTATTTCTGTGCATTTTGTATGATAAAATATCGTTTTCTTTTTGTTATGATGGTTTATGGGATGAGAAAGGGATAGAATCACCGGGCTTTCTTTCCGGGCCTCAGACGCTTTTCTTCATTATTGTCTGAATTATGGGAATTAAAAGAGGATCAAATGCAAATGAGGTGATGGAATGAGCATGATTGTAAAAGGGGATCGCCTGCCCAATTTCGTGGGGGGAAAGTGGTGCACGTCCAATACCCGGGATGTGTTGCCTGTTCCCAATCCGGCAACGGAGGAAGTGCTCGCTCTGGTTCCTCTTTCCGGGACTGCTGAAGTGGATGCGGCAGTCCGGTCAGCACAGGAAGCTTTTTTGGCCTGGAGAGAAACTCCTGTTACGGAACGGGTACGAATTCTTCTGAAATTCAGGGAATTGCTGGTACAACATCTGGACACTCTTTCACGGACGTTGACGGAAGAGAACGGCAAAACCTTGAATGAAGCGAAAGCGGAGATCTGGCGGGGAATCGAAGTGGTGGAATTTGCCGCCGGGATGCCTTCCTTGATGAAGGGAGAGGTGACTCCCCAGGTTTCCCGCGGGATTGATATGGAAATGGTGCGTGATCCCGTGGGAGTGGTGGCGGGAATTACCCCGTTCAACTTTCCGGTGATGGTGCCTCTGTGGATGGTTCCCTTGGCGTTGGCGGCCGGTAACACCTTTGTTCTCAAACCCTCCGAACGCACGCCTTTGTCTGCGGTCCGCCTGGTGGAACTGGCGGTCGAAGCAGGTCTGCCCGAAGGGGTCTTCAATCTCGTTCACGGGGGAAAAGAGGCGGTCGATGCGTTGCTCTGCCATCCGGGAGTGGACGCGGTATCTTTCGTAGGGTCACAGCCGGTGGCGGAACATGTCTACAAGACGGCGGCAGCACACGGAAAACGGGTGCAGGCTCTGGCCGGAGCGAAAAACTGCCATATCGTCCATGAAGATGCCAACATGGAAGGAGCCGTGCAGTCCATCACCGGGTCGGCGTTCGGTTGTGCCGGGCAGCGATGCATGGCCGGGAGTGTAGTGGTGGTACTCGAATCGGTCGCGGATCGTTTTCTGAAGGACCTTGTTGCAGCGGCCGAACGCGTCCGGGTGGGGAACGGATTGGAGGAAGGTACCGAGCAAGGTCCCCTGATCCGGGATGAACATCGGAAAAAAGTGCTGGAGCGGATCGAACAAGGGCTGAAAGAAGGCGCGGTAATGCTCCGGGACGGCCGGAACCTGGTGGATCAGATGGACAGAGGGTTTTTCCTTGGGCCGACGATTTTGGACCGGGTTCGGCCGGAGATGACAGTGTTCCGGGAAGAGCTTTTTGCCCCTGTGCTAAGTGTGATTCGGGTGAAGGATCTGGACGAAGCGATTCGGGTGGTGAACCGTTCCCGCTTTGGCAATGCTGCCGTCCTTTACACAGAAAGCGGAAAGGCTGCCCGCCGGTTCCGGGAGCGGGTTCAGGCGGGAATGCTTGGAATCAATGTAGGTGTACCGGTTCCTGCTGCTTTTTATCCCTTCAGCGGTTGGAAGCAGTCTTTCTACGGTGATCTGCATGCCAACGGGAAAGATGCAGTGGAATTCTACACCCGGAAGAAAGTGGTCACATCCCGATGGTTTGGATAATAGCAGGTGTTCTTGAAGAACGGTTGCCATTATCGCCTTGAGCGGAGAGGAGAAGGCAAGATGGAGAATTATTCTTCCCGACCTGCGAAAGCGTTGGGGAAAGAAGAGCGGGAACGTTGGCTCGACAAGGATCGTCAGTATGTCTGGCATCAGATGCAACCCTATGCTTCCAGCCTGAATCCTTTGGTGATCACGCAAGGGGATGGGGCATGGGTGATTGATCTGGAAGGGAATCGTTATCTGGATGCGATGTCGGGCTTGTGGTGTGTCAATCTGGGGTATTCTGAGCACGAATTGGCGCAGGCAGCTTATGAGCAGCTTTGCCGGATGCCTTATTATCCTTTGACGCAAAGCCACCTTCCGGCGATCGCTCTGAGCGAGAAACTGAACGAGTGGCTGGGTGGGCCTTACCGTATTTTCTACTCCAACAGCGGCTCGGAAGCAAACGAGGCGGCTTTCAAGATCGTTCGCCAATATCATGCCCAAAACGGCCAGCCAACCCGTTGGAAGTTCATTTCCCGTTACCGGGCCTATCACGGGAATTCCTTCGGGGCATTGGCCGCTACGGGTCAGGCTGTGCGAAAACAGAATTACGAACCCCTCTCCCCGGGATTTGTCCATGTTCCCCCGCCGTATTGCTACCGTTGTCCTTTCGGGAAGACGCAGGAATCCTGCCGCCTTGAGTGTGCCTCCATCATTGAAGAGGTGATTCGTTGGGAAGGTCCGGACACGGTGGCGGCAGTGATCATGGAGCCGGTGATTACCGGAGGTGGTGTGATCGTTCCGCCCCCGGAGTACATGAAACAGGTTCGGGAGATTTGCGACCGGTACGGGGTGCTGTTGATCGTGGACGAGGTGATTTGTGGTTTTGGGCGGTCAGGGCGCCGGTTCGGTCATCAAAACTTCGGGATCCGGCCGGATGTGGTCACCATGGCCAAAGGAATTACGAGTGCCTATTTACCTCTGTCGGCGACAGCGGTCCGGGCCGAATTGTTTGATGCGTTCAAGGAAGATCATCCTTACGCTCATTTCCGGCATGTCAATACCTTTGGGGGGAATGCAATAGCCTGTGCGCTTTCCCTGAAAACACTGGAATTGATGGATGAACGGAAGCTGGTGGAACGAAGCCGGGAATTGGGAGAAAAACTGCAAGCGTTGTTAAAGCCTCTTTGGGATCATGACAATGTCGGGGATATGCGTTTCTTTGGTTTCATGGCCGGAATTGAATTGGTCAGGAACCGTAAAGACAAAAAACCGGCTTCTGCCGAATTCGTCGGACGCGTCATTGCCGCTTGCAAAAAGAGAGGGGTGCTGATCGGAAAAAACAGCGATACCGTACCGGAAATGAACAACGTGTTAACCTTGTCTCCTCCCCTGATCATCAGCGACCGGGATCTGGAATTTTTGGCCCGGGTGGTGATCGAGTCGGTTCAAGAGGCCAGTGCCTCCGGTTAAGCCAATTCTGTCTGTGCGAGCCATGAAATGGATGGAGGAGATCCGATGAAGTCGCAAACTGAGAAAGACGGCATTGTCACGCTGACCGGCGATATGGCCCGGCAACTGAGTGATAGCCCGCTGTGGAATGAGGATCTTCGCCCCACAACCCGCAAGGAGCACCATTGGGCTGCATGGAACTTTGCCGCTTTGTGGATCAGCATGTGCCTTTGCATCCCCGCTTATGCCCTGGCGGGAGGCATGATCTCGCTGGGAATGAACTGGTGGCAGGCTGTCCTCACCGTCTTGATCGGCAATCTTATCGTCTTGATCCCCATTTTGTTAAACGCCCATGCCGGAACCAAGTTCGGCATTCCCTATCCTGTATATGCCCGGTTATGGTTTGGATCAAGAGGGGCGCACATTCCCGCGCTGGCCAGAGCCTTGATCGCCGCGGGCTGGTTTGGGATCAACTGCTGGATCGGGACAACGGCGATCGACGGATTGCTTCAGGCGGTTTTTAAAGGTTGGAAGGAGGTGCCCGGGCATACCCCGCTCGTTTTCCTCATCTTTTGGGGATTGAACGTCTTCGTGGCCTACAAGGGACCGGAGAGCATCAAGAATCTGATGCAGTTTTCGGCACCGCTGTTGATGGTCGCGGTGATGGGACTGTTCATCTGGGCGGTGATAAAAGCGGGCGGGTTCGGGTCGATGCTCTCCGCTCAGTCGAAACTGAACACTCCGGGAGAGTTTTTGAAGGCGTTTTTTCCGTCCCTGATGGGGTGTATCGCTTTTTGGGCCACCATGGCGTTGAACATTCCCGATTTCTGCCGCTACGCCAAAAGTCAAAAGGCGCAAGTGGTCGGGCAGTCCCTCTCGCTTCCGTTGACCATGGGGGTATTTTCCTTCATTGCCATCGCCGTCACTTCGGCAACGATCGTCATTTTCGGAGAAGCGCTCTGGGATCCCGTGGCCATTCTCAACCGCTTTTCCGCTCCGGTCGTTTTGATTGGCGCCGTCATCATAACCCTTTCCAGTCTGACCATCAATGTGGGTGCCAATGTTGTGGCCCCGGCGAGAGCGATCGAGAATTTGTGGCCGCGCCGGATCACTTTTGCCACAGGCGCATTGATCACCGGCTTGCTTGGGATCGTTATTCAACCCTGGTATATCATGGAGAATTTCGGAAACTACATTTTTGGCTGGCTTGGCACCTACGGGGCGCTGCTCGGCCCGATCGACGGGATTGCCATTGCCGACTACTGGCTGGTTCGGAGGAGGCGGTTGGCGCTGGCCGAGCTTTACATGGCCCGTGGCCGCTATCACTACGCCAAGGGGGTGAACTGGAACAGCGTCATCGCTTTGCTCGTTGGGGTGGCTGTGCCGATTCTGGGCCGTTTCCTCCCGGGATGGGACTGGCTCTGGTCCAACGCGCTGGTGGTCGGACTCGTCGTGGCCGCAGTGGTCTACACCTTTCTGATGCACCGCCATGAATCGCTGGTTTCTCCTGCGGAATATGCGCGGATTACCCAAATCGAATCCCGCACCCCGACATCTGCTGTGTCCTTGCCGGAGGAGACAGAATAAGGAGGGAAAAAGCTTGTCCCAGGGAAAAAACAGCAGGTTGAGCGAACCGATCTACCGGGAACTGACCCGGATGGACGTGGTGAACGAGGCGAATCGATGTTTGTTCTGCTACGATGCTCCCTGCACCCGCGCCTGTCCCACCCATATCGATGTTCCTTCTTTTATCCGCAAGATCGCCACGGGAAATTTGAAAGGAAGTGCCCGTGTCATCATGGAAGCCAACCCCGTGGGTGCCAGCTGTGCACGGGTTTGTCCAACGGAAGAGTTATGCGAGGGGGCTTGTGTTCTTAAAGATGAAGAATCTCCCATCCGGATCGGCGATTTGCAGCGCTATGTCACAGATTGGGCCCGGCAGAACGGTGTGCAGCTGTTTCGCCCCGGACCGGCAACCGGGTACAGGGTGGCCGTGGTCGGCGGAGGGCCGGCCGGTCTTTCGGCGGCTCGTGAACTGGCACGCATGGGGCATGACGTAACGATTTTTGAGGCCAAGCCGGAACTTGGGGGGTTAAACACGTACGGCATCGTGCCTTTCCGTTTGCCCGGGGAGATCGCCCTGTGGGAGGCTGAACAGGTAGTCAAGCTGGGCGTGAACGTGCACACCGGGGTTACGGTGGGAAAAGATGTTCCTGCACAGGAATTATTGGAACGTTTCCATGCCATCGTTTTGGCTTTTGGCATGGGAACCGTGCCGCGTCTCGGCATCCCCGGCGAGGAACTGGAGGGTGTGTGGGATGCGATCGATTTCATTGAGCGGGTCAAAACAGGGGATGGTGTCGGGGAAATCGGGAAGCGGGTGGTCGTTGTCGGGGCCGGAAACACCGCGATTGATGCGGCAACATGTTGCAAGCGTATGGGTGCGGAACAGGTGACCATGTTTTATCGCAGGACGGAAGCGGAAATGACAGCCTATCCTTTTGAGTATGAATTTGCCAAACAGGAAGGCGTGGAGTTCCGCTGGCTCTCTGTTCCCCGGCGGATTCTCGGAGAAAACGGCCGTGTCAGTGCAGTGGAGTTTATTTGCATGCGACTCGACGCACCGGATCATTCCGGACGCCCCCGACCGGTGCCGGTTCCCGGAACGCAATTCACAGTGGAAGCGGATACGGTGATCCGGGCGATTGGCCAGTCGCGCCTGACCCGGTTGCTGAACGAACTCCGGATCAAATGCCGGAACGGCGTGGTTCAGGTGGATGAATGTTTCCGGACAAACCGGGCCAACATTTTCGCCGCCGGTGACTGCACCTTTGAGCGGGGCAAAGGGGAAGCGATGGTGGTCGAGGCAGCGGAGCAGGGAAAAATCGTGGCCCGGAGCGTTCACCAGTACCTGAAGCAAGTCAAGAAGGTTTAATCTGCGGGGAGGTGTTCCGAGATGGCCGATCTGTCCATCGATTTGGCGGGGATTCAAAGCCCCAACCCCTTCTGGCTGGCTTCGGCTCCGCCCACCAACAGCGGTTACCAGGTGATGCGGGCCTTTGAGGCGGGCTGGGGCGGTGCGGTATGGAAAACGCTGGGTGACCCGATCGTCAATGTCTCTTCCCGGTTTGCCGCTTTCAATTTTGGCAACCGCCGCATGTTGGGAATGAACAACATCGAATTGATCACCGACCGTCCGCTGGAAGACAATCTGAAGGAGATCCGGGAAGTGAAGCGAAAATTTCCCGACCGAACCATCGTCGCTTCTCTCATGATGGAACCAAAGAGAGAGCGGTGGCACGAGCTGGTAAAACGGGTTCAAGATGTCGGCGTGGATGGATTTGAACTTAATTTCGGCTGTCCCCACGGCATGTCGGAAAGAGGAATGGGATCGGCTGTCGGCCAGGTTCCCGATCTCGTCCGGCAAAATACCGAATGGGTCAAAGAAGTGGCCGAGGTCCCGCTCATCGTCAAGCTGACCCCCAACATCACCGATATCCGTCACACCGCCCGGGCAGCGGTGCAGGGCGGAGCTGATGCCGTCAGCATGATCAACACCATCAACAGCCTGATGGGAGTGGATTTAACGACCTGGAATCCGATCCCCCATGTCGACGGAAAAGGTGCCCACGGGGGTTATTGCGGTCCCGCCGTTAAACCGATTGCCCTCCATATGGTGGCGGATTGTGCACGGGATCCGGATATAGGCGTGCCGATTTCAGGCATTGGCGGAATTTCCACCTGGCAGGACGTGGTCGAATTTCTGCTGATGGGTGCGACGGGCGTGCAGGTGTGCACCGCGGTCATGCACCACGGGTTCCGGATCGTGGAAGATATGATCGATGGGTTGAACAACTATCTCGATGAGAGGGGGCTCTCTTCGGTCAGCGAACTGATCGGCAAATCCGTCCATCGCTACACGGAATGGGGAAATCTCAATCTGGAGTATAAAGTGGTGGCGAGGATCGATCCGGATGTCTGTATCCATTGCAACAAATGCTATATTGCCTGCGAGGATACAGCTCATCAATGTATCGACCGGATTGAACGGGAGTCCGGTCCGCCTCGACTGGTCGTCCGGGAGGAAGATTGCGTGGGCTGTAACCTTTGTTCAATGGTTTGTCCAGTGGATGGTTGCATCACGATGGTTGAAGTGGAGACCGGAAGACCGCCGCAAACATGGCGGGAACGGGCAATGGAAGGCGGAAACCAATAACCAGCGGGAGGTTCGCTTTATGGGTACATTGATCCGGGGCGGAACGATTGTAACCGCCAGCGACGTGATGACCGCCGACGTCCTGATTGAAAACGGCAAGATTACCCACATCGGAGAACGGATTCTTTCCATTGGTCATGAGATGATCGATGCAACGGGCTGTTATCTGTTTCCGGGAGGCGTTGATCCCCACACCCATCTGGATATGCCTTTTGGCGGAACGATCACGGCGGATGATTTTCAAACGGGAACAATTGCCGCCGCTTTTGGCGGAACCACGACCATCGTGGATTTCGCTCTGCACCAAAAAGGGGACACACTGGCCAACTCCCTGCAAACCTGGCATGAGAAAGCAGAAGGAAAAGCGGCCATTGACTACAGTTTTCACATGATGGTCGGGTACATGCGGGAAGCGGTTATGAATGAGATTCCTCACTTGGTGGAAAAGGAAGGCATAATGTCCTTCAAGGTGTTCCTGGCGTACAAAAATAATCTGCAGGTGGACGATGAAACCCTGTTTCGCGTGCTGCAAAAAGCGGCCAAATGCGGAGCTCTGGTCCAGGTACACGCGGAAAACGGCGATGTGATCGATGTATTGGTGAAAGACGCTCTGGCCAAAGGAAAAACCGAACCCAAATACCATGCTTTGACGCGGCCGCCCGAAGCGGAAGGGGAGGCGACGGCACGGGCCATTCGCCTGGCGGAGATTGCCGGTGCTCCCTTGTATATCGTTCACGTCACCTGCGCCCAAGCGTCGGATGCCATCAGTGAAGCGAGAAAGCGGGGGTTGCCGATTTACGGGGAAACCTGTCCGCAGTACTTGGTCTGCGATGTTTCGGATTATGAACGTCCCGGTTTCGAGGGGGCTAAATACGTAATGTCCCCGCCGCTCAGGGAGAAATGGCACCAGGAAGTACTTTGGAACCGGCTTCGGAATCTCGAATTGCAAGTGCTTGGATCAGACCAGTGTTCCTTCAATTTCAAGGGACAAAAAGAACTGGGGCGGAACGACTTCACCAAAATCCCCAACGGAGCCCCCACCATTGAGAACCGCATGTCGATTCTTTACCACTGTGGAGTGAACGAAGGGCGAATCGGCCTGACGAAATTTGTTGCTCTCACTTCCACCAATGCGGCAAAACTGTTCGGTCTGTTTCCTGAAAAAGGGACGATTGCCGTAGGGAGTGACGGGGACATTGTCATTTGGGACCCTGAAACCGAGTGGACGATCTCGTCGAAAACTCACCATATGAACGTTGATTACAATCCGTTTGAAGGGATGAAGGTGAAGGGCAAACCCAAATGCGTTCTGCTCCGTGGACAGGTGATTGTCGAGCATGACCGGTTTACAGGCAAGCCGGGCATGGGGCAATTCCTCCGGGCCAAGCCGTTCTCTCAGGTTGATGTGTGAGGAGAAAAGCGGAAAAAAAGAGGGAGGAGTGGGACGATGGGTTCCAAAGTCAAAATCGGTTTGATTCAAGCTCATCATCATGTGGACGGCCGGGAGCCGGTGGAGGTTCATAAAAAGGCGGCCATCGAAAAACATCTTCCGTTGATCCGGGAAGCGGCGTCCAAGGGTGCACAGGTGATCTGTCTGCAAGAACTCTTTTACGGGCCTTATTTTTGTACGGAACAGAATCCCAAATGGTATGCGGCTGCGGAAAAAGTGCCCGACGGCCCCACCACCCGCCTGATGCAAGAGCTGGCCAAAGAGCTTGGGGTGGTACTGATCGTTCCTTTATATGAGGAAGAACTGCCCGGCGTCTATTACAATACAGCCGCCGTGATCGACGCAGACGGCAAATTTCTGGGCAAATACCGCAAACAGCATATTCCCCAGGTACAGGCCGGTCCTGCCGGATGCGGTTTCTGGGAAAAATACTATTTCAAACCCGGTAATCTGGGTTATCCGGTGTTTGACACGGCTTTTGCCAAGGTGGGCGTCTATATCTGCTACGACCGCCATTTTCCGGAGGGAGCACGCCTGTTGGGATTAAACGGGGCGGAAATCGTGTTCAATCCCTCGGCGACAGTAGCCGGTCTTTCCGAATACCTTTGGAAGCTGGAGCAGCCGGCACATGCTGTAGCCAATGGTTATTACCTCGGGGCGATCAATCGGGTCGGCTGGGAAAAACCTTGGGATATGGGGGAGTTTTACGGACAATCGTATCTGGTGAGCCCCCGCGGTGAGTTTGTGGCAATCGGCGAACGGGATCGGGAGGAAGTGGTGATCGGGGAGATGGATCGGGAGGTAATCCGGGAAGTTCGGGACACCTGGCAGTTTTTCCGCGACCGCCGGCCTGAGACATATCGGGAAATGTTGGACCTCTTGCCCTGAAAACAAGGAAATACGGGGGCTGATCCGATTCAGCCCCCCCCCGATTTTTTATTTACTTATTCGATGGCTGGCATGCCGGTTTTCCTGGGATCTGAGAAAATTGCGGGCGGCCAGGGCGGTGTCCAAAGCGAGACGGCGGGAGGGTGAATCCCAGTTTTCCCCGAGAAGAGAGGAGATTTGCTCCAGCCGGTAATACAAGGTTTGCCGGTGGATAAACAGAGCCTTGGCCGTTTGCTGCTTGGACTGTCCGGAATTGAGGAATGTTTCCAGTGTATGAACCAATTCGGTTCCGTTTTCGCGGTCATAGTCCAAAAGCGGACCGATCTGGTGGCTGATGTAATCGGATAAAACAGCGGGATCCACCTGTAAAAACAACTGCCAGGTATGAAGGTCATCGTAGAAGACAAGGTGGAAAGGGCAATCAGGTGAGCGTTCGCCGTGCTTGCGGTCGGGCTTCCTTTTTGCCGCATGGGCAGCGAACCGCGGTCGGATCTTCAGCGCCTGTTTCGCCTGTTGCCAAGCGGCGGGGGCCTCGGACAGGCTGGAAAAGATCCGGCTGATTCCGACCGTCCAGTGATATTGACAATTAAAGCAGGAGGAATCTGTTTGCCTGAACAAGTGGGTAAAACTTTCCCGGATCCGCTGAAGGAACGGAACAGGTGAGGAAGGTTGAGCATCCGCCAGCACGATGGACCACAGATCTCCATGAGAGGCAAACCATCCAAGAATGCCAAAACGCGCAAAGGTTGAATATGCACGACGCACCCATTGCAGAATGGCTATATCTTCATGAGACAGGGGACATTCTGTCGGCGAAGAGAGAGAGTGAAGATCCGTATGGACGGCGGCCAGGACGATTTTTCCGCCCGATGAGAGTACCGATGACAAAGGCGCAGGGATATCGGCCCGTCCGGAATGCAGGCAATCATCAATCCATTTTTGCACCTTTCTCAGACGGCGTTCTTCCAGGGAAAGTCGGCGAAGTAATTCCTGGGCGATGGCGATGGCTGCCTGGTCCAGAATCAGTTGGATGTATTCTTTGGCCTCCCCGCGATAGTCGAGGTACAGCTCCCCCACCTGCATGTCCAGGGCAATGATTGGCTGACGGCATGTTCCTTTTTTCAGGAACCGTTCTTTTTCGCATGACTCCGGAAAAGTGATGTCCGTTCCCCAATCGTCGCGAAGCCATACGGCGCATCCTGTTTCCTGATGCAGTAGTTTGAGGATCCCCAGAGTTCCTTGCGGCCGGAGCGTTAATTGGAGAAATCGGTTGGAAATCGCCTCCAGGGCAACGAGCCGGTGATGGTGCCGATTGATCAGACAGGCATGGATGTCCTGGGTGATCTCAATAAAGCGGACTTCTTCTTTAAAAACAATAATGGGAAAAGCACAGGTATCGGCGTATTGGAGGATGGAGCGGGGGATGTCCGTGAAGCGCTGAACCAGTTCGATGCATAATCCGGAAACTCCGCATTCCACCAACTGCTTGACGAAGTGAAACACTGACTCCTCTTTTCCGTCCAGACCGACACCGGTCGTCAGAATGAGTTCCTGCCCGTTGACAAAAGAGGCCGCATCGGAAACCTCCAACACGTGAACCCATCGGACCGGTCGGTTCAGACCGCGGGAGCCGGCCATCACTTTGGCTTTGGCAAAGGTGGGGCGTTTCAGCATATCCGCCACGGTGAAGGGCTGTTGAATTTGCATGCATTTCCCTCCCGGGTAGATTTTATTCATTTGTTTCATGCATCGGTGGTCTGCAAATGAAACTGGCGATCGCTTGCGGTGACATCAACAGGGACAAGCAAAATTGAGGGGAGCGGGACATCTTCCTTTGACAAAAGAATAAACAGGGGAATATTTTTGTGAATTTTCAATCTCAGTTTAATGCAATTCAGATCCGTGAGCAATATTTTTTGATGTGATCAGAAGGGACGGGGTTGGGGGGAGGAGGAGCAGAAGCTGGATGTTAGTTGAAGAACCGGCCTAAACGAACTGCCCAGCCATGAACCAATGGTTTGAAATGATGATTCAGACCGGATCAATGCCATGCAGTTTTTGAGGCGTTTTACCCGTTTTGTGTTCGGATGAACGAAGTATTTATTGTGCCGGTTCATTTTATGTCGTGTGGCTTCTGATCTTTTAAGCCTGATTTTTTTGTGGTAAAATTTAAATAATCTTTTTTATATTGTATATAAACAGAGTTTTTTTAGTAAATAATTTATTAATACTAAAAATATCGCTTTTTATACGAATTAAAAAATAGGGGTTTATGCCAAGAAAAATAGATAATCCGAAACTCTCGTTTAATCTTTGCTACTTTTACTATCAACTGGACAGCGTCTATTGGGGGAAGCTCGAAAATGATGTGAACGATGAAAAAATAGAACGGATCGATAATATTCAGATTGACTGGCTTGGCAGTCGGTTGGCAGAACTGTTTGGAAATGTAGAGATTAATTCGACATCATTTCAGGAAGAGTGAGGAAAGCAGATGATAGCACCCAAGTATTCTGTAATAATCTATTCCTTTGATCTATTTCCGGAACTGCTGGCCAATATCGAATCCTGGATCAGGTCCGGAATAAAAATTTATCTGTTTACATCTGATGATTTAGAGAGGATTGAAAATAATCCCAAATGGAATGCTTTGCGAGAAAATCAATTTATGCAGTGGTTTGCTGTACCTTATCGAAATGAAGATGCAGGTAAAACAGTCTACTTTGAGGATGGTAAGATCACTGATCCGACATTGTTTCAATTTCTCTGTAACCATGCGGAAGAGAATGGATTTTACTCTTTCAATCCGGAGCAGTATCGTGCAGAGCATGCGTTGGAGGGCCGCCATCTGTTTGTCATGGCGGGGGCGGGTACGGGAAAGACAACTGTAATGATTAACCGTTTGCTTTTTCTAAAACATGTGAATCCTTTGTTTCGATTTGATCAGGTTGCGATGATCACTTTTACTAATGAAGCTGCTACTGTGATCAAAAGACGTTTGCACCGTCGCATAAAAGCGTATTATGAATTGACACTTGATCATAAATACTTGGACTGGTTGGATGAAGCCAAGGATTTACATGTGTCCACCATTCACTCCTTTGCCAAAAACCTGTTTGAGCGTGAAGGGAGGGAGTTGGGCTTTCCACCTAACATTCGGATTCGTAAGTTTTTAGAAACCAGACGTTCATTGATTGAACAGTGGATCGATCGATTTGCCCAAGCCTATCCAGAATTGTATGAGACTTTTGGTAGGATTCGTCATTATCTGTTGGTTCAGACGGTTCTTTCGGTTGTAGATAAGTTGGAAAATCAATCACTGCATGAATGGCTTTATCAAAAGACGGATTTTGGATCGGATGAAAAAGGCTTTCATAAGTTACTGCAATTTGTAATTGTTAACAGTATGAATGAACTGCAAAAAATGAAACAAGAGCAGGCTAATTGGGAAGTCAATGACTTGATCCGTAAATTATATGAACTGCAACACACAGATAATGTTCAGTTAAAAAAAAGGTTTCATACTGTGATGGTGGATGAGTTTCAGGATACGGATTTCATGCAGGTCCAATTTTTATTGTGGTTACATAAGTTGATGAAATGCGATTTGTTTGTCGTAGGTGATGTCAAACAAAGCATTTACCGTTTTCGGGGCGCAGACTATACTGCGTTTGACCAACTTCGCAGCGGTTTGGATCCAGCTATGGTTACTGAAATAAATTTGATAAGGAATTATCGTACCAGCAGTAAGCTTTTGAAGGAGATGGATGGATTTTTTCAAATATGGGGAGAGAAAGTCCGTGGTTTTCTTTACAATTCAAATGACCGATTGTTGGCGATGATAAACGAAGCTGAGGAAGGTATTCAGTTTAAAGCATTGGATCTGGCAACCGTATTTAAAGACCAACTGTTCAAACTGGAAGGAAAAGAGACTGCGATCTTGGTACGTTCTAATGCAGAAGTGCAACAGATTGTAGAGCAGTGCGAGGAGTGGGGGATTGTCTGCGAAGGACAAGTACAAGGACAGTTTTACCGTTCCCTGCCGGTGCGGGAGCTGTATATGCTCGTCCGATTTTTGATAATGCCGCAGTCAGCGTCCAACTGTTTTTCATTAAACAATTCTTCGTATGGTGAGAATACGATTTCGCCAAAGATGATAATCAAGCAGTTCGTTCCGGAAAAAAAGAATCTTTGGTCTATTTGGAAACAACAGCCTGATTATGCTTACTGGCAAAATTGCTTGGAACGAAGCCGCAAGGTTCCACCGATTATTTTGCTTGAGCAGATCATTCAAGAGAGGCAGCCGGCCCAACAATATGTGAAGCGATTGTGGGAACGAATCCAGTGTGATCGTCCGGATGCTCAACCAGAGAGCCTTTGGGAGCAGTGCGTCCGACGGATGTATCAGTATCAGAGTCGTCTCGAGTATCTTTTGTATATCCTGAAACAGCATTTTTCTGACCGGATCGCAACTCTGTATGGAATTGAGCGTTTTTTAAGGATTCATATCCAGACCGATGTCGAGGAGAATGACCCACCCGTACCCGAGTTGGAAAACAACAGCTCTCAACTGATTCGATGCATGACCGTTCATAAAGCGAAAGGATAAGAATTTGACTATGTGATCATGCCGAGATTGGATTCCCCGTTTCTCGTCTATGGGCGACCCCATATTTTTTTGAAGATGAATGAAGAACGACCACAAGTGGCATATCAGGTGAAATTGGAAGAGATGACGATTCGCAACAGTTTTTATACAGAATTAAAGAAAAAGGAGCAATTGGAACTTGTTGCGGAAGAAACGCGTTTGCTCTATGTAGCAATGACCAGGGCTAAAAAGGGATTGATCCTCGGCAGGCCAAAATCCTGTACCCATGATAGCCCTGCCAACTGGGCAGAACTTCTGGGATGGGGAGGAACGGTTTTTGTTTAAAATCGAGACTTATCAAAATCCACATGAATACTTTCATTCATTTTCTCTGGAAAAAAATGCGCTTCATGTAACGGGGGACTCTTCTTTTCGCACCTATCTTATTCAAAAATCTGATTCGAAGGAACAAGTTCTTACATATGATCAGATGCAACAAAAGTTGTTTCCTAAATGGAATTCCCCTTTCTCAGATTTGCTTTTAAAGTCCAAAGTCCGGGCGATCCTGGAAAACCTTTTGCCAGACCAATACCAGAGAAGTATGGATCATTTTCTTCAGGATTGGATCCATCGCTTTCGTTTTCTGGTTGAACTCGGTCTTAACATTTCCGCGGAACCTTTGGAAGAAGAGCAAACTCCGGAGCGCAAGTTGTTTCATGAAGTTTGGGAGAAGTTGCTTAAAGATGCACAGGTTAAGCGTTTGCTGTTTTCCAGGCAGCAAATCGACATCGGGAAATTGATACGCCAGGTCTTCTCTCCTGGGATTACTGCCATTTACGTCTACCACATGATTCAATTGGATGCAAGTCGGATGATGTTCTTCTGCCAATGTGTTCAGTCTGGGTTTCAGGTTGTGTTTCGCATCCCGTACATTGCATCACTGCCTGATGTGTATAAGCCATGGAGACAAGTTTTCGAAAAAATCGGTTCCCCGTTCTGGCTGGAAAAACATTCAGATCGGACGATTTCTATGGGGAATCGTTGGGCTTCTTTTGTCGAGGGGAAATCCGATTTCAAAAACGTGAGTGATAGTCGGAACATTGAACTGTTTCAGTTTGTTTCTCCGGTTCATTTTAATCGTTTTCTTATGCAACATCATAAGAAAAATAAGAAAGGAAGAATCCTGGCAGCAAATTCAAAAAGATTAAATCAGATGTTTCGACGAAGTATGTCAAGTGGCTCAACCAAAGAAAAAAACTGTTTCCCCCTAACGCAATTGCCATGTAATCGCTTTTTCTTTCATCTTTACGAATGTAAAAGAGAAGATCAGACTGTCTGGATTGAGTATGAGCATTTGTTTGAGTGTATAACGTCAGGATGGATTATGGTTCGCGATGTGAGTGGAATCGAAGCGATTTCTTTTTTGCTAGATCTCGAACCTTATATGAAGGGGATCAAGACCGTTGACGAAGCGATCGAAAGGTTGCAAAGGTTGGAGGAACTAAGGGGAGCCAGTGACCAATTTGATCAATTGGCCCGTGAAAGAACGGGACGCAGCCGGATCAAAATGTATTTATCCAATCCGTTTCGCGTCTTTCCCTATGTTCACCGCAATCGCTATTCGGTAACCCTTAAACAATTACAAGATTTGTTCAAACAATTTAACCAGATTGCTCTTTCGCTGTTGCCCGAGGAACAGAAACAAATGTCTTTAAAAAAACACATGCAACTTCTTAGACAGCTATATAACAAGGTTAAAGAGCATTTACCCATCAATGCGGAAGAGAGAGAACGAATGGATAAAGCTTTTCGGACGACCATTTTTGAATCTTGGAACATGTCCCGGGCAGAATTGAAAGAATGTGTCCATATCCTTTTAAGCAGGACGAATGTTGAAGAGGATTTGGACAATTTAAATCAACTTGAAGGATTGGTGTTGCAGAGCGATTTTATTCATGTGACTTCTTTGTCTATACAGGGGTTGAAGGATTATTCAATTGAAGTGGAAATAGCCCCCCTCACTTTTTCATGGTTAAAAGAATGGAGCAAAAAACAGTTTGAAACAGATACGGTGCGGTACAATGCAGTATTGCTTGCACTGTTCACGCATTATCAGCTAAATCAAGTAGGTTTGTCATACTTTTATTTTCAACTCTATTTCCTGCTGGCATTTGCGAAAAAAGAAGTTCAACTTAGCTGGATTCAAGGCGTTTATGACAATGATGAGGAAAGCTCAGTTTTGGAGCTGCTAAATTCCCTTTATGGTAAACAACAGGAAATACCTTATTGGAATCCGCAATCAATAAAGTTGCAACTGCCAGATTTATCCTCCCGTGAGGAAAAACATCCGATCAATGCGAAAAATCTTCTTGGTCAAATTCCAGCAGTTTACTGGTTGGATCAGGATTTTTGTTCGCGCAAGTTTTTCTTTAATAGCTTGGTTGAGTTGCATCCAATCTACGATTCTGATTTTCATCAACGAATTGTTTTCTCCATTTTGGGTGCTTTGTTCACACAGCAGGCATTAGGGGAAGAAGGAGTAAAGGAACATCTTGATCCTCTGTTTCCCCAGTGGACACAAACATTGAAGAGAAACCTGGTTGAGACTGCTTCTAAAACGGATTTGCTTGTTTACCGATCTTTCCAGAATATCTCCTATCCCAAAGCGATGGAAAAATTGCAACGCTTATACAGCCGCTATCGGGTGACAAAAAGATGGAAGGTGGATTTTGCTTTTGAACGTGATCGCTTAAATGAAAAAGAATGGTTACAAGAATGGTTACAATCTGTTGAAGAAACACACGTTAAAGCAGAATCAGGATCTCACTGTGCCATGTGCCCATATCTCATGATTTGCGATAAAGGGGAGTTCACAGTTGACGGTAAGTACAGCAGCCAGAAGTGAAAGCAGAACTCAGTTTTTTCTCCGTACTGCAAAAGCTTGGCAAAATTATTTTGATGCAGAAGGGCTGTTGCCGGGGATTGATCCTTCTGATGAACAGAAAGTGATCATTCAACAAGAAGAGGACCAATTGTTGATCAATGGTTCCGCGGGAAGTGGGAAAAGCATCACTTTAATGTACAAATTGCTCAAAGTGATGAAGCAAGAGCAGGAACCGAGGCGGATTTTATATGTCACGTTCAATAAAACATTGTTAGATGATACAATAAAAAGGCTGAAAACTTCAGAAAAATATCGGGAGTTGACACAGAAACACCATTTGGATTTGTTTACATTTCATTGGCTGGCCTATCAATTACTGAAAGAGATGAAAGTTGCTCATGTAAAGCCGGTGGATACTTCGCTTAGAGGGATAAAGAGGCTTAATGATCGTCTGTACCGGAGAATCGAATCGATCAAGGAAAATTTGATGAATTCAGCTGAATACAAAAAAATGCCTGTCGAACAACGGTTATACAATACGCATACTGCTGGATTTATCGGGGATGAGATTCTGTGGATGAAGGCTAACGGCATTGTCCGGGAAGAGAGTTATTTGCAGGTGGAACGGACCGGCCGCAGCCAGAATCCACGTCTTACCCGCAGCAGCGAAAAACGTTGTTTCGAATCTTTGAAATTTACCAGGAACGAATGAAAAAGGATTACAATCATGATATGGATCTGGAAGATTACGCGTTAAATCTGCTGCGGATCATGGATCGTCTCCCGGATGCACTTCGCTATGATTATGTCCTCGTAGATGAGGTGCAGGATCTCCAACCCATGCAGATTCTTGCTTTGGTAAAGTTGACCAAAAAAGGGATTGTGCTGACTGGAGATCCAAAACAACGCATTTATAAGAGCACCCCACATACGTACAGCTCGCTTGGCTTGAATCTGACTGGTCGCAAAATCCGAACATTGAGGCAAAACTTTCGTTCCACCCGCCAGATTATGTCCCTGGCTGAGTCATTAACATTTCAGGATGTGGAAAACGATCGGTTGGATCATCTCGTGTTTGTTCGCGAGGGTGAAAAACCTGTGATTTCATATCATTTGGAACTTAGAAAACTGGCGGATGATATTGTAAAACAGATTCGTTCTATCCATGAACAAAACCCGGCGGCTTCCATCGCTATTATTCATCGATATGATGAGGAGCTGAACAGAGGGGTTCCAAACTCGCTCGAACGTTATTTAAAGCAACGGTTTTCTCTGATATCTACAGACGAATATAAACGGAAATTTGATTATCAATCAGAGAAGAAACCAGTTTTCTTTACTGATGTGTACAGTATTAAGGGACTGGAATTTGACCATGTCTTTGTAATTCATTTTGATCGGAATCATTACCCTATGAAGAAGAGAATTCAAGAGTTAAATAAGTGTGCAGAAAATCAGTTTTCAGATGGATATAAAAAAGATTTGGATAAGATTTTGAGTGATGAAAAGAAGTTGTTGTATGTTGCCCTGACCAGGGCCAAACATACCTTGCGAATTATGTATTATGGATCAAAACCGGAGTCCATTTCGCCGTTTGTAAGGGATTTCCGTACAGAAGATTATGAAGCTGTGGGGTTTGATAAAAACAAGTATACTAGGAAGAATTAAGAATTAGAGAGCCAGTTTCTTCCCGATATGATGATTAAGCAGGGATATTCAATAGTCAAACCGATTACGAAAGTATTGCCGAGCCCACTCCTGTAAGAGGCAATGAAAAGGGAGTGGGTCAAGTTTATGTTAGCAGTTTACCAAATTCAATCGAGTTTTATATTTTTTATTTGTATAATTTTATGTTAATTTCTTTTCTGTTTATGTTATCTTGTTAATGTATAATCTATTCTCCATAATTTTATCAACCTTTTAGCAACTTGCAAGTTTTGTGTGGGAGTTTTATCTTTTCGCCAATTCTTTCTTTGCAACATAAATCAAACAGCCAGAGGGGAACAGCATGAATATAAACAATTTGAAGAAAGAAGATTTTTGGCGGGCCATTATTCTTTATGGATTAAATCAGGCAACATATAAAATCGCACTGGGCCACTCTTTGATGCGTTTCTCGCAACAGGGAAAAACAAAAGTGACGATGTCTGAATTGGCAGAGGATTTTTTTGAAATGTATTTAAAAAGAGTTGAAAAAGAGAAGCCGCAATCATTTAATGAAAAAAGAAGATCCGTGATGGAGAGAATTATTGATTTATATAAACTGGGGAAGATCAACCGGAGCACTGCTGTGGAACAGGTTGAAAAAAATGCATTCCGCAATGTAATTTCCTCCTTTCATACCGTTTATAATCAAGCAGTTCCCGTCCAGTTTTATCAAAGGGACAAGGATGGGCTGATTTTGACTGATCATCTTTTTGAGGTTTTTTCATCGCAGAATCATTCAATCTTGAAAGAGGAATTGGATGCTCGGTGGGATCTTTTGGAAGCGGCTTTTGAGATGAGAAGGAATAACAGCCAACTGGTCAATGATATTCGCAGGATGTACTTGGTAAATGGCTATAAAAGAACTGATATTACCAAAAACAGACCTGTATTAAACGGTTATCAGAATAATGTCTGTTTCTACTGCGGAGAGGTTATGAATGGCGATGACGTCCATGTCGATCATGTTATCCCGCGGCAGTTAATCCATCATGATGAAGTTTGGAATTTGGTTATGTCCCATGGTTTTTGCAATGAACAGAAAAGTGACAGTTTGCCGTCCGCCATCTATATTGAGAAGTTGATCAAACGGAATGAGCATTTTGTTGAGAGCAATCATCCGATAAAAGAAAAGCTGGTTGCTCAGTTGGGAAATACACCCAAAAAAAGAAGGGACTATGTACTTAAAGTATATAACGACGCAAAGATCGTGCTTGGCTACACTTGGGATGGAATAAGAGGATATCATCCGGAGACAGATCCGTTTTACAGGACGTATGTAAGATATTTGAATAAGGTGGATTGAGCTTGGGTTCCACAAGTGAGAATCATTTCGATTCAGCTATGGAGATGAGAGACTTGAATTGATATCAAACGATCTGACTGCTTTTTGCCTGGAAGACGCTGAAGTTCTCAAACTGAAGATCCCCATGAATCTATTGTAAAAGTGAATGCAGTGACGCGGCACTCTTCCCCTCGGGTGAACAGTAGCGTGAAACTGTTTATCCGAAGGGGATTTTTTTAATTCAATAATAATTGATATTAGCGGAAAATAAATAATTGATATACTATTATAATAGAAAAATGTCAAGGGATTGAGACAGGAGGAGAGCAGTGGAATGAGCCAACCTTCACCCACCATCCACGGATTGCTGGAGCGAAACGCCAGAAAAGATCCGGACAAGGAGGCATTTATCAGTGCCACCAACCGCCTCACTTATGCGCAGATGAACCGGATGGCCAACCGGGTTGCCCGCTTGCTTCAGGCCACAGGCGTTGGGGGTGGCGACCGGATGGCGATTCTCGTACGCAATAATGAGCATTTTTTCTACGCGTATTTTGCCCTGCTCAAAGCAGGATGCATCGCGATGCCGGTCAATGTTCGCCTAACGCCTGCCGAACTTGCCGTGATTTTGCGAAATTCCCGGGCGAAGGGGGTTGTTTTTTCCGAGGAGTTTGCCAAAACGGCTGAAGCGGTGCACGAACATTATCCGCTGTCACACCGGATTTGCATTGAGAAGGCAGCGGTTTCCGCCTCGTCCTTTGCAGCGGACGATCTGGATCTCCCGATTTCTTCCCGTGAGGTTTGCGAGATTCTTTTCACTTCGGGGACAACCGGTGTTCCGAAGGGGGTTTTGTTCAATCATGAACGGATTCTTGCCCTGGCTTCGGCGATTTCCATCGAATTTCAACTCACGCGGGATGACCGGCTTTTGACTCTGATGCCTCTGTCCCATTCCGCCCCGCTGAACTGTTTCTTCATGAGCGGGCTGTATTGCGGAGTCTCGCACGTGTTGGGAGATTTTTCGCCGCGATCGTTCCTGAAGTGGATTCACGAAGAAAAAACCACGTTTACTTTTGCGGCTCCGGTCGCTTATTTGCTGGCGGCTAAAGAGCCTGACCTTCAACGGTTTGACCTGTCTGGCATGCGTGTCTTTGCCTATGGCGGAGGCCCGATGCCATTGGCTTCTTACCATCGGGTAAAGGAGGCGTTTCAAAACGGTAATTTCTATCAGGTGTACGGCCTGACGGAGGCGGGGCCCAACGGGTGTCTGTTGCGTCCGCATGAACATCAGACCAAAGCGGGGAGCATCGGCAAGTACCCGGTTGTCAATATGGAAATGCGTGTGGTGCGCGAAGATGGAAGCGATACCATACCGCACGAATACGGGGAAATCATCCTGAGAGGAGATAGCCTGATGCTCGGATACGACAACAACCCGCAGGCCACCGGTGAAGCGATTCGCGATGGTTGGCTTTATACCGGAGATATTGCTTGCCGTGATGAGGATGGCTACGTCTATATCGTTGACCGGAAAAAGGATGTGATCATCTCCGGCGGGGTTAATATTTATCCGCGGGAAGTGGAAGAAGTGCTGGCTCAGCATCCGAGAGTGCTCGAATCGTGCGTGGTCGGGGTTTCGCATGAAGAGTGGGGGGAAACCGTGAAGGCGGTGATCGTTCCCAAAGGCGAGGTAACGGAGGCGGAATTGCGGGAATTTGTAAGCACTCGTCTGGCCGATTACAAACGCCCCCGCATCTATTCGTTTGTAAAGGAACTGCCCCGCAATGCCAGTGGAAAGGTTCTCAAACAACAGGTCCGAAATCTGTAGGAGCAGGAGAAAAGGAGGAGAACACGGGATGATCAATTACGAAAAATGGGAAAGCGGCAATGATGTCAATTGGTATACGGACGATCCGATTCTCACGCGTTATGCGAAACGGTACCTGCCGAAAGGGGTTTACGAGTATGTGGAGCCCTCGTTTCAGCATACCGGGGGACTTGCGGCCGGAGTGATTGACCGGCGGGCAGTACATACGGATCGTGAAGGGGCACCCAGGCTGATCCGGTATAACCGGAAAGGGGAGGAAATAAACGAGGTCTGGTACAATGAAGGCTATTTGAAGACCGTTCAGGAAGGGTATGCCACCGGCGTGGTATCTTACCGTTATGACCGGAATGCCCCGGAAAAAATCCCGTTTTTGGTGAATTCCATTCTGATTTATTTGTTATCCGAAGCGGAGCCGGGATTTACCTGCCCGGTCGGCCTCACCCAGTCGGTCGCTTTTGTTCTGGAAAAATTCGGTTCAGACGAACAGAAAAAGAACATTTTGCCCCGCTTGGCTTCGACCGATCCAAAAACAATGGTTCAAGGAGGTACATTCCTGACGGAAATCCAGGGCGGGTCGGACGTGGGCGCAACGCAGACGGTGGCAGTCAAGAATGGGGATCATTATCTGCTGACGGGGGAAAAGTGGTTTGCCAGCAACTGCGATGCCGAAATTGCCATCACGCTCGCACGGGTGAATGACAAGCCTTCCACCAAGGGATTGGGGCTGTTTCTGTTGCCGAGGACGCTTCCCGACGGCAGCCGGAACCGTGTCTCGATCCGCAGGTTAAAGGACAAGCTGGGCGTGAGGGCAGTGGCCAGCGGTGAACTGATTTTAAACAACGCGGTCGGCTATCTCATCGGTGAAGAAGATCAAGGGTTTAAGTACATGGCAGAAGCACTGAACATGTCACGGCTCGGTACTGCATTTGCGGGGCTGGCCATCGCACGGAGGGCTTTTTTGGAGGCGGCCATTTACACCAGCCATCGTGAGGCATTCGGCAGCAAGATCAACCGCTTCCCCATGGTGCAGGAAACATTGGCCGACATGATCACGGAGATTGAAGCGGGATGGGCGGTTGTGGCGCAGATGGTTCACTGGTTTGACGTTATGCACACCTACAGAACGGGGACGGCGGAGGATTATAAACTGCTGCGCATCCTGCTCTCACTGGCGAAATACCGCTGCAGTGAGCTGGGAGTGTCAGCGGCGAAGCGTGCCCTCGAACTGCATGGAGGGAACGGATATATTGAAGAATACGTAACCCCCCGTTTGCTGCGCGATGCGGTTGTCAATCCGGTCTGGGAAGGAACAGCCAACATTCAGGCGCTCGAAGTGCTGAAAACCCTGGAAAAAGGAGGAGATGCTCCGTTCCTCCGCGATCTTCGCCGGACGTTGGAAAAAATCGAACATCCGCAACTGAAGGAACTGAAACAAACCTTTGCCGAAGCAGCCGGCCGCGTTGAGCACCTGATTACGCATGTCCTCTCCGGTGATGAGCAGACCCGGGCGGCGGTGGCGAAGAAACTGGCTGATGCGATGTACGATATATTCAGTGCGGTTCATCTCCTGGAGGAAGCCCAACACGATTTGCAGACGGATGGTGACGGCAGACGAATGCTGGCGGCACAACACTGGTCGCGGTTGAGCCTGCATCCCGACCGTGACCGGGATATTTTGGCGGGACGGGTGCTTTCCGACGAGGCTTTTCGGTCACTGGTGATGTTTGCAAAGTGGGATCGGTAGAATATCTTCGTTGATCAGGAACATAACGGAATAAAACCTGTAAGCCTGATCGAGTGAGAGGGTTTACAGGTTTCTTTATTTATTGAATCCAGGTATTTCCAAAGCGGTTGCCCATGATTTGCATAAAAAAACGGGCCGCAAGGCCCGAAAGAAGGAAGATGGGGAATGTCTTTTATTTCTGTTTGGTATCAATTTTAATTAATACGGCTTCAATAATATAACGTTTCGGTGCGCTTCCGATATAACCGAAAGGATAACAGGTTGTCAGTGTCAGTACCGGTGTCGGTTTGGAATCGAGTACCGAGATGTCCGTGGGCTTGGTGATCCACATTTTTGTCACCCTGTAGGTAAAGGTGCCGGCATCGGTTCTTACCACCAGCAGGTCGTTTTTTTTCACTTCGCCCAACCGGCGGAATACGGTGTCGCGATGTCCGGATAAGACGGAGTTGCCGGTGACGCCGGGAAGGGCGCTCCCGCGGAAGTGCCCCACCCCTTTTGCCAACTCATCTTCGTCTGTTCCTTCGATGATCGGCAAAATGGCACCGATGCGGGGAATCACCAACTGTCCCATCTCTTTGCCCACCTGCGGAACGGGATACGGCGCAATTCCTTTGGTTAACGCCGGATCGAGGGCATTGGTTCGGGGCGTGTATGCCAGAGCAGTTTTTGGATCATAAACGGCTACCTGGCTTTCCTTCCACCAATGGTATCCGCTCCAACCCACCAGCAAAAGACCTGCAACCATCAGTAAAAGCCCGAGTTTGCGTATCAAAGCTACTCAGCCTTTTTCAGACGGAACCGATACATCAGTGCACCGAAGACGAGCAGCAATCCACCTGCCAATGCCAGATTGGGGTATGGAGTTGACGTTTTTGGCAATTCTTTTGTTTCAGAAGGTGCCGCTTTATATAACTGGATTTCTTCTGGTTGCACCATGGTGGATGGATTGTAAGAAGGTTTTTCTACTTTTACAGGTTGCTCGGTGTCCTGTCCGCCATTACCCGGTTGATCTCCAGGCTGTTGATCTCCAGGCTGTTGATCTCCAGGAGGTTGGTCCCCGGGCGGCTGATCCCCAGGAGGCTGATCCCCAGGAGGTTGGTCCCCAGGAGGTTGGTCCCCAGGCGGCTGATCCCCAGGAGGTTGATCCCCGGGTGGCTGGTCCCCAGGAGGTTGGTCCCCGGGCGGTTGATCTCCAGGAGGTTGATCCCCGGGCGGATCGACGACAGGCGGATCAATCACGGGAGGATCGATTACAGGCGGGTCGATCACAGGAGGATCAATTACAGGCGGTTCCACAACAGGAGGTTCAACGACCGGAGGTTCATCTCCGGAAGGCTGGTCTCCGGAGGGTTGATCCCCAGGTAATTGAACGACGGATTGAACCGCGTCCGTTACACCTTTGACGCTCTCTTTTACTGTATCCGTTAGCGATTTTGAATTCGCGTTTTCGTTAGCGTCGAGTGGTGCGGCGTATGTAACGGGTAGGGAGACGAATAGAAAGGCTAATGTCAAAATTAACGTCCGCAATGGGATTTCACTCCCCATCTCATTGCAAATTTTGCCCATCTTCCCTATTTTTCTATAATATCATATCTCATTGAAATTGGAATATGTCGTCAAAAATATGTTAAAAGTTGCGGTTATTTTTTTTGAAATTGCGTGAGTGCCTGCTTATACAAAGGATTGTTCGCATCTAAGCGGGTTGCTTGCTGAAATTCGGCGATCGCCTCGTTTCTCTTGCCGGAGGAAGCAAGTACGACCCCGTATTGATAGTGATACAGTGCTTGCCGGTTATCCGTTTTCAGCGCCAGCTGGATGGCCTCAAGTGCCTGCGAAAGCTGGCCGGTGTAATAAAAAGCGACGGATGCATAATAATACTCACTCGCGTGCAGCACATGTTTTTTCAGCAGAGGACTAAAAATTTTGGCTGCTTCTTGCGCCCATTTCTGTTTTTGAGCTGTTCGCTCTTCCGCCAAAAGCGATGGATCTTCATTCACCAGATCGCGTTCTTTCAAGTACAGGATGGCGAGCATCGTCTGGTAACGGACATTTTGCCGATCCATGCTGATTGCGGTTTTGGCTGATTTGACGGCCTCGTCGATTTGCCCCAGGCGATACTGATATATGGAAAGATCATAATAATAATAGGACTGGTTCTTATCCAAAGAAATCGCTTTTTTCATTAACTCCACGGCGTCAGTGTATTTACCCTGCGCACTGAGAATTTTCGCTTCATGATGATAATAGCTGGATCGGGATGGATTCAGATGAACCGCTTTTTCACTGGCTGCCTTGGCCGTCGCGTAATCTTTGGCGTAATAGGCCTGCATGGCCAAACCATCTTGTATGGCCGGATTTTCGGGGAAGCGTTTGACCGCTTGTTTCATGATCTGAACCCCGTTTTTATAGTCTTGGCGGAGCTGGTACAGTTTGGCCAGATGAAGGTAGTATTTTTCTTTGCTCGGATCAGCTGCCAATGCTTTCTTGCCCAGATCCAGCGCACGGTCATATTGTTTGTCCTGATAGGCCGTCTGGGATTGGTCATACCAGTCAGCGGCTTGCTTCGCCTGATAAGGATCAACTGTTGTAGTGGGGGTATCCGATATCCACTCGGCGATTCCCCATCCCGCAACTGACAGCAGTATGTAGATACCCAGTGCGATTCCGATCCAACGAGCGGCTTTGCGTTTCCACCAGGGGAGCGGGACAGGCTGTGTGGTGATCCCGGTTTTCTTCGTTTGGGTGACAATCTTCGGTTTCTCTTCACTCAGATTTACAAGTGACTGTTCCGTCTTTTGCAATGAGGCCAATAGGTCATTCCAACTCACGGCGGATGCAGGCTGCCACGCTTGCCGGAGGAAAGGTTTCCAAGCAGAAGTTACTGCCGGCTCGTCCAGAAAAGAACGGAGGTTTTCATGGGACACGTCGATTGGCGTGCGTTGCCCTGTCAGCAGGGAATAGGCAAGCAGACCGACACGGGGCCCCTCGTTTGCAGGGGAAAGAGGTGCTTCTGACAGCCAGGACGGCCCGCCGTGCAAAAAACGCACCTGTCCGTCTTTGTGCTGAAAAATGTTTTCAGCATGGAGCAAAGTCCATTCGTGATGTTGTTCGGCCTGCATCAAAGCGTGAATCACCTGCTGCAAAAGATGGACAATTTGCTTTTCCGGCAGACGATGGTCGGGCAGCAACCGGTGTGCAAGCCAGTTTTCCGGCAATTGGCGGTAAACCCAGTATAATGTCTCATTTTCCACGAATACCGCTTCTGCTGGTACAAAACGTGCTTCATCCCGTTGCAACAGCGTTTCCGGCGGCAGATCCGGCGGCAGGGTAACGCCTTGGACAGCCAGAAGAAAGCGGGTTGCTGTCCCGGTGTCATTCTCGCCGGAGTGCATCCGGGTGAAGTACATCGTTCCCTGATGAAGGGGAAATGTTTGCAACACTTCATATGTATCGCGAATCCATTTGCCCTTGCGTGCATTGCTCATCAGTCAATACTCCTTTATTTATCTTGTTTGGTATCTCTCATTTTACCATGCCTTGAGGCGGGAATATATCGGAAATCAAGGATGTTTTCCGGCTTTGAAACAGTTTTATGACTTATTATTCGGGATATTTTCGATAATCACAGACCAAGCATCATGACAGATGAGGAGTGCAGCACAAATTTAAAAAAAAGAGAGGCGCGAATCGCCTCTCACACGAAAGATTAGTTTTTACGGGCCTTCAGATCATCCAGTTTTTCCAAAATCAGCGGGAATAAAGGGGAATCCGGTTTGATTTTGGTATAGAGTTGAACGGTTTCAGCAAGCCCTTTTTCCTTGATGTCTTTCTGGATTTGAACGGCTTCCTCATCCCCCGCGTAATCAAACAGAAATGCGGAAGCAATGCCGATACACAGGTTTTCGGGAATGATTCCATAGTTTAAGGATTGTACGGCCGGACCGACCAAGCGGTCATCAGGGCCGAGTTTTCTTATGGGTGACCGGCCGATTCTTGTCACTTGATCAGCAAGATGGGGATTGGAGAAGCGATCCAGGATCTTGTTTCGATACTGCTCCTGTTGTTCCGGCTGAAAGGAATGTTTGGCAACGAGCAGGCGGCTTGTTTCTGCCATCGCCTGTTCGGTTACTTGCCGGATGTAAGGATCTTGCAATCCCTCCGCAATGGTCTGATAACCAAAATGATAGCTGAGATAAGCTGCGGTGGCGTGACCGGTATTAACCGTGTACAGCTTGCGTTCGATATAAGGCTGCAGATCATCGACATAAGTGGTTCCTTTGATATCCGGGATTTCCCCGACAATTGCCGAGCGGTCAACCACCCATTCGTAAAAAGGTTCAACCGTGACAAGAAGTTTGTCTTCGTGCTTTTGCAATGGAACAATCCGGTCCACTGCGGCATTTGGAAAGCCGACCAGTTCATCTGCTTTTTTCCGATCCGCTTCGCTTAAATGATGGTAGACAGTTTCTTTTAAAAGGGAACTTCCGCCGACCATATTTTCACAGGCGATCAGATTGAGCGGTTGAGCATTTTTTTTGAACCGCTCGCTCAGTCCTTCCGCGATGGTTGGAGCAATCCGTTGCAAAACATTGGGGCCGACGGCGGTGGTGATCAGGTTGGAATCGAGCATTTCTGTTACGACGGTATGGAGATCCCGGCTGTTGATGGCCCGGACTCCCTTTACCCGGATCTGTTGGCGGGTGTGATCAGCCATTTCGACGATATATTCCCGCCTGCGATTGATTTCATCCACCAATTCCTGAACCACATCCGCAAAACAAACTTCATATCCGGAGTGGTTCAGCAACAAGCCGATAAAGCCCCGGCCGATATTTCCGGCACCGAAGTGCAATGCCTTCATTTTTAGATTCCCCCTTCCACAAGGGCGAGCAACTCATCGGCAGAATCAGCCTGAACCATTTTCTTTACATTTTCTTCTTCAGAAAAGAGGATGGCGAGGTTGGAGAGAATCTCCAGATGCTCGTCGCCGACAGCGGCAATGCCGATCACCAAATAAGCGGTATTGCCGTTGCCAAAATCGACTCCGTCCGGAATTTGAACGATGGAGATTCCGGTTGAACGAATCCATTTTTTGGAATCATTTGTGCCGTGCGGAATGGCAACGCCGTTGCCGAGATAAGTAGTGACTGCTTCCTCGCGCTCTATCATTTTCTCAATATATTCTGGTGTTACATGATTTCCTTGAACTAACAATTGTCCGGCGCATTCAATTGCTTCTTTCTTCGAATTTACTTTTTGGTTGATAAGAATTTTATCTTTGGATAAAATGCTCATTCTGCTCACTCCCGGGTGTTGATTTTTTTCAGAGAAAATGGGGTTAACTTTTCGACGAAATATTGTCGGATGAGGTCCTGATCATGGGTTTCAAGAAGTTTTACCGTTTCCGGCTCCATTAACAATGCGCTGATCTCACTCAGCACCTCTACTGCTTCACGGGAAATGGAAACAGGGCTTAACATGAAAAGAAGTTTATCAATTTCCACCATCCCTTCATCCATCGCTTTGATCAGGAATGGCCGGCTGAGTGGATAGAGGGAAAAAGAGATCCGAATTACCTGGTCGCTGCGGCAATGGAAAAAGCCCAGTTTGGCATCGGGAATTCCCAAACCGCCCAATTTCTCCCGTTCGAGCAGCTGACGGACGATTGGTTCACTCTGTTTGATGATTCCTTTGCTTTTCAGTGTTTCGGCTGCCTGAAGGAGGATCTCTTCCAAGCTCATCCCATGATTTTCGATTTCCATCACATGAAATTGCTTCAACAAATCAATCACATGCCCAAGTGTCGAGTGGACGGATTCCAGTTGGTCCAATTGATTGTTTTTTGGTGTATGACCGATTTTTTTTGCAATCGATGCAGGTTTGTATCGATGTAAAAAGGCATGGATTTTTTCAATTTCCTCTTTTGTCAGCATCGGGCTTACCCTGATGTATTTCTCAGGGCTTTTGGATGGAATCGGGATTGTCGAGAGAATAAAGTCGTATTCTTTTTCATCGATCTTGTTGATTTCAAACACCGAAACATTTCGCAGCACCTGGATTTCCGGAATGGCGCTTTTCAGGCGGCTCGCCAGCATTTTTGCCGATCCGATCCCGCTCGAGCATACGATCAGGACGCGAAAGCGTTTTTTGGCCCGCATTGTTTTTTCCAATGAGGACCCGATATGCATGACGAGATAACCGATTTCTTCTTCGGGTACATGCAGGCGGGGGAATGCTGCCCTCGCCGCCTGCTGTACGATCTGAAATAAGTCCGGGTAATCTTCTTTGATTTTGCCAAGCAGCGGATTCCGGATTTTCATGTTTCCCTTCATTCTGTGAAGAGCCGGTTCCAAATGGGTGATCAAGCCTTTGAGCAGCGAACGGTCTTCGCTGAGCATGACCCCCAGTTTTTCCTCGCAAAAGTGAATCAGCTTTTTGGCAGTGGCTGTCAATTCCGCGTTGCTTTCTTCCGGCAGGCCGGTCTGTGCAAGCCTCAGCTTGGCTCCTCTTAAGTGCATGGTGACATACCCGATTTCGTCTTTGGGAAAAGGAAGGGCAAAATGTGATTCCAATTGTGCGACGATCTGTTCCGCGATCCGAAACTCCGGTGTACTTTCCAGTTTCTTTAAATAAAGCGGGTCGATATCGATCTTTTCTCCCTTCGCAATCCGTTCAATCACCAAAGAAAGATGGATGACCAGCCCGATAAAGGCACTGTCCGCCAGAGGATGAGGAAGCTGTTCGTTCACATCCTGCAAGGCGTTTTCAATCGCCAACAGTTTTTCTTTAGGGATGAGATTGAGCAATCTCTCTGCCGCAGTATCGATGTTCTTAAGAGCCTTGTTTTGGATATTCTCCTTCAACAAACCGATCAGTTGCGATTCTTTCAGATTCTCGAAGATCAGTGCGCTGATCGCTTTTCTCTTCTGCGCTTCGGTTCCCGCGATCTCCACACCGTATCCGCGGCGACGGATCAGTTGAAGGTGAAACCGCTTGATCCAATCGCTCAATTGGTCAAGATCATGACTGATCGTTGCAGGTGTCACCTTCAGGTCATAGGCGAGCGAGATGATTTTCAGCGGTTCCGTCGCTTCCAACAACGTGCACAGGATAATCGTTTTTCTTTCATCCGGCGTGTATTCCGTAGGATCCGCCTGGAATAACATTTCTTTCAGTTCGTTCAGTTTCTTTTGCGATCCTTGAATGGAAAGCCCCGTTCCGGCTTTTTTTCTGAGAGTCAGTTCGTATTTTTTCAGTAACTTTTCGATCTCTTTCAATTCCCGGTGAATGGTGCGGGAACTGACCTGGATTTCTTCTGCTATTTTACCGATAGTGCTTTCTTCGTCATCTCTCAACAGAATTTCAAGAATATGACGCTGTCTTGATGAAATGTGCATTATTGGCTTACCTCAGACTTTCCGAAAGAGCTGAACACCTGAAGGATCACGAGTGTTTATTTTCATTTTGCTCTTTCAGCCGTTGAGTCAATTCGTCATATCTGGGGCTGTTCAAGAAATTATCGACCGAGATGTGCTCCGCATCGGGTAATTTAGTTTTTGCGCGATCGGTCAGCGTTTTTTGCGTCACTACGATATCCGCATCTTCGGGCAGATCATTGATGGCGGTATTGGTTACTTCGACGTCAATACCGGCATCTTTGAATTTTTTCCGCAAGATGGAAGCGCCCATGGCACTGGAACCCATTCCTGCATCACAAGCGAAGACCACTTTTTTAACGGATGCCGCTTTTGTTTGTGGCGCAATGGCCTGATTCATTACGCTGCTTTTCTTTCCTTTCATCTCCTGTACCTTATCGGCAGCTTTTGCCAAATCATCGTTATCTGCTGCCGAGGTTTTCAGGAATACAGCGGAGATCAGGAAAGATACCACCGTACTGACGACAATCCCGGCCAGTACGGGCAGAAGGCCGCCTTTGGGAGCCATTGCGATCAGCGCAAAGATACTTCCCGGCGATGGAACTGCCACCAGACCTGCATGCAGGATTTGGAAGGTGAATACACCGCTCATTCCCCCCGCGATCACGGCCAGAACCAAACGGGGTTTCATGAGGATATACGGGAAATAGATTTCGTGAATTCCTCCCAGGAAATGAATGATGGCTGCACCGGGGGCTGATTGTTTGGCGGTTCCACGGCCAAACAGCCAGTAGCCCAGCAGAATGCCCAGCCCGGGACCCGGATTTGGTTCCAGAAGGAAAAAGATGGATTTGCCGGCGGCTGATGCTTCCTTGAATCCCAAGGGGCTCAGGACGCCGTGGTTAATTGCATTGTTGAGGAACAGCACTTTGGCCGGTTCAATCACAATGCTGGCCAGCGGGAGCAGTCCGGCATGCACAATCCATTCCACACCGGAAGCCAAAGCCTGGGTTAAGGCAGCGACGATGGGTCCGATGGCGATAAAACCCAAAATGGTCAAAATCGCACCGACAATACCCGCGGAAAAGTTATTGACGAGCATTTCAAAACCCGTGGGAATTTTTCCTTTGAAAAGCCGGTCAACCAGTTTGATCACGAGACCGCCCAGAGGGCCCATGATCAACGCGCCCAAAAACATGGGAATATCTGTAGCAATAATAATTCCCATTGTGGCCAGGGCTCCGATCACTCCGCCACGCACATCGTAAACCATCTTGCCCCCGGTGTATCCGATGAGAAGGGGCAACAAGTATTTGATGATTGGATCAACCAGTTCAGCCAACTTTTCATTGGGGAACCAGCCTGTCGGAATAAATAATGCCGTAATCAAGCCCCAAGCGATAAATGCCCCGATATTCGGCATCACCATGCCGCTTAAAAATCTCCCCAATTTCTGGATGCGAACGCGGAGATTCAGATCATTTTCCTGTTTAAGCGACTCATCCATGATCGATATCCTCCCTCTCTGTTAAATTTTTAAAAAGATGATAAGATCCGTTAACTCCATAGTAAAAAGAGATGGTTTTCGATTCAACAAAATGAAAATATAGTTTCGTCACAATGGATGTTGACAAAATTAAAATAGACCATGCTTGAAGTTCAGACAAAAGCACGCGAAGCGTTTTTTTAGCAATGAAAAAAAGTTGCCAGCATCGTGATCGCCGGCAACTTCGCAGAGGGGGAAAAGCGTTTTGACATCAGTCGGATTGGTCGGCGGCAACAAGGCGGATCTGATGTTGTTCGGCATAATCCCAACACGCTTTGCCTGAAGCGGTATCGGTGATAATACAATCGATCTCATCCAGACTACAATAAGTGATCAATGCGTATTTGCCGAATGTATGATGGTCAATCAATAAATGGATTTCCGGTCTTCTTGTCACGATGGCTTTTTTACTTTCCCTTTCGAGCGGAGGGGAATGGGTTATCCCTTTTGTGATTGAGACTCCGGCCGAGCCATAAACGCTTGGTTTATATTATAGGATGTCAATAAATCCATGTTTTTAAAACGGATAAATGCGTTGGTTTCACGGTCGAGTACGCCCCCCGATGGCAAGGAGATTCAGATTTTGATCAGGGAAAGCGTTGACGATCAAATCGAGACTATCCTTCATAATGGTCGCATGTTTCGTTTGCAAGTACCCGGCTGTTTCCAATGAATTCGGATGAGGCGGACACCTGAAATTAAAATAATAATATTCTATTATTTATGTATTAACTAAACTATTTGATTTATTAGAAATATATATTATAATAAAATAGATTTATATATATACAAAAGTCCCAAGCGATGTCGGTTTATTTGCAAAAATATTCGAAAGGAGAGGCGGTATGGAAGGATCTTTTAAAAAGAAGTTAAATCTGATCGATTTGACGTTTTTGGGTCTTGGTTCCATTATCGGCTCCGGCTGGCTGCTGGCATCGATGAACGGAGCCAAGTATGCCGGCTCAATCGCATGGGTGGCCTGGATTGGCGGGGCCATCGCGGTCTTATTAATCGGTTTGGTGTACGGTGAGCTGGCTGCAGCGTTGCCGCGCGCGGGGGGATTTGTGAGGTACCCGGAGTATACGCATGGTTCGCTGGTCGGTTTTTTGTCGGGGACGGCTTCATTGCTAGCGTATTCCAGTGTGGCCGGAATTGAAGTTGAGGCGGTTGTCAGCCATGCCTCCTTTTACTGGCCGGCCCTGATGGACAATGCGGGTCCGTCGATCCTGGGGCGTGTGATTGAAATTTTGCTTCTTCTTCTGTTTTTCCTGTTAAACTATTGGAGCGTCAATGTGTTTGGCAAGATTAACACCATTATCACCTTTTTTAAATTTGTGGTTCCGTCTGTGACAATCATCACCTTGTTCTTCTTCTTCAAGGGAGGAAACTTCGCGACTGTTGGCGCGGTTCCGGGTGGTGCGGAAGGCGTGTTCAAGGCCATTGCCGGCGGAGGGATCGTTTTCGCGTTTCTTGGGTTCCGTCAGGCGGTCGACTTTGGGGCCGAAGCGAAGAATCCGCAACGGGATATTCCGCGAGCCATCATTTTGGCTGTCACACTCGGTACGATCGTCTATATCCTGCTGCAAGTGACGTTTCTCGGCGCTGTCCCGAGTGAAGCGCTGACACAGGGTTGGGGGCATATTGCCGACTTTATGCCGAAATCGGCAAACTACCCGTTTGTCTGGATTGCCGGTTCACTCGGTCTGACCTGGCTGTCGACGCTGCTGCTGATTGACGCCGTAATATCGCCTGCCGGCACGGGTAACATCTATCTGTCGGGGACTGGTCGCGTCCTTTATGCGTGGGCCAAAAACCGCCATTTCTATTCTTGGTTTGCGAAGATTGATCCTCGTACGGGTGTTCCGCGGGCAGCCCTTTGGCTCAGTTTCCTGCTGGCGATTGCCTGGATTTTGCCCCCCAGCACGGACACTTGGTCAAAACTGGTTGACGCGGTTACATCGGCCACCGTTATGACATACATGATCGGCCCCATTTCCATGACTTCGATGCGCAGAACAATGCCAAACATGAAACGCCCGTTTTTCTTGAAAGGGGGAGCGATTTTAAGTCCGTTGGCTTTTATTGCGGCCACCTGCATTATCTACTGGGCGGGCTGGACGACTGACAGCATGTTGATCGGAATCACGCTCGGTTCATTGATTTTGTACTTTGCCTTTATCGACAAGGACGAATCCACCCGAGCCAGTCTGAAGCAGGCCTGGAAGTCGGGTGCGTGGCTGATCGTCTACTATATCTTTATCCTGGTGATGTCGTACATCGGTTCATTCGGTCCGATGAAATCCCCGTTGATCCCGGGCGAGTGGGATACGCTGATCGTTGTCATCGGGGCAATCATCCTGTTTTACTGGGGCGTCAACTCGGCTCTGCCGAAACCGTCGTTTGAGACGGACACGGAGGGCGAAGCACCCCCGAAATTTGAGTAAACTCATCCGTTCATTTTCTCGCAACTGCAATGAGTGGCTGAGGAACTCTTGGGCTTGTCGGCAAAAATGCTTGTTAACACTTGTCGACAAGCTTCTTTTGTTTTTCTGCCAGGGTGTCGCTGGCCGAGTCAAAGGGCGCCACTCCCCTTTTGTGTTGGCTTCAATTCCAAGGGGGATGGTTAAGCGGTGTTTGGACGGAATAATTTCTGATGATGGTATTTTCTTTAAAATGCTTGATATTTCGTATTCTTATAATATATAATTATTTTTAAAAATATTGATAATTTCATATGAAGTGGGAAAAGGTGGAGTGTTAGACGACACTCCCGAAGAGGGAAGTCCGGTGAGAATCCGGCGCGGTCCCGCCACTGTGAATGGGGAGTCGGGTTCTGGTCACTGTTTAGACGATGGGAAGGCCAGAGCCAAAAATGATTGACGATGATCCATGAGCCAGGAGACCTGCCTTTTCTGACAGCACCGTTTGACCTACGCGGATAGGAAGGTGCTTATAGCGGTCCGGCGCTTGGTGTCCCTGTTTGTCCGGTTGGCAGGGACTCAATATCTGCTTGAGCAGCCGGGAAACGGTCTGCCTTGATTCTGCCGCCTATAAGCACTTTCCGTCCGTCGTGGTGGAAAGTGCTTTTTATATTGCCGATTCAGGGAGGTTGCATCCGGCTAAAGCTGTTCACTTTCTTGCATGAGTCCGGGTTTTGTTTGCTCGTCGCGACAGTTCTGTCAGGGGAAGAATCGTTACCGGGACATGAAAGTGAAGAGAAATGGCGAGGTGAATAGAGAAGTGAACAAAGGAAAACTGTTGATTGTCGGTTTTGGCCCCGGGCATTTCGACCATCTCACCGAGCGGGCGCGTGAAGCGATCCGGGAAAGTGAAGTCGTTGTCGGTTATAACACCTATGTGGATATCATACGCGATCTCCTGACTGATCAGGAGATTGTGCGTACCGGAATGACTGAAGAGGTGAGCCGGGCACAGGAAGCGGTGAGACAAGCGGAACAAGGGAAAAAGGTGGCCGTGATCTCCAGCGGGGATGCGGGGGTGTACGGAATGGCCGGGCTCGTTTACGAAGTGTTGATCGAAAAAGGGTGGCACCCCGATACCGGTGTCGAAGTGGAAGTGATTCCGGGGATTTCCGCGATCAATTCCTGCGCTTCTCTGCTCGGTTCACCGGTGATGCACGATGCCTGCATGATCAGTTTAAGCGACCATCTCACCCCTTGGGAGACGATCGCCAAACGGATCGAAGCGGCGGCTTCCGCAGATTTTGTTATTGCATTATACAATCCGAAGAGCGGGCGGCGAGTCCGGCAGATTGTCGAAACGCAGCGCATTTTATTGCAGTATCGTTCGCCAGGGACACCTGTCGGCCTGGTGAAAAGCGCATATCGCGAGCGGCAGCAGATTGTTTTGACCACACTGGGAGATATGTTGAACCATGAGATCGGGATGTTGACCACTGTGATAATTGGCAATTCGACCACCTTTGTTTATGAGGGTTTAATGATCACGCCGCGCGGTTACCAGCGCAAATACACGCTGAGCAAAGAGATCCAGGACCTGAAGCCTCACCAGCGTTTGCAAGTGGAGGCAGAACCGTGGTCGCTCAATGCCTTTGGCGAATCATCAGGAAAGTTCGTCAAAGAGCAGAACATCGCGACAGCCGATAAGAGAAAGGCATCCGTTCATCCGGCCAGTCTGGCGCATGAAGCGCTTTCCGTTTTGCAGGCAAAGGGACTGGTTGAGACCGGGATCACCACGATTCCGTTCACAAAACCTGTTTCGATCTTTGAAGTGGCGGTCTCTCCCGGAGTGGCCAACAAAATAATCACGCCGGAACAACTTGTCCTGCTGGCGGAAATTGCCGGCGACCAGGGTGAAATCAAGTATACTCCCCACCACCAGCTCATTTTGCGCGTTCCGACCGATGAGCCGGCGGCAGTGACTGCGCGGTTGACCGAAGCCGGGTTGCTGTTGAGCCCCATCGGGGATGTGGTGCAACTGAAAGCCTGTGATTTTTGCGATGGAGAAAAAGGGGAGTCGATTCCGCTGGCGGAGGAACTCAACCGGCGTCTGGGCGGACTCAAGGTTCCCAAAGAACTGAAAATCGGGTTTAACGGCTGTGCGATGGCCTGTTATGGGGCCGTAACGGAAGAGATTGGCATCGTCTACCGCCGCGGGACTTATGACTTGTTTTTGGGTGGGAAAAAAATCGGACGCAACGCCCATCCGGCCCAGCGGGTCGCAGAAGGAATTTCGCCCGGGGAGCTGTTGGAGACGGTGGAACAGGTGGTACGGGAATATGCGGAACAGGGCCATCCCAATGAACGGTTTAACAAATTTTTCAAACGAGTGAAAGAAGTGGCCGGTTTTGCTTATTCCGACGAGAGAAAACCGGTTATTGAAGAGCTCGCCTGCGGGGATTAAACGGCAAGCAAAAAAGAAACGGGAGGAATCTGTTTGAACGCGATCCTGTTTGTCGGCCATGGGAGCCGGGACCCGGAAGGGAACAAAGAGTTGCTGCGTTTTACGGAAAAGCTTTCGCGCGTTGTTGACGCACCGGTGAAAGAAACGTGTTTTTTGGAACTGGCATCGCCCGATATTCCGCAAGGCATTCAGCGGTGTGTGGAACAGGGGGCGAACCGGATTACGCTGATTCCCGTGATGTTGTTTGCTGCCGGACATGCCAAAATTCACATCCCTTTGGCGATTCAGGAAGCGCAGGAACAATATCCGGGCGTCCAATTCCGTTACGGCCGTCCGATTGAAGTGGATGAAGCCGTACTGGATCTGTTGGAACAGCGGGTGGCAGACATTAATCCGGGAGTGCGGGAGGAAACGGCGATTCTGCTCGTCGGCCGCGGTTCCAGCGATTTGTACGCCAACAGTGATCTATACAAGATTGCCCGCATGTTTTGGGAGAAAAATCGCTACAGATGGGTGGAAGTTTCTTTTATCGGGGTGACGGAGCCGCTTTTCGCCGAGGGATTGGAACGCTGCATCCGGCTGGGAGCCAAAAGGATTGTTACTTTGCCCTATTTTTTGTTTACCGGTGTGCTGATCAAGCGGATGCGGGCAATCTTGAATGAATATGAGCAGCGTCATCCTGAAATTGAGTTTCATATGGCCGCCTATCTCGGATTTGATGAAGGACTGATTCCGATTGTCCAAAAAAGAGTGAGCGAAGTGAGGCAGGGGGAAGGGGTAGCATGGAAAGCCCTGGCCGAAAAGGCAATCGCCGACGGGCATGACCATCACCATCACCACCATCATCATGATTGCGGGCATCATGATCACACCGCCGCTCACGGGACATCTCATCAGGCTGTCCGCAGCAAACGTTCATGAATTTCCCGGGATTGTCCGGGCCCGCGATCATGATCACACAGCAAAGAAGCATGGAAAGGAGTTCTCCAGATGGTTCTGTTTTTGGCCGGTACCAGTGATGCGAGGGACCTGGCTGTCCGTTTGAACCGCGCGCGGATTTCTCTGTTGGCCACCGTCGTCACGGAGAGTGCTGCCAAGAGTTTGCGGGAAGAGGGGATTCCCGTCAGGGTGGGAAGGCTCACCGCGGAGGAGATGGCCGGCCTGATCCGCGTGCAGGGGTGCAACCGGGTGGTGGATGCCAGTCACCCTTTTGCCGAAGAAGCGTCCAAAAATGCGATGGAGGCGGCGCGAATTTGCGGCATCCCTTATATTCGCTTTGAGCGGCCCGCCTGGATATACGGGAATCATCCGGGTATCTGCATCGTTTCTTCCTATGAAGAAGCTGCTGAAGAGGCGGCACGGCGTAAAGGGGTGATTATGCTGACCACGGGAAGCAAGACATTGGCCACTTTTACCAAACGGCTTTTGCCGGATCCGGAAATTCGCCTGGTCGCACGCATGTTGCCCCGCAAGGACAACATGGAAAAATGTGCGGAGCTGGGCATTGAGCAAAAAAATATCATTGCCATGCAAGGTCCGTTTGGCAAAGAGCTGAATATCGCCCTGTACCGACACTACGGGGTGACGACCGTGATCACCAAAGAAAGCGGCAAAGCGGGTTCTGTGGATGAAAAGGTGGAAGCGGCCCTGGACGAGGGAATTGGCGTGATTCTGATTGCAAGGCCGCATCTGGATTACGGCACCTCTTTTTCCAGCGCAGAAGAGGTGGTCGCTGCACTGAGCAAAGGAGGAGAGTGAACAATATGTCCCATCAATCTTTTAAACCGGTGACAACCCGGCCGCGGGAAATCGAGAATCTCAGTTTTGAAATGATCAAGGACGAACTGGGTGATCACCCGTTCACAGCAGAGCAATTTCCCATCGTACAGCGGGTGATTCATGCTTCCGCCGATTTTGACCTGGGACGCAGCCTGATTTTTCATCCGCAGGCGGTGGAGGCGGGAATCCGGGCGATTCAAAGCGGAAATACCATTGTCGCGGATGTGCAGATGGTTCAGGTGGGCATCAGTAAACCGAGAATCGCCAAATTTGGCGGCGATGTGCGCGTCTACATCTCGGATCCCGACGTGGTGGAAGAAGCCAAACGGCTGGGAACGACCCGGGCCATCATCTCCATGCGCAAAGCGGTGAAAGAGGCGGAAGGAGGCATTTTTGCCATCGGCAATGCACCGACGGCCCTGCTGGAATTAATCCGCCTCGTGAGGGAAGGAGTGGCCAAACCGGGATTGATCGTCGGCGTTCCGGTCGGGTTTGTCTCCGCTGCGGAATCCAAGGAAGAACTGAGCAAATGCGAAGTCCCTTTTATCACCAACCGTGGCCGGAAAGGCGGCAGCCCGACAGCGGTGGCTATCGTGAATGCCCTTTCCCTCTTGGCGGAAAAAGCGGGGCAAAACGGATCATCAACTTTTAGGACTCCGTGATCCCGGCATGCGATACAGTTTCACAGATGTTCATCAGTTAAGGAGTTTCGCAATGAAAAAGCAGGCGGAAGAGCAAGAACGAAAAGAATTGCGACATGGCTATACGACGGGAGCTTGCGCTGCTGCCGCCACAAAAGCGGCCCTGCTTTCCCTGATCACCGGACAGGCCGTCCATGAGGTGGAGATTGTGCTTCCGGTCGGCCAAATGGCGTCTTTTTCGGTCGATCAGGCGCAACTGCGGGAAGGGGAGGCAGAATGCAGCGTGATTAAGGATGCTGGTGATGATCCTGATGCCACGCATGGAGCACGTATTGTTTCCACCGTGACTTGGAGTGAAGAACCGGGAATCCGGCTCGATGGCGGACCGGGAGTGGGCCGGGTGACCAAACCGGGGCTGCCCGTGCCCGTGGGCGAAGCGGCCATCAATCCGGTTCCGCGGAAAATGATTCGTGAAACAGTGAGAGAAGTGCTTTCATCCTTTGCCATCAAGCGCGGTGTTCAGGTAAAGATCTCCGTGCCGGATGGAGAAGAGATTGCCAAAAAGACGCTGAACGAAAGGCTGGGGATTGTGGGTGGCATTTCGATCCTGGGGACGCGGGGCATCGTGGTTCCGTTCTCCACTGCAGCTTATCGGGCCAGCGTCGCCCAGGCAATCCAGGTGGCCAGAGCGAACGGTTGCCGGCATTTGGTGCTGACGACCGGGGGCAGCAGTGAAAAGGCGGCGATGAAAATGTACCCGGAGCTTCGCGAGGAGGCTTTTATCCAGATGGGGGACTTTGTCGGGTTTGCCTTGAAACACGCAAAGCGGGCCGGCGTCTCGAAAGTGACGCTGGTGGGGATGATGGGCAAGTTCTCCAAAGTGGCGCAAGGCGTGATGATGGTTCATTCCAAGAGCGCGCCCGTCGACTTCGACTTTTTGGCCCGCATCGCGGAAAAAGCCGGCGCTCCCCCCGCTTTGGCTGCGCAAGTCCGGGAGGCGAACAATGCCACCCATGCCGGGCAGCTGATGGAAGAGGCAGGGCATGACCGCTTTTTTACGCTGCTTTGCGAACAGATATGCCGGCAGTGTCTTTTGCAGGTTGAAGGCGGCATCCGGATTGAAACCATTTTAGTCAAGATGAAAGGTGCAGAGTTAGGGAGGGCGGAAATGAGTGGCGAAAAAGATGAAGGTGATTGGCATCGGCGATGACGGGCAAAACGGATTGTCTTCCCGCGTCAAGAAGTGGATTGAACAGGCGGACGTGTTGGCGGGCGGAGAACGGCAGCTCTCCTTTTTTCCGGATCATCCGGGCAGGCGGATCCTGATCAAAGGGGGGCTCGGCCCGGTTTTGGAGCAGTTGGAACGTGAAAGCCGTCAGCACGATGTCGTCGTCCTGGCTTCGGGAGATCCTCTTTTTTACGGGATTGCCAGCTTGATCGTGCGCAAGCTGGGACTGGAACGGGTGGTGATTCATCCCCATCCCAGTTCGCTTCAGCTGGCCTTTGCCCGCATGGGGGAAAGCTGGCAGCAAGTCCGGATCGAAAGTGTGCATGGGCGGCCGATGAAGGGACTGGCCCAGCGGATTGACGGGCAGGAAAAGGTGGCTCTGCTTACGGATGAAGTCCATTCTCCGGGGGAGATCGCCCGTTATCTGTTGCAGTTCGGAATGACCGAGTACCGGGCGTTTGTGGCCGAGAATCTGGGTGGCCCGGAAGAAAGATGCGGCTGGTGGGAATTGGACGAACTGGTGGATGCCGAGTTCTCTCCGCTCAACATTGTCGTTCTCAAGCGAAAAAAAGAGGTGCCAGTTCCGCGATGGAGTTTGGGGATCGAGGATGGGGAGTTTTTTCAGCGGAAGCCGGAAAAAGGATTGATCACCAAAAAAGAAGTGCGCGTGCTCAGCCTGGCAGAATTACGCTTGCAGAAGGACAGCACGGTTTGGGATATCGGTGCGGGGTCCGGCTCGGTTTCCGTGGAAGCGGCCAAACTGGCCCCGTTTGGAGAAGTGTTTGCCATTGAAAAAAATGAAGCGGATCTTGCCAACATTGAAGCCAACCGCAGGAAATTCCGTGCCGATTTCACCGTGATTCATGCCAAAGCCCCGGAAGGTCTGGACTCATTGCCTGACCCGGATGCGGTATTTATTGGCGGAAGCGGTGGTGAGCTGTGCGAGCTGCTCCGGGTTTGCTGTTTGCGCCTCAAGTCCGGCGGCCGAATTGTCGTCAACGCCGCCACGGTGGAAACATTGGCACAAACACGGGAAACGCTGGCAGCGCAAGGATTTTCCGTGAGAATCACTTTGCTGCAAACAGCCAGGAGCAGGCCAATCCTGCAGATGACCCGCTTTGAAGGGATGAATCCGATCAATGTCATTGTCGGCGAAAGAGATCACACCACAGGGGAGGGACGGGCATGATCGGACAACTGATCGGAATCGGCATGGGGCCGGGCGATCCGGAATTGATCACGGTAAAAGCTTATCGCGTGTTAAAAGAATCCCCGGTCATTGCTTATCCAAAGAAGCGGATGGGCGAAAAAAGCTATGCGTTGTCCATTGCCGAGAAGTATATCAATCCGCTGGAAAAGGAGATGCTCGGGCTTGTTTTCCCCATGACGAGGGACCGGGAACAGTTGGAACGGGAATGGGAGCGAACTGTCGAAGCAGTCTGGCAAAGGCTGTCGCAAGGAAAAAACGTGGCATTTGTCACCGAAGGAGATCCGCTGCTGTACAGCACGTTTATTCATATGAGCCGGCGGATGCAGGAATTGCACCCACAGGTGGCGATTTCTTCCGTTCCGGGCATTTCATCGATCAACGGTGCTGCTTCCCGTTTAAATTTGCCTCTGGCGGACGGCGATGAGCAAATCGCCATCGTTCCGGCAACGGAAGACCGGCAGGCGATGAGAAAAGCGCTCACCGAACATGATGCGGTTGTCTTTCTCAAAGTGGCAAAAGTGCTGGATCTGATTATTGACCTTTTGGAAGAATTAAATCTCTCAGACAAGGCGATGGTCGTTTCCAAGGTGACTTCCGATCAGGAAATGGTCTGGAAGAACGTGGCCGAACTGAAAGGGCAGAAGCCGGGATATCTGACACTGATGGTGGTGAGAAAATGAAGCGATTGGAAGCAAAAGTCTACATCGTGGGAGCAGGTCCCGGAGATCCGGATCTGATCACGGTCAAGGGGCAGCAGGTTCTGCAAAATGCCGACGTGATCCTGTACACCGATTCACTCGTCAGTGAGGAGCTGATTGCCCGGGCCCGCCCGGATGCTTTGGTGTTGAAAAGTTCAGGGATGGATTTGCAGCAAATTGTCGGACTCATGGTTGCCCATGTCCGCGGAGGAAAAAGCGTCGCCCGCGTCCATACCGGTGACCCGGCCGTTTATGGAGCCATTTTTGAACAGATGGCCATGTTAAAAAAAGAAAAGATTCCTGTTGAAATCATCCCGGGCGTCAGTTCCGTGTTTGCCGCTGCCGCCGTCTTGGGAGCGGAACTGACGATTCCCAAACTGACGCAGACGCTCATTCTCACCCGCGCCGAAGGCAGAACACCGGTGCCGGAAAAGGAAAAACTGCGGGAATTGGCAGCCCATCAGACTACGATTGCCTTGTTTTTAAGTGCCACGTTGACCAAAAAGGTGGTAAACGAGCTGCTGGAAGCGGGATGGTCCGAGGATACGCCTGTCGCTGTGGTGCAAAAAGCGACCTGGCCCGAGCAGAAAATCGTCCGTTCCACCCTGAAGCATCTGGATGAAGAGATGCGTAAAGCCGGCATTCGCAGCCACGCCATGATTCTGGCCGGATGGGCGCTCGACCCCGATCTCTATGAACAAAGCGAAGCATACCGTTCCAAGCTGTATGATCCTTCCTTTACTCACGGCTATCGCAAAGGAGGGAATGCTTCATGAACCGGATGTATGCAGTGGTTGCCATAACCAAGCACGGTGTCGAAATAGCCCGCCGCCTTGTCCGCCAGCTTCCGGGTTCCGATCTGTACTATATGGACAAATTTGCCCGCGGGGATGAGGAAGCGCTGGGTATTACCCTCTTTACCGGGTCGGTGCGGTTGATCCTTCCTGATTTGTTCCGGCGGTACAACGGCTTGATCATCCTGATATCTCTCGGCGCGGTGGTGCGCATGATCGCTCCCTTGCTCAAAGACAAGAAAACCGACCCGGCCGTGGTGGTGGTCGATGACCGTGGGGAGCATGTGATCAGCGTGCTGTCCGGCCATCTCGGCGGGGCCAATCAACTGACCCGGCGTGTGGCTTCCATTCTGGACGCGCGGCCGGTGATCACGACCGCTTCCGATGTGCAGCAAACAATCCCCGTCGACTTGTTCGGCAGTCAATTTGGCTGGGAAATCGAAAGTTTTGAACGGGCGACACCCGTAAGTGCGGCGGTGGTAAACGAGGAGAGGGTGATTGTCATTCAGGAGTCGGGCGAACCGGACTGGTGGGCCTATGACAAACCCCTGCCCGGCCATATTCAGGTGGTGGCTTCTGCCTGCGAGGCGGAGGAACAGGAATTTGATGCCGCCCTCGTGGTAACGCATCGTTTGTTGAGCCCGGATGAAGAGAAACGCTTTCTGCAAAACGGGGTTCTTTACCGTCCGAAAGTGCTGGTGCTCGGAATTGGCTGCAATCGGGGCACCACGCTGGAGGAGATCGAACAGACCGTGACGGAGACGCTTGCTGAACTGAAACTCTCCATTAAAAGTGTCCGTAATATTGCCACCATCGACTTGAAAAAGGACGAGCCCGGCCTCCTCGCTTTGTGCCGAAAATACGGCTGGCGGATGGATGTATATTCTCCTGAAGAACTGAACACCGTTTCGCTGCCCAATCCTTCGGAAACGGTATATCGCTATACGGGGGCTTATGGCGTGAGCGAACCGGCAGCCCTGTTGTCTTCGGGGGCGGAAGATTGGCTCTTGCCCAAGAAAAAATCAGGAAATGTGACCCTGTCCGTTGCCCTTGTCCCACATCCCCGCGCAGGGAGGGAGAACAATGAGTGAAGCGAGACCGAGGATCGTGATTGCCGGAACCGGCAGCGGCGTGGGCAAGACGACCATTACGCTCGGCTTGATGGCCGCATTCAAAAAACGCGGGCTGCAAGTGCAAGGGTTTAAAGCAGGCCCCGATTACATCGACCCCAGCTATCACACTGCCGTTACCGGCCGTCCTTCCCGCAATCTGGATACCTGGATGATGGAGCCGGAGGGCATGCGGGAAATTTTTTTCCGCGGGAGCCGGGGGGCTGACATCTCCATCATTGAAGGAGTCATGGGGTTATATGATGGAAAAGATCCGCGCAGTGACAGGGGGAGTACGGCTGAAATCGCCATGATGCTGCAAAGCCCGGTCATACTCATCGTAAACGTTCACAGCATGGCGCGCAGTGCGGCGGCCGTGGTGAAAGGGTATCAGCTTCTGAATCCGGCCGTGCCGATTGCCGGAGTGATTGTCAACAGGGCAGGCAGCGAAGGACATTTTCGCCTGGTTCAGGCGGCGATTGAACAAGAATGCGGGATTCCTGTGGTCGGCTGGCTCTCCCGCGATCCGTCGATCGACATTTCGGAACGTCATCTCGGTTTAATTCCGGCGATTGAGCGGGGAGAAATCGCCCCGCTGTTTGCCCGCTTGGCGGAGCTTGTGGAAAAAGGGATTGATTTGGAACGGCTGGAATCGCTGGCCAGTGCAGCCCCGCGGTTGAAAACGCCGGAAAAGCGAATTTTTGCGCCCGCGTCATCTGGGGAAGAAGAACCTGTCACCATCGCGGTGGCCAAGGATGCGGCTTTTAATTTTTACTACCCGGAAAATCTGGAGCTGCTGACGCATCATGGCGCTTGCCTGCGTTTTTTCAGCCCTCTTCGCGGAGAAATCGTGCCGGAGGAAGCGGACGGTCTGTATATCGGGGGAGGCTTTCCCGAAGAGTTTGTCCGGGAATTATCGGGCAACGGCAAAGTGAAGGATTCCTTTCGTAGGAAAATCGCCGCAGGCCTGCCGACGTTTGCCGAATGCGGCGGGTATATGTACCTGACTGAGGCTATCATCGACCGGGAAGGAAACGCTCATCCGATGGTCGGGGTGATTCCGGCTGCCGTCCGGATGAAAGACCGGCTGGCGGCGCTCGGCTACCGGGAAGTGGAGGCGTTAAGCGACAATCTGTTGCTGAAGCGGGGCGAAAAAGCGCGTGGCCATGAATTTCATTATTCTGAGCTGACGGCACAGTCGGACCATTACCCGCCGGCTTACCAAACGAGCGGGCGCAGGGGAAAACACCGGGAAGGGTATGTGCGGGAAAATCTGCTGGCCGGCTATACCCATCTTCATTTTGCATCCCATCCGGAGATGGTGCCGCGCTTCATTTCCGCATGCCAACAATACCGACTGAGCAGGAGGGCTGACACATGAGCAACCTGGACAAAAGGGAGACAGCCGGAAAACAGGACAGTGGACGGCGCGGGCTCACACTGGTTTACACAGGTGAAGGCAAAGGAAAGACGACGGCGGCTCTCGGGCTGGCGTTAAGGGCAGCCGGCCGGGGGATGAAAGTGCTGATTCTGCAATTTATCAAATCACCGGAACGGACGTATGGCGAGAAAATCGCGCTGGAGCGTCTGGGAGTGGAGATCTGCCAGCTGGGGATCGGTTTCACCTGGACCAAAACCCCGGAAGAACACCGGGAGGCGCTGGCCCGTGCATGGAAGATCAGCAAAGAAAGGGTAATGAGCGGAGATTACGATCTGGTCATACTCGATGAGATTAACAACGCGCTTGCCATCAAATCCTTTCCCATCGACGATGTTTTGCCGATGGCGGAAGTGCTCAACCTGATTCAAAACCGCCCTCCGCACCTGCATCTCGTTTTAACCGGGCGAAATGCGCATGAAAAGGTGATGGAAGCCGCTGATCTCGTCTCCAGAGTGGAGGCGGTCAAACATTATTATCATGAAGGAATCCCGGCGGTGCGCGGAATCGAATTTTGAAAAGGAAGCGGAACCATGAAGGCGATCATGTTGCAAGGAACAGCTTCAGATGTAGGGAAAAGTGTGTTATGCACGGCTTTTTGCCGCTATTTTCATGAAGAAGGTTTCCGGGTTGCCCCGTTTAAATCGCAAAATATGGCCCTTAACTCCTATGTGACGTCGGACGGGGGAGAAATCGGGCGGGCTCAGGGCGTTCAGGCGGAAGCGTGCGGCATTGAAGCAAATGTCGATATGAACCCGATTCTCCTGAAACCGAAAGGGGATCTGGTCTCGGAAGTGATTGTGCACGGCCGCCATTTTGCCGATGTCGCCGCCGGCTCGTATCGCGGACCGCTGCTCGGCCAACTCCTCACCGCGGCTTCGGAGTCCCTGAAACGGTTATCGCGAAAATATGAAGTGCTTGTGATCGAAGGGGCAGGCAGCCCGGCGGAGATTAATCTGAAAGACCGCGATATTGCCAATATGAGAATTGCGCAAATGGCGGATGCCCCCGTTCTGCTGGTGGCGGACATCGACCGCGGCGGAGTGTTCGCCTCGATCGTGGGAACGCTGGAACTGCTCGAACCGGAGGAACGGGCGCGGGTAAAAGGATTGATTATCAACAAATTCCGGGGCAGCAAAGCATTGCTTGAGCCGGGAATCAAATGGCTGGAAAACCGGACGGGAATTCCGGTGCTGGGCATTCTCCCCTATGTCGAAATCGATGTTGATCCCGAAGATTCGATGTCGCTGGGGGCATTGGCCTTAAAAGGAAACAAACAGGGAGCAGACCTGGACGTGGCGGTCATCCGGCTCCCGCGCATTTCCAACTTCACTGATTTTCTTCCGTTGATGGATCAGGACGATCTCGCCGTTCGTTATGTAAAATCGGTCGACGAGCTGGGAAATCCCGATGTCATCATCCTGCCCGGCACAAAGAACTCGATGGAAGATCTCGCCTGGCTGAAAGTGACGGGATTGGTCGGGGAAATCCTCCGATTAAAAGAGCGGGGCAGTTCAGTGGTCGGCATTTGCGGCGGATATCAAATGCTCGGACGAAAGTTGACTGATCCCGAAGGAGTCGAATCAAGCCAAACTGAACAGGATGGTTTGGGACTGCTCGCGATGGAGACCCGCTTCGTTCCCGGCAAGCAAACGGTAAGAGCTGTCGGGAGGCCCCTTGCCTCCTGGGGTGGTTCGGAGCTTGTCGAAGGGTATGAAATTCATTTGGGCCGAACCATATTGGCTGCCGGCACCTCTCCTCTTTTCAGGCTGGCGGACGGACGCCTGGACGGTGCTGTATCCGGGGAGGGGGAGGTATGGGGAAGCTATCTGCACGGCCTGTTTGATAATCCTTCCTTTCTCCGTCATTGGATCAATCATCTCCGCTTGAAAAAAGGTTTGCCCAAAAAAGAAGAAAGCGGGAGAAACAGGCGGGAGATCCGGGAAGCGGTTTATGCCTCTCTTGCTGGGTGGATTCGTGAACACATAGACATGCAAAAAGTGAAGGAAATCATGAAGCTGGAATCCGCGGATTCGTAATGTCGATGTACCCGATCTTATGCAATTCAAATACACGACATGAAGAAGGGAATGGTGGTATGGAGGTTTTTTCGCTGATTCTGTTCGTGTTCGTGCTGGGGTTGCGTCATGGTTTGGATGCTGACCATTTGGCCTGCATTGATGGGTTGGTCCGGTATAATTGGCGCAAAAAGAGCAAGGTGACACGCTGGGTGGGCACGCTGTTTTCATTTGGACACGGAACGGTGGTGGCGAGTGTTGCTGTCGTCCTTTCTGCATTCAGCCGAAATTTCAAGTTCCCGGACTATTTTGATACCCTGGTGACATGGGTGTCCGTTCTTTCACTGCTGCTGATCGGGACGTTGAATATCCGGAACCTTCTCATCCGCACGGAAGAAGAATACAAGTTGGGAGGAATCAGGGGGAGATTCATTCCTCGCTTCGCCCGGGAAACCTCCAATCCCATTCATATTGTCATTATTGGAGCCATCTTTGCCCTTGCTGCGGATACGGTCAGCCAGACCTCTGTCTGGGCGATCGCTGCCAGCCACGCAAGCCGGTGGATGCCGGCAATGTTGGGGCTTACCTTTATGGCAGGGATGATGCTCACCGATACCATTGATTCATTTATCACCTGCCGCATGCTGGAGCAGTCGGGGAAACTGGGAAAAGCGGCATCGCGAATCATGGGATGGATCATTGTGGTGCTGGCGTACGGTGTGGCTTGTTACGAAGCGATTATCTTTTTTGTTCCTTCGTTTGAAGTGGATTTTGAAATCATCGGGGCGATGATGTTTGCTTTGATTGTTTTGTGTTATGTGATAGTGCGTTTTGGAACGAAAGCAAAACCCGAGATCGGCGGATGATGCCCGGTCCGGTGAATGCGTCGAAAGAAAACCCTGCCGCATTGCAAAAGGAGCAGGGTTTTTTCCGTCGGCCGGCCTGTGGCTCCAGATGAATGGTATACTTGTGATGAAGGCAAAAACAAGACTCGATTTTTCGGAATTTTCGTGTTGATGTGCTGGATTGTTGACCATGACAACAGGAGAAAACAGGAGGGGTTATGATGAGGGCCGGAATGTCCCGATACCTGGAAGTCGACGGTGTGCAACTTCACATTTATGAGTGGGGTGATGCGGCAAAGCCGGCGGTGTTGTGCTGGCACGGACTGACCAGAAACGGCAGGGATTTTGATACCCTGGCCGCCCGACTGGCAAAATCCTTTCATGTGATTTGCCCCGACATGATCGGACGCGGACGGAGCGAATGGAGTGCGGATCCTGCCAAGGATTACTGTTTTGGGCGTTATGAGCGTTTGGTTGCCGCTTTGGTCGATGCTTTGGGAATTGAGGAAATGCGGTGGGTTGGCACTTCCATGGGCGGGGCGATCGGAATCCGCTTGGCCGGTTCGATCCTGCGAAACCGGATTACGCACCTTGTGCTGAATGATATTGGTGCCGGCCCGGCGGAGAAACAGCCGAACGGCGAACTTGCGGAAGGGATTCAACGCATTCTTGCCTATACGGCCAATCCGCCCGAGTTCCGAACAATGACGGAGCTTATGGATTATTATCGTTCCACTTACCGAGACTTTGGCATCAACAGTGAGGAGGAATGGCTTCATTTTACGGAAACTTCGGCCCGCCGCAAAGACAATGGCAAATTCACTCCGGATTATGATCCGCAGATTGTTCACCAGTTTGCCCATCCGGAAGACTTGTTGCTGTGGGAGCAATGGAACGCGGTAAAAGCGAAAGTTCTGTTGATCAGAGGGGAACGGTCGGATATTTTGCCGGTTGAGACAGCTGAGGCAATGCGCAAGAGCGGACCCGGCTGTCAATTGGTTACCATTCCCGGACTGGGTCACGCCCCAGCGCTGAATACAGAAGAACAGCTGACTTGCATTGAGCGTTTTTTAAATAGTTGAAGGAACAAGTTCCCGCTGTTATCCGGTCCGTCAGAAAGTCTTTGGCTACAGCTGTTCTGACGGAGTCCGGACATTCTTTTTCCGTCCGGTCAGGCCGATTGTCGGCTCTGTTCGATTTGCGGGTTTTGCCCGGGGCCGGTGAAGCGGGTTGGATCCCGGAAAAATTCCATGGTGAAAGCGGCATCCGACTCAGCGCATCAAGAATGGTATCCTCTTTTTGGGATGAATGGGGGAATAACCGTGCGGACATGGAAGTATCCTGCCGGATTGCTGTTGTTATTAGTCATGGCTCTTTTGCTTTACGTTGCATGGTCTTTTTTTTCAATTCCAACCTATGTTTTTCTCGTACCGAAGAACTATCACGGTTGGGTTCAAGTATATATGGACATTCCCGACGCCAAAGAACCCCCGAAAGAATTTTGGAACAAATATATGATCAACGTTCCTCCAAACGGAATGGTTTACACACCGTTGCCGGATCAACCGGCACACTTGGAAACCTATTTTGTTGATCAGCATGGGCACCGAACCGAACTTTTGCTGAAAGAAGATCCCCGGGCCAAAGATCCAAATGCCTTATATGTTCAAGATTTTTTCACTCAGGGATTAGATCATCTTCCTGCTTGCGATGTACTGTTTATCGGAACATCCCAGGAATACGAAAAGGTATTGCGGGAAAATCGCTATCCGGATTACTCGGAAGAAATCAAAAAGAAATTTCATTATCCCTATTAATTAATGAAGATGGGATTCAATTTGTTGTGCGACTGTTGTGCAAATGGACTCTTTTGAAGCCTTTCCGGGCAAGATCGGCAAATATTACCCGGTTGTCTGTCCACTCTTGGGCCCAGGTCTGTTGTCTTGGATACGGAAGTGTCGGAATACCGCCGTGAGAGAAGATGCCATTCACCCCGGTCTAATAGATCTTTTCAATCTTTTTCGTTGCCACGGAAAATGACCCCCTTATTGTGACCGGGGTCATTTGATTCCTGCTTTTTTCGTGCCTTCACCTGCTCATCACCCAGCCGATCACCGCATACAAAATGGCGCTGGCGATTCCGACGATCAGGGAGGCAATCAGTTTTTGATGCGCATATTTCATCAAGGGCAGCTTCATGACCGTGGCCATGGCGACGGTATTGTCACTCAGGGGAGAGGCAAATCCGCCGAAGCTGCCGCTGGCAAAAACGGCCCCGGTGATGAGCGGGATCGGGGTATGGGTGCCGGCAGCCAGCGAAAAACCCAGAGGCATCAGGATTGCCCACGCTCCAAAGCTGGATCCGACGATATAGGAGATGACACAGCCCACCAGAAACAGGACAGGAGCCAACCACAGGGACGGAACCAGGTGTTCGATCAGGTTTTTCGTATAGGTGATAAAACCCAGATCCGTCGAGACAGCTGTCAAGGCCCAGACGAGAGCGAGCAGCACGTTTACGCCCATCATCTCATTGCCCCCTTGCAAAAATCCGAAGAGGAGTCGCTGGATCGGCTGCCGGTGAATCCCGTACCAGATAAAGGAGAGAATCAGCGTGATGAAGACAGCTTCCAGCATCGCTTTGCCCGCATCGGCTTTAGTGAGTGCCTCCCAGAAAGAGGGGGTTTTCGTATAACCGTCCCACCAGGTGAGAAAAAAGGTGAATCCCAACAGCAGACAGAGGGGGACGATCAGATGAATTGCCTTGGGCGCGGCTGATTCTGAAACGATTTCCACCGGATCGGGAAAGTCGCTGTCAGGTTCGTGTTCACTGCTGGCGCCGGTATTTTTTTTCCCGGCCAACGCTTTGTCCTGCTTGCACAAATCTTTAAAATAACCGACCTGGGGCGAGGTGCGGAAAGGAGTGCGAATGCCGGGAGGGCAATCATTGGGATCAACAGCTCCTTTTTCCTCGGATTTTCCTTTGAAAAAAGTGAGATAAAGGGTATAGACCAGCATCAGGATAGAGAAGAAGTTGAAAGGAATGCTTTGCAGCAAAACCTGATAAGGGGTGAGGCTGAACCCCTGATGATGGGCCGAATCGGCGATCAGCCCGACCATGTACCCGACGAACGCCGTTCCGATCGGAATCAGGGCGATTAAGGGAGTTGAGGTGGCATCGATGATGAAGGCCACTTTGGAACCGGAGATTTTCAATCGTTGAAATACTTCTTTCATCACGGGGCCGACGGTGATGATGCGAAAGTCGGGAGCCATAAAGGTGGCCAGTGAGGAGAGCCAGGTCAGCCCGAAAGCGCTGCGGGCCGATTTGATACGGCGATTCATCCACTGCGCGAACCCTGATACTCCCCCCGTAACGCGAACCAGTCCGATAAAGGCGCCAAAGCCGTACATAAAGAGAAGGAGGCGAAGATTGCCGGGCGAAGTGACTTCCTTGACCAGATAGTGGATTGCCACTTCAATACCCCCGAGCCAGGTGAATTTTTTCATGTAGGCTCCGACGAGCAGGCCCGCCATCAGGCCGATCAGTACCTGGCGTGTCCACATCGCCAGCGGGATTACAATCAGAAAAGGCAAAAGAGACCAGAAAGATGCGTGCATCAGGTCCACTCCCTGTGTGGAATATTTCGATCATAGGATGCACCAAGAAAAGGAAAATCATTCCGAGACAAGATCTTATTCATCTATACTTGGTATGCGGACAGCAGGAAGGCGGATCAGAGTGATGGAGGAATGGCTGTTATTTTGCTTTATCGGGAAGAAAATCCATCAGCAGCTTTTGGAAATATTTTCATTTGACGCAGCGCTCTCCGGGTGATATAGTAGTTTACGTCGCTTTTGCGAAGAGGAAATTATCAATCTCGTTTCTAAAAAACTATTGACATATGATGCGAGATGTGATAGCATTAAATTCCGTCGCGATAAGCGATTGATAAAAAATGTGTTCCTTGAAAACTAAAGAGTGAAGCATGACCTGTTGATTCTTTTTGAGCTAGATCTTTATCGGAGAGTTTGATCCTGGCTCAGGATGAACGCT
>NZ_JAECVX010000014.1:0-81423 GCF_016055105.1 Thermoactinomyces sp. CICC 10523
ATTGACCTCCACGCTTACCGTTTGAGGGTAACAATGGAGCAATCTTTTCCCAAGCTTCATCCGTAATTTCGTATCGCCGTCTCATCATAGATGTCCCTTTACGAAATATTATGTTAATTTCCATTTTATCATGGAATCTTAGAATATTCACCGGACACGCCCTAAATAGATGTGGCCATCTTCATGTTCAAATGACACTGTGTTATGCATCCGTCTCAGACTTCCATTGCATGTGATATAGAAAAATTGTTTTGATATTCCCTTCCTCCATATTAAAAACCAAAATAGGCACATTTACAGCACAAATGAGTATTCGTATGAAGTGGTGGCATTTGTTCTTGCTTGGCGATCTTTAAAATCTCCTCGATTCTTCGTTCGACTTTTACTCTGTTTTTGTTCATCCAATGATGTCTTCACTTGATTTGGACATAAAAATGATTGGATTTTTTAACTGTAATCAAATTCCTGTCCACTGGCTTCCCCTTCTTTGATCTCCCGGTCCGCTTCCCGCGTTTAGTTGCATCCATTTTGGTATTGAAATTCGCTGCGGGCGTAAACGTCCACAAGTTCACCTCCGGTTTAGTTGAATCCATCATAGTATTGAAAGTTGTTCAATCTTGAAGCGGAACAAGAGGTATTGGGAGTTTAGTTGAATGAAAGTTGGGCGATCTATTACATCGTCCAAGGATTGTTCGGAAAAGCACGGATAAACCCAATAAAATCAAGGGGTAAAGTGAACGACCGTAGATGTTGCATGTATCTTGGACATGTCCGAACGGAAAAAGGCACTGACAAGATGGAAAAAAGTGATTTTACTGGATGTGGAACCGGACAGGTTGGTGACGAGCAGTGTCATCTATTCCTTTCTGGAGATCCGCTGCCGCATCTGGACGTAAGTAAGGCCCAATCCCAATTTTGCGGGAATGGGCCTTTGCCATTTGTTAATATCAACCGAAATCGGAGCCGGCATTGTTGGTCTCTGGTTGTTTGAAGGTAAAAGAAGAACTTGTTTCTGTTTCCGGAATCGAAGCGGGTTGCGGCGCCAAAGAGTGGTATTTTTCTTCCTGCCTCTCCGTCAGTTTTTTCACGAGTTGAATAGCCACAATCGTAAGCACGATGTCGACCAATGCATTGATAATGGCGATAACGGCTGCACTGGTTAATTCCCCTGCCGTATGCGCCCGTGACTCGAATCGGGAGGACGATCTGCTCAAAATGGAGGAAAACACCCAAAGCATCCACCAAATTTTTATGATTGACGGAGCTGCCAACTTTTGCAGGCTGGTCCCGGATGGAGGGGCAGAAACAGAACAGGCATTCCAGGCATCTTTCATTCCTTCGTACGGTTTCCAGATGAGGGCGACGGGAATAAAATACCAGCCAACCGTCCACCCGGGAGTTTGCCGGAGACCTTGAATCCCCATCGCATAAAGATTTTGATATGTACGACGAATCCATAAACACCAAAGGATGATGGTGACGATGAAACAGATGAGATACAACACGGCCGACAGCGATGTCAAAAACGACGCGCTCAGGACCTCATCAGCACTGGGAACCGCGTTTTTTGGAAAACCGGAGTACGAACTGATTTCCTTCACTGATCCAAACAGATACAAAATATTAATGATGATAAAGGCATACAGACTGATGCGAAGCGCTTTGCTCCGTTTGTTGGCGGAACGGTAAGCCATTATGGAAGAATCCATAAACACCCCTCCTGTTGATTGATTTTTACCAAGCTATTATACTAAATGATATTTTTTTTAAAATAAATTTTATAAAAAATGGTTTTCCATTAGGCGGTTTTCCTCACGAGGGAGGAGATTCGTTTTATTGATGGCGGCTGATCTCAATTTCTCATTGGTTTGCATGTGTTGCTTCCAATCCTGGACATCCAAGGTTGTGAATATCTTTGGGATGAAATCGTCATCATTAGTGTCCGTATACTATTTCTCTAAGAGCCAGACGGAGCGGAGATATTCATCGATGGTCAGGGACCCTTTTCCCTCCCATTTGATTGGTCTAAGTAGTTGATCATGATTACCTCATCGGTTATGTATTCTGTAAAGTTTTTTTGCTGAATAACAACCCTTAGCCGATATAAAATAAAAAGTCTGTCAACCCCTCCTCAGTTTTCATCACCGGGAGGTTGACAGACATTGCCTTTCTTTAATTCTTATTTCTGATTCCCTATTAAAATATCGAGAAATTTTTTATTCTTTTCAAAGATTGATTCTTTCCCTACAATGGATAGTATGTAAGGAAAATAAACTGCTGCTTGGATCTTGTTGTACGGATGAGGAGGTAATTATATGAAATGGCGGCATGGGGTAGGGGGATTGATCTGCTTGTTTTTTCTGCTAAGTCTTCCTGTTCTGGCTTATGCAGAAGATTCTAAGCAACCGGAGAAGACTCCTACACTGGATGAATTGAACAGTCGTGTTGCCGATTTGGAAGATCATCGCGAGTTTTTAAAAGATCTTGAGGATGAAGTAAAGAATTATCGAGATCATGTACAGGCGGAAATGACCAGTTTTCAGGATTCGGTGCAGAAAGAGCGGGACTCGTTATTTACATTGTTTCAGTTCTTTTTGGTTTTGCAAACCGCGTTGTTAGGCGCTGGAGTTGCCATCATTTATTTTAGTATCGGTCAGACAAAAAACGATTTAAGAAAGCTGATGGAGTCCGAATTAAATCAAACCAAAAAAGAGCTAAATAATAAGTTTAAAGAACGCTTAGAAGAAGAAAAACGAACCCTTGAAAAACAAGTGAAAAACGAACTGGCATTGGCCCTTGAAGGTTACCAACATCAGATGGCAAAAGTGAAATCGCAGATGGAAAAGCAGTATCAGGATATGTTAGAACAATTTACTCGTGAAACTGAACAAGATTTGGTTGCGCTGAAAAAGAATATCGAGAATGAAAAAACATTTACTTCTTCACGAATTTGGGTCATGGGACCTGGAGCAGAGATTGAAAAAATGAAAACAGAAGAAGTCGATCTGATCCGTCGGCGTGGAATTAAGCATATTAAAGTGGCATTGTTTGACCGTGATCAATTGCGACAAGCGCTTGAAAATCATGAAATCGATATCCTTATTTACCGTTATGTCAAGCCAGCAGATGGATCGATGGACCAAGAATTAATCGCCATTGCAAAGTTGCTCATAGAAAGGAAGGATGAGATTCCTCTCCTCGTCTATGGTGCTAATCTCGACAAAGAAGAAATGAATGTTCTTAATGATTACAAATTCTTGACGATCTCTAACTTCCGAATGACCTTAATCAGTAATATTTTCTCCCTTGCCTATGCTTTTAACAAACAAAGCAATCAATAGATTAAAACAGAGAGTCTGTCAACCTTCCGAACATAAAAAACAGGTCAAGGTTGACAGATTTTTTGTTTAGGGGGTACTGAGGGCATTTGGATTTTTTCAATTTATATGGACTATTTGGGGGGGAGATGTTGAGAACGGTTGGGTTCCATTACGAAAAGGCATAAGATGTTTTCTCTTCCGAACGGGACCATCTAGATGAGCCCGCTAGTGGGTGATAGACAAATTCATGCAGCGGAAAAGTGTGAACTTTTTTCGCAGGTGTTTGCATAACGAACAAGGTGAATTGGTAGCCTCGGTGAAAATCCTTAAGAAAAGTACTGATAAACATAATGGAAATGGAACTTAATCTCTTTTCCAGTCATTGATCAACCCCAAAATATGCTATTTCCATGTAAAAGAAATGACTGAGTTCCGACTTTGATAATTCGGGGAAAGGAGGAGAGAACCGGTCAATCCAGGATGAAGGTGAAGCGCTGTCCGGCTTAAGAGGGTGAAGCGATTCGAAAGGAAGGATTGAGAGCGGGTGAATGAGGAAGAGCGAGAAATGGTCTCTTTCTTCGACCGCTTGGATGATTTCCTGATCTGCAAAGAAAGGAAGTGATCCATCGCGAAGAGAAGTAGTCCTGCCAAGGGGGAGCTTAGGTACTGCCCAATTCGAAAATGGAGGAATGGAAATGAATGAAAAAAATGCAACAAACAACATCACAGAGAGTGAGCTCGTTATCACACGTACATTCGATGCGCCACGTGATTTTGTGTTCAAGATGTGGACTGAGCCTGAGCACCTGAAGCACTGGTGGGGGCCGAAAGGCTTCACATTTGGTGTCTCCAAGTTAGATCTCCGCCCGGGTGGCGTCTTTCACTACAGCATGACATCTCCTGACGGGAATGAAATGTGGGGCAAGTTTGTTTATCGTGAAATCGTTGCGCCGGAGAGGATTGTCTTCATCAATTCCTTTTCCGATGTGGAAGGCAATGCGGTCCGTGCCCCGTTTAGCCCGACCTGGCCGCTGGAAGTATTAAATACGCTGACGTTATTTGAGAATGGAGGCAAAACCACGATCACCCTTCGAGGGGGTCCTGTAAACGCGACAGAGGAAGAGCGTAAGACCTATGAGGCAGGAATCGAATCAATGAAGCAAGGCTTTGCCGGAACCTTTGACCAGCTCGCCGATTACCTGGCAAAGGCAATTTGACATGCCAATTTATTGAGAAGCTGATTAATCCAAGTGGGAGGAATCTCTCTCTGATCTTTTTGGGATAGGTTCCCCCTTGTTTACGCATTTTTTCATGGAAAAAACCCCTCACTTTTTTCTCAGAATCACTATCATAATATTAATAAAACCCTCGCTAAGATCAGCGAGGGCGCATGATAATAAGAGTAGAGGTAGTGACGGCCAATTTTGGTATCCGTTGATCCATGGTAATGTGAATCTTCTCAATGCAGACGGTAACTTGAGACTAATGCTTGAGCTAGGTATTCGGGGGAAGGAAATACTCCTTCACCCGTTTATTTTTGCTATTGAGAGAGCCATCTTTTTGTTAACTGATTTTCAATTCCGAACTGATCCATGGTCCGTGCAACAACATGATTGATGGCATCGTCGAGTGTAGAAGGTTTATTATAAAACGTAAGCATCGGCGGTAAAATGACAGCGCCAGCATTCGAAAGGCTCAGCATGTTTTCAAGATGTATCCTGTTGAATGGTAATTCACGAGGAAGAATGACCAGCTTTTTTTGCTCCTTTAAAATGACATCTGCTGCCCTTGGAATTAAACTGTCTGCAAACCCTATCCGGATGGCCGCGAGTGTTTTCATGCTGCAAGGTGAAATGACCATTCCATCGACACGAAAGGAGCCGCTTGAAATTCGCGATGCTTGGTTATGTGGCTCGTACACGTATGAAGCCAGCTTTTTTACTTCATCGGGCCGGTAAGATGTTTCAATCTGCATTGTTTTTTCGGCCCATTCCGACATGACCAAATGCGTCTCCACTCCGGATTCCTTTAAGGCCTCCAACAATCTGATCCCGAGGATACTCCCGGTTGCGCCGGTCATTGCAACGATAAGTTTCATTTCTATCACCTGTCAGAGAACACTAACTTTTTCTTCTTTGGGCGATGGGTGGATGAATCTGATATTTGCCCATGTCGGACGGGTCCACTTTAAATCGTGGGTTGTACATCTCCGGATTGGTAATGGCTTCGGGCTCCGTTGATCTCCACGTAAACGTACAGACCGGACATGAGTACATGATCCAGCATCCTTTTACGGGAGACTCACACAAAACCTTTGTTTCATTCGAATCACAGCGAGGGCATGTAGTCACTGTGTATCACCTCTTATTTGTTTATTAATTCTTTTAAGATTTTTTCCCATTTTACGGTGTCTCGCGGTGGTTCCACTATTGGCGCGAATTCTTCTCCCCGACTCTCCGGTGCTTTCGGTGTAGTTGCATCGATAATGAGCTTGTGAGTTATTCCCGGCGGCTCAGAACTTGGGTCCAGAGATAATACTGATGCATTTGGAATGACTACCAAATCCTTGTCGGGCGCGACTCGGGTTGATAAAGCCCACATGACTTGAGATAAATTGAAAGGATCGACAAAATCGTCTACGACAATGACGATTTTACAATACCCCAATCCATGCGGTGTGGTCATCGCACGCATGCCCACGGCTTTGGCAAATCCGCCAAATCGCGTCTTAGTGGAGATAATGGCTATTAACCCCTGCGTAAAGTTGGCATTAACGGCCTCTACTTCGGGGAAAGCTTCTTTAAGCTGGTGGTAAAGGGGTACGCATGTGTTGATACTGGTTATAAAGTCCATTTCAGTCGGTGACATTCCCAAATACAAATTTTCAAAAATGGGATTATCTCGATAGTAGATGGCTTTAATCTGGATTACAGGTTGATGACGGGCATCTGAATAGCTGCCGGTAAACTCCCCGAACGGACCTTCCAATTCCCGGTAGCCTGCGATGATTTCCCCTTCCAATACCACTTCTGCTCCCCAAGGAATATCCAGGTTTGAATGTTTGGCGCGTACAATTCGGTAGGGTTCCCCTTGAATGGCACCGGCCATTTCGTATTCGGACTGCTCATAAGTCAGAGGAGAACCTGCAATCGTGGTAATGACAGGGTCACACCCGATGGCTATGGCTACCGGTAAATTTTCCCCGCGTTCTTCAGCAATTCTCAGATGAATGCCAATATCGTGTGTAGGAATCGGCTGAATGCCAAGACGGTCTTTACCTTTTACCTGCAACCTGTAAATACCTACATTTTGCTTTCCGAAGTGATCCGGATCATCTAAGTCCCGGCTGATAACGCAAGCCTTGTCAATGAAACACCCAGAGTCATCACGATTCAAGCGGAATAAAGGGAGAATGTCAAAAAGATTGATATTTTCTGTTACTTGATTGGCGTGAAAGGGCGCTGTGTCAACTCTTTCGACCGGAACGGGATAGTTTTTCCAACGGCGTGTGAATTCCAGAAACTGCTCTTTAACCGGAGTGTCTTTTGGAAGCCCCATCATCAGAGCATGATTGGGCCATGAACCATGGACGTTTAATGCCACTCGTCCGTTGTTATAACCGAAAATGTTGTTGAAAAGCAGGGCAGGAGCTTGGTCTCCAAGATTGTTAACTGCACGAGCTGCTGAACCTAAATCCGGTTCAGGATAAACCTGTTGCGTAATACGCACTAGTTGTCCTTCTTCTTCGAGCTTTTCCAAGAACGAACGCAAGTCCCTGTAAACCATCCGTAAATCACCTCATGCACATTGATTACAAAATGGTAGGTCTATTGGATAACCTTTCGTTTGTTACTTACATTTTTTACGTTAGCACTAGTTCGAAGATAAGTAAAATATATATAATATATCCAAATCATATATATTACATATGATAGAGGCGATTGGCCATGGATTTGAAGAAACTGCTTTATTTTGTAACGATTGTCGAAGAAGGACAAATTACACGCGCTGCGAATCGTCTGCACATCGCTCAACCTCCTCTTAGCCTGCAATTGAAAGCACTGGAGGAGGAGCTTGGCGTAACGCTGATTGAACGCAATAACAAAAAGTTAAATCTTACTCCGGCCGGATGGACTTTTTATCATAGAGCAAAGGAAATTTTAAATTCAGTTGATGGAATGATATCGGAAGTAAGGGAACAAGGGGCCGGTATTCGGGGGAAACTGTTAATAGGTACAGTAATGTCCTGTATATCTTACTTACCCAGATCTATCCAAACTTTTCAGCGAAAGTATCCGCTCGTTTCCTTTCACCTTTGGGTGGAAGATTCCTACAGAGTCGAGGAACTCTTGCAGAATAGGGATATTGAGCTTGGCATAATAAGATTGCCCTTACAAACCACAAATTTATCCATGGTTCGCTTACAAGCAGAACCTCTTGTTGCTGTTCAACCAAGGGATTGGAATATTTTCGAAAAGGAAACGATTGCAATAGAGGAGCTTGAAAAGTATCCTCTCATGGTTTTACACGGACAAGGCGGGCAAGGGATCTTTAATCAATTTATTGAGGCCTGTCAAGCATTTGGCATTAACCCAAAAATTATTTGCGAAAGTCCTGATGTTGCGACACTGCTGACACTGGCAGACTCCGGTGTTGGGATTGCCATTGTCCCAAAATTGGCGACTCGTTTAAGACCAAAAGGAACATTATCATATGCGGAAATTACACCTAACATAAAATCAGATACTGCGCTTGTATGGGTTAAAGATCGATATATGTCAAAAGCAGCACAACATTTTAAAGAAATCCTGATCGACTCTGTACAATAGCAACTATTTGTAATAATAAACCGGCTCCTGTACGGATACCTTCTCCTTTTAGGCCTGGAGGCAGCGAACGACGATTGATAAAATGGCTTGAAGCCCCATTTGGTTTCAAGCCATTTTTGCTAGTGGTTTGGAGGAGTGAAGGGGACGATACAGGAATGGAATCGGCCCCCACAGGATGATGCTTTTTAAGCAATCTTGATGGAGATGCCAGCCACGACCGAATAATCGTTAGAAAAATAAAAGTGAGATGGCCAAACCCATCTCACTTTGCTCGATAACATTTCCCAAACATTCACCTGTAATTCATTATCTGACAAGCCGTGAAGATTTTCAAAAAGAATGAGTCAGAGTATTTGGGGATATTGGCAACTATAACTTGTTAACCTTCCATTACAAGCTCATTATTTTTAATTACTTACCGAATCTCGAAATTTCGAAATCTGTTTTGAGGAAGATATGATTTTGCAGGGGATTTAATAGAAAAACAAAAAAACAAGGACAAAATTTCCTTCCAGCGAATCTCTCGGGGTGCCACGTAGAATCGCGGTCTCTCTTATTTGTTCTTTTTAATCAGATCTTGAATAACCAAATATTCATTGTAAAATTGGCAGTAGATGATTAATTTTTGCGTGGGCGGGAGATTTCCTGCAAATCCCCAGCTAAAAGATAAGGAAAACAAAAAAGGGAGAGAGCGCGAGTGGAACTTGCCAATATCCTCTATTTTCTCATGGCGTCGGTCACGCTGACACTTTTGCCCGGCCCGGATCTTCTGTTTGTGATCACCCAGAGCGTCTCCCAGGGAAAACGGGATGGCATTGCTGTTTCCCTTGGATTATGTTCAGGTTTGATCGTCCATACCTTTGCAGCGGCGGTCGGGATTTCCGCTTTGCTCTATCATTCGGCGGTTGCCTTTCAGTTGCTGAAGTATGCCGGGGCTGCCTATCTTTTGTATCTGGCCTGGATGTCGCTGAAGGAGACCGGCCGGTCGGGCTTATCGGCAACTGAACCAAAAAGGAGTTTTTTCTCATTGTATAAGCGCGGCATACTGATGAACGTGCTCAATCCCAAGGTGTCCATTTTCTTTCTCGCGTTTCTGCCTCAGTTTATTTCTCCCGCTGTGGGGAAAATTCCGCTGCAAATGATTACGCTCGGCGGGTTGTTTTTTGTCCAGGCCTTGCTGATTTTTTCCCTCGTCTCTGTTTTTTCCGGAATGGCGGGAGAAAAACTGTTGAAAAAATCAATGGGTTCCAAATCGATCAGCTATGTCAAGGCGGCTGTTTATGCTCTTTTGGGTGTGCGGCTGGCCCTGCTGGAAAAATGAGAGATGCCCCTTTCCCGCAATGGAGGCAGGGGCATGTTCTTTAAACGAGGGTGATCCGGTATTCTTGCAACCAGAAGTTGACCTGAACCAGATATTCCATCATTTTTCCCACTTCAAAGGGAGCTTCGGAAAACTTATGTTCGACGATGTCGTCTACCAGCTGCTTGTTGATCAGCGGCAGGATCGGCGCATTGGGATCATTTAGCACTTCTTTCATCCATTCGCGCACCGAGCGGTAATAGGTGGGGTCTTGTGCTGTCGGATATGCGCTTTTTTTGCGCCACCGCACTTCTTCAGGCAGATAGCCTTTGAGGGCGCGGCGCAAGATGCCTTTTTCAATCTCACCGATACTTTTCACTTGCCAAGGCATATTCCACAAATATTCAACCAGTCTGTAGTCGCAGAAGGGAACGCGTACCTCAAAGCCGGTGTACATGCTCATGCGGTCTTTGCGGTCGAGCATAAACGGGAGAAAACGGGTGATAAAGAGATAGGACATTTCGCGCTGCTTGGCGGCGATTTCTGATTCTTCGTCGAGGCGGTCGAACTCATTGAGCGCTTCTTCATAGCGGGCCTGACGGTACTCCTGCGGCTTGATTTTCGCCTTTGCGTCTTCATTTAAAACTTCGGCAAAAAAGGCGATGCTCTGATTCCAAGGGAAGGTTCCCGAATTTAAAAATGCTTCCTGGTGGAACCAGGGATAACCGCTGAACACTTCATCGGCTGATTCACCGGATAAAGAGACGGTTGCTTCTTTTTTCATTTCGCGAAAGAGGAGGTAGAGAGATGCTTCCATTTCGCCGATTCCCGGGAGGTCACGCGCCCGCGTGGGAATGGAGAGATGGTCGATCAGGTCAAGATGGCTCAACACGATCGAATGGTGACGGGAATGGACAAAGTCGGATACCATCTGAACATAAGGTGCATCCAAACTCACATGCAGCAAATCCTTTTGGAAATGCTGATCACTGCCGACAAAGTCGATTGAGTATGTATGCAGTGTTTTGCCTGACTCGCGGAATTCCTTGGCGGCAATGGCTGTCAATCCGCTGGAGTCCAAACCGCCGGAAAGCATGGAAACGACTGGCATGTCGGAAATCAATTGCCGTTTTACCGTATCTTCCAACAGATGGCGAATATAGTCGATTGCAGTTTCCACATCATCGGTAAAGGGTTTGCTTTTCAATTGCCAATATTGCGTAACCCGGGTTTGCTCCTCGGTGATGGAAACGGCATGTCCGGCACGAACTTCCTTAATTCCGCGAAAAACACCGACTCCCGGGGTGCGCATCGGGCCGAGGGCGAAAATTTCCGCCAAACCGTCGGCATCCACTTCGGGCCGGATCTCCGGATGGGCCAACAGCGCTTTCAGTTCAGAGGCGAACAGCACCATGCCGTCACGCTGGGCATAGAACAGCGGTTTCACGCCGAGATGGTCCCGCCCCAAAAACAGCTTTTGCGTTCTCTCATCCCAGATGGCAAAAGCAAAAATTCCGTTCAGGCGCCGTATGCAATCTTCTCCCCATTCCAGATAGGCGTGAAGCAAAACTTCGGTATCCGATTTGGTTTGAAAGGTATGTCCGAGCGTTTCCAACTCCTCGCGCAATTCACGGAAATTGTAGATTTCTCCGTTATAGGTGAGAGCAACGGTGTTCTCTCCGGTCCGGTAAAGCATCGGCTGCGCACCGCCAACAGGGTCGATCACGATCAGACGACGATGAGCGAGCGCCGCACGCGGGGATAACCAAAAACCTTCAGCATCCGGCCCGCGGTGACGAATGGCATCGGCCATTTTTTGCAAAACGGGACGCTCGTTTGACAGATCCCTTTTCCAATCAATCCAACCGGTAATGCCGCACATGAGTAATCATCTCCTAAATAAAAATTAGTTGATTTATAAATAAAAGAATTAACTACCCAATGATTATTATAAAAAAGTGAAAATCAAAAGCCAAAAGTAAAATTTCCAATATTACCAACTGATTGAAATTGATTTGTGCATGTTCTGCGAGAGAAGAGGGCAAGAAAATAGCCGGCTTCCCGCATATAGCAGGAGAAGCCGGTTGTTTTTTGGGCTGAGGTATTTATTTTTTCTTTTTAATTTTTGGCCAGAGCGGACGCTGAACATACCGGGTCATGGTATTGAAAAGAATCCCCCATTGCGATTCCGTTAAAAACCCGATGGACGTCTCATTTTTGATTCCCAAGTTTTTTCTCAGATGCTTCATTTGCGTCGGTGTGAATATGCCTCTTAACGCGGTTTCGACTGCCGCTTTCGGTTCTCTGAGCGCATAGTCTGCAAGTCCCAAAAAAGCGGAATGGTCTTTCTTTGCGATAATGGGTTGCTTTTTTCTCGTGATCATGACCATGGCGGAATCGACGCTTGGCGGAGGAGAAAAATTTTCTCGGGAAATCTCTTTGATGAAACAGAGATCAAACCACATTCTCCAAGCCAAAACATAGGAGTTTTTTATGAATGTTGATGTGAATCGCTTGGCTGCTCCTTTTTCCATCACGATGATCCCTCTTTGCAGGCTGTTTGAAGGATTGTTAAGCAGCATTTTTAAAATAGGCGTCGTAATGGAATATGGAATATTGGACACAACCACAAACGGTTTTTTTGGCAGGTGAATTTTCAAAATGTCTTGATGAATGATTTTGGTATTTGGATTTTGCGCTGTTTTTCGTTTCAGGACATCGACAAACCTGGCATCATATTCTACCGCCAGTACCTTTCCGGCCCGTTGATTGAGGACGGTTGTCAATGCTCCTTTTCCGGCCCCCAATTCCAAAACGGTGTCTGTCTCGCTGATATTCGCCATTTCTACCATTTCTTTGAGCAACTTTTTATTAATCATTAAATGTTGTCCAAGAAAATTGGGAGGTTCTCCCCGGGTTATTTTCCCCCGGCGGGATTTACGATCTTTTTTCATCAGACTCTCTTCCCTTCAAAAGAAAAAATCACAGACCGGCTGCCTGTGATTGAGAGTAAAGGGAGAATCTGTCTTTATCCCTGTACGGGTTGAAGAGAGAAATAGCGATGAGAAACCTTCGTCTGTTCAGGAAAAGTCCGTTATCACATTAAAAAAGAAAGGCAGATCCGGCTCTGCCTTTCTTCATATCAGACTTCTCTATGCAAAAACGAAGACTTAAAAAAGGGCAGACTGATCCCGTTTACTCTGCAAACACAAGCAGAGCCTTTGAACGTATGAAATTACTTGTTCAAAGTTGGGAATCGCAGTCTGACATGATACATCTTTTTAATAGTCCTCCCAAAATATCGATTTGGAATACATTGCACATTGTAAACAGGCGGACGGTATAAAGTCAATACCGAGTCCGTCAAGTTGTATATTCTCTGTTGCCGCGGATGCGGGCCCTCTCAATTGGTTTCCGGCGTGGACGAGCCTTCCGGAGACGGGTTGGCCGGCAGCCGGTAGAGGGGGAGAATCGTGAGTGCACCTGCGATAAACAGAATGGCTGCGATTTCATACATCACCACGACCGACCACATGTTTTTAAGCGAACCGGCGATGCTCATGGTGACCACCATCGCCCCGGTGAAGAGGGGACTCAAAATCCCGTTGACCCGGCCGACGAAGGATTCATCGGAATTCTGCAAAATCATCGTGTTGATCCCGATCTGGATCATCGGTAACACCAGCCCGGAAATAAATTGGACCAGCAACGTCAGCCACAAGATGGTCGACCATCCCGAAACGGCCATGCCCAATGCACTGATCAGCATGCCCAGCATCAATAATCTCTGGGGCGCAACCGTCTTGGACTGGCTCATGGCGACACCGCCGCCGAGAATCATGCCCAATCCGCTGGCGGTCATTAACCATTGCAGTTGTTCTTTCGGCAAGCCCAATTGTTCCGTGACGAGGAAGATCCCCATCGGCTGGATCAAGCCCAGCGCCAATCCGGCCGCCAGAAAGCAGGCTCCCAGTAGTGTGAGCGTCCGTTTGGACAATACATACCGAACACCATCCATCATTTCCTTGAGCAGGGATGTTTCTGTTTTATTCCCGTCTTCCATCGCGCGGTCCGGCGGGAGGAGGAATAGCACGCAGGCTGACAGCAGGAAGCAGATTCCCATAATGCCGATCGCCACGACGATCCCCCATTGCTGATAAACGAAGGTGCCCAATGCAGGGCCCAGAATCATGAAGACGGCAAACATGGTTTGGTAAATCGACATTCCCATCTGAATCAGTTCGCCGGGCACATGCATCTTAAACAGCTTCATCCCTGACGGCTGGGAAAATTGGGATAAAATCGCCGATACGAGCGTGGCAAAAAAGACAGCTCTCCAGGTGCCAAACACGAGTGTCAGCAACACGGCAAAAATGGATGCCGCACTTAAAAAATCGCACCAGATCATGGTCCTTTTGGGGCGCCAGCGGTCGGCGAAAGTGCCGCCGATAAATGAAAAGATAAAGATCGGGGCAAATTCGGCCACAGAGATCATCGAGATGGCAAACGCATCTCCGTGGGTTTTGTCCATTACAAACAACAATACCGCGAAATTCCGAACCCATATGCCAATTTGCAAAAGCAACCCGGACAACAGGATGACCTGAACAAACCGGTTTTTCAATAAATCTGACCGATTGGGACTGTTTTGCGTCGATTGAACGGGCATCGATATTCCCCCTTGATCCTTGAATCATGACAGTTCCTTTTCGTTTCGCCTCTTCATGCAAAAAGCCGTGAATGCAGTTGCACCCACGGCTAATCAGGCAGATTCCGTTCCGGACGAGAAAGGGAGGAATCTGACTGGACAAAAGATCTCAATACATGGGCACATTCAAAGAGAGCATCGGAAAGGGTTTGAAGACCGCTTTCCAATCCCCGGTTGCTTTTATGCAAGCAGTGTCTGCATTCACCTTCTTCTCTTTGCCTGAAGAGAACCTAGAATACAAACAGATGGCCCATGATTGAGATTAATACCACCTTTCTCCTGTTTGACTGTTTTTGGATTTTAGCATATTCTTCATGCACTGTCAATTTATTTTTGAACCTTTCGATCTGCGGCAAAGTAAAGATGTATTAGCACATTTGCGATTTTGATTTACTTTTCTTATTAATTTAAAATATTAATGGATGCATGAAACTATTCTTATTTTTTATGAATTCAGGGGAGGGAGAAATATGCTGCGAATGAAAACATGGCGGATTTTGCTGTCGATGGTTTTGGCCATTGGCTCAATTTCACTTATGACCGCTTTCCGATTCCCGGCGAAAGAGCCTCATTCCTTGCATGTTCAATTGCTCGGCATCAATGATTTCCACGGGCAGTTGGATAAGACGAACATGGTGGACGGCAAACCCGTCGGCACGGCCGCAGTTCTGGCTGCTTACCTGAAAAAGCGGGAGCAGGAAAACCCGAATACACTGCTGGTTCAAGCCGGTGATATGGTGGGAGCCAGCGCACCTGTATCCGCTCTTTTGCAGGATGAGCCGACAATCCGGATCCTGAACGCCTTGGGGTTTGATGCAGGAACCATCGGAAATCACGAATTCGACGAGGGCATCCCGGAAATGATGCGGCTGATCTACGGGGGATACCATGAGAAAACCGGGGATTTTGAAGGGGCTTCCTTTCCTTACACCTGTGCAAATGTTTTGGATAAACAGACACATCAACCCATTCTTCCTCCATACACCATCAAACGTGTCAAAGGAATACCGATTGGTTTTATCGGGGTGGTGTCCAGGACGACTCCCTCGATCGTCATTTCGGATCACGTCAAAGATGTGGAATTTATCGATGAAGCGACCGCTGTCAATCGCTGGGTAAAAGTTTTGAAGCAAAAAGGAGTTCATACCATCATCGTCCTGGCTCATGAAGGCGGAAATCAAAACCGGGATACAGGAAAGATTGAAGGGCCGATTGCAGATATTGCCCGGAAAATCGATCCGGAAGTGGATGTGATCTTTGCCGGTCATACCCACACTTATCTGAACGGAACCGTTGCCGGAAAATTAATTGTACAAGCTTACAGTTATGGGACTGCTTTTTCTGATGTGGATTTGACGATTGATCCTCGCAGTAAAGATGTGACAAGCAAACATGGAGAAATCGTCACTACGTACCAGGAGGGAATCAAACCCGATCCTCAGGTAGCCAAAATGGTAGCGGAGGCGGAGAAAAAAGTGGGTCCGCTGATCAACCAGGTGATCGGGAAGACAGCTGCCGCCATCACACGGACGCAAAATGAGGCAGGGGAGTCGGCGCTGGGCAACTTGATTGCCGATGCGCAACGTTCGGCCATGAATACCGACTTTGCCTTTATGAACCCGGGGGGGATTCGTGCAGATTTGCCTGCCGGGGATGTGACATGGGGCGATTTGTACACAACACAGCCTTTCGGAAACCAATTGGAGAAAATGGAATTGACCGGAGAACAGATCAAGCAACTGCTCAATCAACAATTCCAGGATCCCGACCGCGTCCATATGTTGCAGATATCCGGTTTGAAATACCGTTGGGATCCCAGCCGCCCGGCTGATGACCGGATCGTTTCCATGACGGGAGCGGACGGTACACCGATCGATTTGAACCAGACCTACACCGTCACGACCAACAATTTTCTGGCAAGCGGGGGAGACAGATTTACGGTTTTCACCGGCGGGAAAAATGTCGTGATCGGACCAACTGATTTGGATGCTCTGATTCAATATATCAAACAATTGCCGCAACCTTTCCATGCGGAGATTGAAGGGCGCATCCAATCAGCTCCTTGACCGGAAAGGCGGGCGGATTTACAACTTTACACAGAGAAGCTTCAACCAAGTATTTTTTCAATAAACGGGAGAGCGGACACGGAGCCGCTCTTTTTTCTTTCCGTCGGGAGTCGGAAAACATTGTCCCCGACCGGAGACCGGGATTTTTTGTTTAATTTTTGCGAAGAAGTAAAGAGTATAAATGGGTGAATGATGTGAACAAGCGAATGAGATCTCCCATGGCTGTCGCATGGGTCAGCCTGGTCAGCAATATTCTTCTCACGTTGGTTAAATTTATGGTCGGTTGGTTGTATCGCAGTCCCTCGCTAGTCGCCGACGGAGCTCACAATGCTGCGGATGTGGTCGCTTCCGCTGCCACGCTGGGTTCCATGCGCGTGTCAACCATGCCGGCCGATCGTGAACATCCTTACGGACATGGAAAGGCGGAGGTGATTGCTTCGGGGATCGTGGCGGTGATTCTTTTTCTGGCTGCCATCTGGATGATTTATCAGTCGATCGAAGCGTTGTTCCTTCCTCCGCCAAAAGCTCATGCCATCTCGTTGATTGCGGCCGTTTTTTCATTGCTGTTTAAACTGGTCTTATATATTTACACCATCCGGATCGGCAGGAAAGTAAACAGCAAAGGATTAATCGCCACCGCCTATGATCATCTGTCAGATGTCTATTCCTCTCTGGCTGCGGCGATCGGGATCGGCCTTGCTCTTTTGGGACGCCAAGCCCGCATTCCCTATCTGGAATACGGGGACCCGCTCGCCAGTATTGTGGTTTCTCTGTTGATCCTCAAAGTGGCCATCCATATGGGGAGGGAAGCGGTCGATATCCTGATGGAGCGCAATGTGGCCCAGGAAAAATTGGATCAATTTGCCGCGATCATATCCGCCGTGCCGGGAGTGAAGCGCATTGACCGGATCCGGGCCCGGGAACACGGGCATTATATTCTCGTGGATGTGCGTGTCGGCGTTCCGGGAGAGATGACGGTTCAGGAAGGGCACGATATCTCCCGTGCCATCAAAAAGAACGTGATGGAGCGTTTTGATGACGTGCAGGAAGTATTGGTGCATATCAATCCGTGGTATGAAAATGAATCGGCAGTGAAAGCAAATGAGGTCGATTACTGAGTAAAGGAGGATTTAGCGATGAGTGAAAACAAACAGGGCAAAAGAGGAGAGAATAACCATCCGCAAACGGCAAAGGTGCAAAAGGGGGAGCATAAAAACGGGAGGTTGAGCCAATTTAAAAACCACCACCCCGAAGGAGAGCCTTATCCGAGCGAGTATCTGAGCCGGGAACGGGATTAAGGAGTGGGAAGGCATCCGGCCTGGGATTGGTAATGATCCTCAGGCCGGATGAATAATTTATTGACCGAGCACGTCATTGAAAAACGAGAGGGTTTTTGCAAAGGCATCGCGGGCGGCATCCGCGTGGTAAGAGGGGCGTGTATCATTGAAAAAAGCGTGTTGTGCCCCTGGATAAACTTTATAGTTAAATGATTTCCCCGCTTTTTTCATGTTTTCCACAAACTGTGGCAGACCGGCATTAATGCTCTTATCCAGTTCGCCGAAAAAGCCGATGACCGGACATTCAATTTTGGCAATCCTTTCTTCATCCGGAAAGCGGCCGTAAAAAATGACTGCCCCGCCCAAATCCGGAACTTCCGTTGCCAAAAGAGCGGAAAGGGCACCCCCCATGCAGAAGCCGACGGATCCGATTTTTTTGACGAGACGGTATTCCCCGGAAGAAAGGAACCGAACCGTCGCTTTTAATTGAGCAATGAATTTCGGGAATTTTTCCAGGCTGCCAAACACATTTTGAAACGTCTCGTCAATTTCGCTGCGTACCGCTTCGGGCAGTTTTTTCAACTCCGCTTCACGCTTTTCCGGACTGTGCCAGGCCGTTGGCGGAATTGTATTCAGAAACTGTTTCACCTTTGTGATGCGCTCATTTGTCATCGAAGGCGGACGTTGTCCATTTTCGGCAAACAAATCGGGGGAAACGGCCAAATAACCTGCTTTAGCAAAACGCTCAGTCACGTCCAGGATGTGTTCATCAGTCCCCCATATTTCCTGAATGACGATGATCGCCGGGAGCGGGCCTTCAGCCAGTGCCGGCCTGGCGGTGTACAGTCGGTACGTTTGATCACCATCTTGAAATTGAATCCATTCCTTATGTAAGCTCATGCTAGCACTCTCCTTAAAGTAAGTTATTCTTCCTTCTATTATTTCAAACTTTCCTTCGGTTTGCCACTAATTCGGGAGATTAAATATTTATTTATAAAAAGGTTTGCTTCACAAACAAAGATTTTTCTCTTATAAGAAATACAACAACAGGATGAATTTATCCGAAATGAAAAAAACAAGTCAGCCGATCGGTGCCGTCTTTCATCCAACAAATGGATTGCCCGCAACTCATCCGCCAACCCCGTTTCTGCCGGTCGGAAAACAGCGTATTAGACGAAGCGATCCGGGAAAATGATCACAAAACAATGAAATAAATGCGAAAAACCTGATCACAACCTCTGATCGAGGTTAAAATCAGGTTTTTTCGCAAGGATGTCTATGGCAACTTCTTCAGAAATTCCCTCATGAATCCGGGAAGATCAGGCCATGCATGGGCGGAGACCAAATTTCCTTCAACATGTAATGGTTCCTTTATATATTGTCCGCCTGCACTTTCAACTTCAGGACGGCAAGTGGTATAGGCGGTCAACTGGCGTCCGCGCACGCTATCCGGAACGACGCTGAATACGAGCGCAGCATGGCAAATAGCCGCAACAGGTTTATTTGTTTCAAAAAAATGTTGCACGATGGCCGGTACTTCCTTTTCGAGCCGGATATATTCAGGCGCTCTTCCGCCAGGGATGACAAGACCGTCATACTCAGCCGGATTAATTTCGGAGAAGGAGGCATGCGCATCCAGACCGTATGCTAATTTTTCCGTGAATGTATCCATCCCCGGTTCAAAATCATGGACCACCGTTTGCAATTTCTTTTTGGTCGGAGCGGCAATCGTGACTTCATGTCCTTCCTCAAGCAGCCTGTAATAGGGGTAAAAGATCTCCAGCGCTTCGACCGCATCGCCGGACAGAATCAACACTTTGGCCATGTCAATCCCTCCATTTATTTCGTTCCATTTCATTACTACGATGTCGGTGTCCGATTTTCCTGCAACACTCAAATTATCCTATTGACCAAGTGGTCGATGGGAATTAAAATGGATTTATCAATCGTGTTGACCAAGTGGTCAATGGAGGGGATATACGAAATTGAATGATCTTTACCAGCAGATTCCTGCAGAGAAAAGAGAAAAAATTCTTCAGGCGGCGATTCGCGAATTTGCGGAACGCGGTTATGAAAATGCATCAACCAATCGGATCATCCAGGAAGCCGACATTTCCAAAGGACTGCTGTTTCACTACTTTGGCAGCAAGAAACATCTTTTCCTGGCTACCTTTGACCATTGTGTGCAGCAGTATATCAGTCAAATGAAGGAGGTGGTTCCGGCATCAGCGGACTGGCCGGATGACATTTTCGACCGGATCCTGTATCTGGGAGAAATCAAGTATCGTTATTTTTTGCAACAACCGCTTCTTTACTCTTTTTTGCTTTCGGCTTACAACGAGATTTTGGCAAAGTTCCCGCGCGAGGCGGAGCAAAGCATCGCTTATTTCCAAAAGATCGCCATGCCGTTTCTGATGGAGGGAGTCGATTGCTCGAAATTCCGCGAGGATCTGGATGTGGAAAAAGCGATTTACCTGATCTTTTTAAGCTTGAATGCCATTGCCCAGCAACTGGTGAAACAGGCTTTGGAACAGCCCGGGAAGGGCCTCGATCAATGGGAAGAGTTGTTTAATGATTACAAACAGATGCTCGATATCCTCAAATACGGCGTTTACCGAACCAGCGAAAAGGCTTGAACAGCCAGGCTGAGTGATTTGGGTGAATATAACCATACAGATTGGGGACGTGAATAGTGATGAGCTATGTTCTTCGCTTTGATGAGATCGATCGCCACTGTTTGCCGATGGTCGGCGGAAAGGGTGCGAATCTGGGGGAAATGGCCAAAGCGGGTTTTCCTGTTCCGCCCGGATTTTGCGTCACAACAGAGGCCTATCGCCAGTTTATCGCCAAAAGCGGGGAGTTGGATGAATGGCTGGACGCGTTAAATCGCTTAAAACCGGAACAGCTTGATGAGATCCGCATGTGGGGGGAGAGAATCCGCAACCACCTGCTTGAGCTTCCGTTAACGGAGGAAATACAATCGGCAATCGTCGGAGCTTGGGAGGCGCTGGGCAAAGAGCACGCTTATGCCGTCCGCTCCAGTGCGACCGCCGAGGACCTCCCAACTGCCTCATTTGCCGGGCAGCAGGAAACATATCTGAATGTAAAAGGGGAAGAAGCACTCCTCGACGCCGTCAAAAAATGCTGGGCGTCCCTGTTTACCGATCGGGCCATCACTTACCGGGCCAATAACGGATTTGACCATCGCTCCGTCTTCCTGTCCGTCGTCGTTCAGCAGATGGTTTTTCCGGAAGCATCCGGCATTATGTTTACGGCAGACCCAGTCACCGGACATCGGCGCACCGTTTCTATCGATGCCGGATTTGGTTTGGGAGAGGCGCTCGTTTCCGGCATTGTGACGGCAGATTTGTACAAAGTCCGGGACTATGAGATTATCCAAAAACAGATTGCCAAAAAAGAAAAAGGGGTTTTTCCGGTTCAGGAGGGCGGAACGGAAATCCGTGAACTGCCGCCTGAACTTCGCCAGGAACAAGTGCTCCCGGACCACAAAATCTTGGAGTTGGCGGAACTGGGACGAAGAATCGAAAATCATTACGGTTCCGAGCAGGATATCGAGTGGTGTTTGAAGGGCGATGAACTCTATATTCTCCAAAGCCGCCCGATTACTTCCCTCTATCCGGTCCCTCCGTCAAAGAATGGCGAATATTGCGTCTATCTTTCGGTTGGCCATTCGCAAATGATGACCGATTATATGAAGCCGCTCGGGATCTCGGTTTTTCAATCGCTCATTTCCCTTGATGATGTCACCTCTCAGTTTCCTGAGGTGGGCGGGCGTCTTTACTGGAATTGTTCCGGTTTCCTGTTCCTGAAGCCGGTTCAACGAAAGATTCTCAAAAGCACGGTTGCCGACGATAACCTGGTGGCGCTGAAAAAAGTGATCCAAAGCGAAGATTTTCAAAAGCTGGCACCAAAGCGGGGCGGGATGCGAAAAGCATTCGGTACATTGAAATTGATGTTGGGCCTGTACCGGAAGATCATTCCCCGGTTGATCCAGATTTGGTATTGGGAAGATCCGCAACTCGCGCTGAAAAAGGCCTTTGCCACATATGAACAGGATTTGGCCCGGTTCAGACAGGCATTGTCCCAACGCACCGGATCGGAACGGATTCGGTTGATCCGCGATCAAGCCGTTTTTGAGACGATCGTCGATCCCTTGGCCTACACCTATGCCGGATTCATTGCCTTGCCGGTCATCAATAGAAAACTGAAAAAATGGCTGGGAGAAGAATTGAGCCCCTCCATTCAAAAGTCTCCACCCGGAAACATCACCAGCGAAATGGGGCTGGCGATCGGGGATTTGGCAGATGCGGCCAGACCTTATCCCGAAGTCGTCCGGTACCTGGAACAGGCAGAAGACCGCACGTTTTACGAGGGGTTGAGCCGGGTGGAAGGCGGTGACGCATTCCGGGCGGAATTGGAGCGGTTCATGGAAAGATTCGGCATGAGGGCTCCCGGAGAAATCGACATTACACGGGTTCGTTACAGGGAAGCGCCCACCATGCTCGTCCCGTCCATTCTCAGCCATATGAGAAGCAATGCCCCCGGAGAGCACCGGGAAAAATTTAAAAACGGAGAACGGGAAGCCCATGAAGCGATTCAGGACTTGCTTAAACGGGTGAAGGAGCGCTGCGGCAACAGGAAAGCGAAAAAAATGTCCCGGCTCATCTCTCTTTACCGAAATACAGTGGGCATCCGTGAACTGCCCAAATATATCATGATTCGTTATTTCTCTCTTTATCGGGAAACCATTTTGGAAGAAGCCCAAACCCTTGTGAAAAAAGGGGTGTTTGAGCAGAAAGAGGACGTTTATTATTTGCGGCTGGACGAATTGATCGCCTTGCTGGAAGACCGCCTGAAAAAGGATGAAGTTCATGAACGGATCCGTTCCCGCAAGGCATCGGAAGAGATTTACCGAAAACTGACTCCTCCGTTCGTCATCACCAGTGAAGGGGAAACATTTTCAGCGGTCATCCGCAACGAGCAGGCACCGCCTGGGGCTTTGGTCGGCATTCCTGCTTCCGCGGGTGTTGCGGAAGGCTATGTCAAGGTTGTTCGCAGATTGGAAGAAGGAAAACTGAACAAAGGAGACATCTTGGTCGCTCCCTACACAGATCCCGGTTGGACGCCCTTGTTCCATTCGGCCAAGGCACTTGTGACGGAAGTCGGGGGCATGATGACCCACGGTTCCGTCGTGGCCCGGGAATACGGCATTCCCGCCGTTGTCAGTGTGGAAAATGCGACCCGGATTCTGAAGGATGGTCAGTATGTCCGTGTGGATGGAACCAACGGATATGTGGAGATCCTTGATGAAAATAATTGACAGGAATCCCCGCTGATTGCTTTCCGTTTGATAAATGATTGTTTACCCCGCCAGCATCAGGTGGGGTAATTTTCTTGATCATGCCGGATTACTCCATTTTTTGAAGGATGCGAAGAAGCTTGTGGATTGCGTAGTCCAGATCAATCCTTTCATCTTCACCAAGTTGATTGATCCGGTTGATCAGCAAAGAATGTATATCTTCCCACCGCGTTTTCACCAGGTTTTTTCCTTTTTCAGTCAACATGAGCTTGACATATCGCCTGTCGCTGACATCCTGCCTTTTGATGAGATATTCCTTTTCCTCGAGCTTATTGACCAACGGGGTTAATTGCTGTTTGGAAATATTGATGTTTTTGGCCAATCGGGTCATCGAAATTCCGTCTTCAATCGGGAACAGTTCCTCCAAAATGTGAAATTGCAGATGGGTTAAATCGGACTGTTTTTTAAGATTTGATGCATTCTGCAATGCAGGTTTGAACAGCTTGTCCTGAAGCAAAGGAAGAAGCTGAATAATATTAGCTGCGAGTTGTTCGGTTTTGGCAGGCACCGCTCAACTTCCTTTCCTCTGACTCTGTTGACAATCAGTCAACGATAATTTATGATTGAGTTGATCAGATAGTAAATAATTATTTATTTTTTTATGGGATTTATCGCACTGATCAAGGGTTAAAGGTTAATTTATGTTTACTGTTTGTGCAGATGAGAAATAAGGAATGATTTCTTAGTTTACCACAACAGAGCAGGTTGTTCCATGTGGGGCAAATTTCAAGTGAGAAGGAGAGATTTTCAATGCATTCACCAGGGTTGAAGTTCGGAATTTATCCGCTTGGTGTGGCCGGCACGCCCGCCGGCTTGGCTGTCGGGCCTGAGGACGACTATGAGCAGATTCAACTTGCGTTAAAACGTCTTCGGGGAAAGGCAAAATCACTGTTGCCCAGAATGTATCTCGTTTATACAGGACCGGCTGACACGGATGAGAAACTTTTATCCATTGTGGATAAATATGTACGGTCGGGATTGATCGGAGACTTGACGGTAGGTTCTTTGGCTCCGGACATAGAGATGGAGCGCTGGCTCGGGCTGATCCGGAAAATCATCAGACAGTACGGTTCCGAGATCGCTTCGCTGCAAATTACCAATGAACCCAATTTGACCTTCATGGACGGAGCAAATCCGAATATTGTGCAAATGTTGGTGCAGGGGGTTATTGCGGCAAAGGAAGAAACACAAAAAGCCAATGTGGGAGTGAAGATTGGTTTTGGCTCCGTACCGGACAACGGCCCAAAAACGGCTGCTGATTTCTGGGAGAAGTTGGCCAGGATCGGAGGGGAGACATTTACAGATTCATTGGATTATGTCGCCCATAATTTTTATGTCGATGTATTTGAAGAGCCACTCTCCGCAGATGAGATTCCCGGTTCAGTAGAGCGCTTGCTGCGTCGTTTGCGCGAAGTGAATCTCAGAACAGCCGGAATTCCCGACACCATCCCGATCCACATCGCTGAAAACGGATGGCCCACCGGCAAAAATCCCTTTACCGGCCATGACCGAACTTACGAAAGGCAGGCTGAAGTGCTTGAGCTGATCATCCGCACCGTTTATCAATTGCGCCATGAACTCAATATTACTCATTATAAGCTCTTCGGCCTGCGGGATGCGGACAGTTCCAAGGATGATCTCTTTCATCAATTTGGCATTATGCGGGATGATTACACGCCGAAACCGGCATTTCATACATTCCAACGTCTGGTGCAGGAGCTGGGGGAATAAGAGAAAGGCAGGAATGCAATCGAGGACGTCATAGGGTCCTCGATTTTTTGGTTTGCGGAAATTTCTTGTGAGCAAGAAACAATTCCATGAATTTGTCGAAACGTTCCGGGTCTTCCAGGCGTTTAAAGCCGAATTGGGCGTACAGGCCGTGCGCATCTCTTGTATATAACGTAAATTGATGAATATCTGCCAAACAGGGGCAATTGAGGATGGTTTCAAGCAGCCATTTTGACAGACCCTGTTTGCGGTGTTCCGGGAGAATAAAAACATCCGCCAGGTAGCCAAAAGTTGTATAGTCGGTGACCACACGGGCGAATCCTGCCTGATTGCCGTCTGTTGTATAGAGCCCAAAACAGAGAGAGTGGTTTATGGTACGTTTGATCTGTTCCAGTGTGCGGTTTTGCGCCCAGTAGGATTGATGATTGAGAAATTGCTGTATAACGGAAAGATCCAACCGTTTCCGGTCAGTGCTGATATAGTATTGCCCCTTTTCCACGCGATAGGGCCGGGTGAGATCCATCTGTATCACCTTCGCTGGATTGTTTTTAGTAGAAATATGTTTTTTATATCTTACTGTATTGAAACCTTTGAAAAAACAAAAATAAAAGAGAAGTTGCTACAATTTTTTACATCATTTTTGACAGGCTGTGACGCTTATCCGATTTTTTCAGTGCAGACAGATAAATGCCGCCAGCGATGAGCAGTGCCCCCAGATAGAAGTTCCATGAGAGTTTTTCCCCTAGGGTGAATGCCCCCAGCAAACTGCCGACAATCGGTTGGATGAAGAAAAAGAGCGAGCCGGTGGCAGCATCCGCATATTCAAATCCTTTGTTCCAGAGATAAAAGGCGAGAGCAGTCGAGATGATGCCGATGTAGAGAATGCCGATCCAGATCCAGAGACTGTGGGGAACGGTAAACGGATGGTTCCGGTATTCCCAGACGAAGAACGGTGCGGTAAATATCACCCCGAATGTGTTTGCCCAGAAGGTAACGGTCAAAGAGGTGTAGGTGACGGTTTTGAGTCGGGATAAAACGGTGTAAAGCGCCCAGGTCAGCGCTGCGCCGATCAGAGCGAGATTTCCTGCAAAGGAAGGGGATGAAGCGGTGAGCCCGGTCAGGTCGCTGACGATCAGCACCCCGATCGTCGCGAGGAGAAGGGCACTTGTTTTGGATAAGTTCAATTTTTCTTTCAAGATCCACCATGCGAACAGGGAGATGAGGGCAGGGGAAGCGGAGGTGATCAATGATCCCATCGCCGCACCTGACAGGTGAGTGCCGATGAACTGCAGTCCGATTGAACCTGTATAGCCGACGAGCCCGATCAGCGCAAACAGCCAAAGATCCCCGGGTTTTACCCGCCATTCCCGTTTGCGGAGAGCCCATAGCCCGAGGATGAACAGGGCGATCACAAATCGCCATTCCAGTAAAATCCACGAGGGAATGCAGGCCAAAACCACCTTGCTGACCACATACATCCCTCCCCAAATGGCAGCGGCAGCCGATAAACACAGGGGCCCGAGCCAATGTTTCAATATTTCCACTCCTTTTGCCAATCCACCGTCAAAAACGAGGTGGATTTGTATGATGATCATGCGTGCTATATAATGGATATGATGTGCTTCATTGCTTATCCACGAAACGGATTTGCGATAACTGCTGTTTGACCTGTCCGCGGATCGCTTTCAGGTAGACTTGATATAATCTGGCTTGTTCCTGCTTTTCCTGGTTTGTCAGTCCTTCTGCTTTTTTCTTGCGGGCCAGCTCATTAATGCGCTGGATCAGTTGTTGATCGATCATTTCGAATCACTCCTTCTAAGACACTTTACCCAAATCTCTGTTTTTGTGCAAGAACTTGAGAGGATGATGGTTTTTACTTTATGAAAGCTTTGATCTATGCGAGGGTCAGCACCAAAAAAGAGGAACAGGAAACAAGCCTGGAAAGGCAAATCGAGGAGTTATCGGAATGGGCGCGGGAATTAAACATGGAGACTGTTCAGACCATCGCGGAACAGCACAGCGGATTTGACCTTGATCGCCGGGGGCTGTATGAAATGCTGGAGGCGGTCAAAAAAGAGAAAATTCAGGCGCTTCTGGTTCAGGATGATACAAGGCTCGGCCGCGGAGAAGCCAAGCTGGCGATCATTCACCAGTTGTCCCGTCACAATGTACGCATCTTCTGCAAACAACAGGGAGGGGAACTGGAACTCGATGCCGGCGAATCGACCGTTCTCTCGATCATCGCCAAAGTTGAAGAATTGCAGCGCAAAATGATGAACCAGAAAATCAGCTGGGGCATGCGGCGGGCCATTCGGGAAAAAGGATTTAATCCGGCCAAAAATCTGAAAAACCAGGGGATGGGAGGAAGAGAGAAAAAAGAAGTGCCGATGGAGCAAATTGTGGCCCTGAAAGAAAAGAAACTGACGTTTGAAGAGATTGCTGCCACACTAAAAGGATTTGGCTATGATGTGTCCCGTGCGACCGTTCATCGCCGTTATCAGGAATGGAAGAAAGAGATGGCAGAATCAACGATAGAGTTGGAGGAGTAAAGGATGGCAACGATTCAATGGGAACGTTTTGAAAAGTTAACGCAGACTCCCGGTGCGCCGGGGTTTGAGCATGAAGTGAGAAAAATCATGCGTTCATACATATCCGAATATACGGGAGAGATCATCCAGGACCGGCTGGGCGGCCTTTTCGGGGTGAAAAAAGGTGATCCAAACGGCCCCAAGGTAATGGTCGCCAGTCATATGGATGAGGTTGCCTTCATGGTGACCAAAATCACCAGTGAAGGATTTCTGAAGTTTCAACCCCTCGGCGGTTGGTGGTCCCAGGTGATGTTGGCCCAGCGCGTTGACGTGATCAACCGCTCCGGCAAGCGCATTCCGGGGATCATCGGCTCCATTCCGCCTCATCTTTTGAGCGAGGAGCGAAGACGGAAGCCGGTGGAAATCGGGCAAATGTTTATCGATATCGGAGCGGAAAGCGAAGAAGAAGTGAGAGAATGGGGGATTCGCCCCGGGGATGTTGCCGTTCCCCATTTCCCGTTCGTGGAAATGGAAGGCGGGAAACGCTTGCTGAGCAAGGCCTGGGATAACCGGTTCGGCTGTGGCCTTGTCCTGGAGCTGCTGGACGGCTTGAAACATAATCATCATCCGAACGTGATCTATGCCGGGGCCACAGTGCAGGAAGAAGTCGGTTTGCGCGGCGCAGGAACAGCAGCCACGTTGATTGACCCCGATATCTTCTTTGCAGTCGATTCCGGACCGGCCGGCGATATTCCGGGCGTGAATGACGGCCTTGGCAAGATTGGAAAAGGAGTGGTTATTCGGCTTTACGACCGTTCCATGATCACGCTTCCCGGGATGAGGGACTTTTTGCTCGATACGGCGGAATCGGAAAATATTCCATACCAGTTTTTCGTCTCCCAAGGTGGTACAGACGCGGGCAGGGCGCATCAGACGGGCATCGGGATTCCCTCGGCAGCGATCGGCATCTGCGCCCGCTATATCCACTCTCATGCAGCAGTTGTGGACAAAGAGGATATCGAAGCGGCTAAAGCATTTGCGATTGCTCTGATGAAGCGGTTGGATCGCGCTGCCTTTGAAGCCATTTTGCCCCGTTAAATTGAAAAGACCAGATCGGAAGGCAATCATTTTGCCGCGATCTGGTCTTTTCTTTTCTCCGCACGATTTTCTTAACTGTTTCCCCGGTTTAACAAACGCATTCCGTTGGTGATCAGGGAATGGAGAGATGGGTCATCCTGCCCCAACTGTTCCAGTTCATGTTGGATCCGGTCGGCGAGAAGGCGGTAAATTCCTTTATCCCTGCAAATTTCAAGGATTTCGAGGCGGAGGAGCCAATCGCCGGGGCAGATATCATCCAGGGTGCGGGCAATTGAGGGCAACGCCTCAACCGATGTTTTGCCTTCGCGGATTTCACGCACCGCCTGGTATAAGTGATCCAGGGTAGAATAGGAAGGAACCGGTTCCTCATCCAGCTTCGGCTCTGCTTCATCGGCATAGTATTTTCCAGGATCAGCAGCTCCGGCAAACACGGACACAATCTCCCGGCCAATTACGAGATCGTATTCGCCCCAATCGGGATGAAAAAGCGTCTCGCCTCTGTAAGTGACTGTGCAGTCGGTCAGGGTGAGCAAAAGCGGATGGGAATGTTCTTCGATCCTGTCTGATACTCTGCCGGTTACCCGGAGACCGCTTTCCCAGTGCCAGTCGATGGTACTTCCCGGCTCCCCGCTTCCATTTTGCTTCACTACTCTTCCGATCGGCGCACCGAATCCGGAAGCATGGCGTTTCGTACCCTGACGGGGTAATTCGTTCCCATGAAAGGCGAGAGCGGTCGGTCCTGTCGTTTTCATGTAAACCGCTTCTCCTCTGTCGTCCCGGATCATGTGTGTAAACACGCCGCTCACTTGTAAACCGGTGTTGTACTCCACCGTTGCCACATCGCCGGAAGCGATCGCTTTTTGCAGTCCTTCCGTTCCGCCTGTGCGAAAAGCCATGCGCGCTGAGAATGTTTCCACCGCATCAATCAGTTGCTCAAAATCCCGGCAGACGAACAGCTGCGGCTGCGGTCTGGTGACATCATAGTCCGTCGCGATGCATGTTTCCAAATCAAACGGAAGTTTTCTGACCTGATCGGAAAGGCAATGCTGCCCTTCGCCGATCGACGAGAGAAGGCCTGCGCCGTAAATTTTGGGATTGTCGCAATCACCGATCAAACCGTATTCCACTGTCCACCAGTACAAGCGGGAAATGAGCGTTGCTTCTGATACGGTTGTGGCGGCGGCCCGTTTTTCCTGCAGTTCCTGTTCGGCTTTCCTGATATCATCGGGAGTGGATTCAGGATTTTCCATTACCTGGGTTAACCGTCTCGTTGCCTGAAAAACCTCGTTTTCTTCCCTGCTGGCCAACGCTTTGGCACCGATTTTCCCAAATGTTTTCACATAACGGGCATAGGTCTCATCGCTGAGAATGGGTGCATGTCCGGCTGCCTCATGAATAATGTCCGGAGCAGGCGTATAGGCGATATGCCCCAATGTGCGAATGTCGGTGGCGATGGGCAATAAGCCGTTCGCCTGAAATTCAAAAAAGGCCACCCCGGGAATCAAGCCGTCAATCGGGACAGCGCCCCAGCCAAACGGGGACAGGCATTGATCCATTTCTTCAATGCGCGGAATCCGTTCGATTAAAATGCCTGTTTTCGCCAATCCGTCCTGGTATGCGGCATGAGCCCGCTCCTTGAAGAAATGAACGTTTTGCCTCATTACATATCGCCAAACGGCCTGATCGATCGGAGTATAGCGTTCATATTTTTGCCGGGCGATATAACGTTTCAGGTGAGGCGGGATTTTCTTCGTTTGCAGTGAGACAAAACTCATCGCATTCACTCCTTTACAAAATAAAAAAAGCTCCGTCACCATAGGGACGAAAGCTCCGCGGTACCACCCTATTTGACAAATCGCCTGATTTGCCCACTTTTATGGTTGCCTCATCTTTGACGGCAAGTTGTAATTCACCGGCAGGGCACCCGGGTTTGCACCAACCCACCCGGTCTCTGTTTGCTGTACGTACTGACGGCTACTTTTTTCTTGCAGATGAGAAAATATACGGTTTTCTTTATTGCTTTTAAGCTTATACGCTTTTAAGCGATAAAGTAATTGTAAATAAGCATGCGTATTTTGTCAATCCTGTTAAAGAATTTTCCAGTATGACACAACCTTTAGGCAATGAATTCAGTTATAATGTTTTCGTTGGGAGGTGAGGCAGTGAAGGAACGTTCATACCATGCTCCATATGGGAAGCGGGAGCTGTTGGATGGCGCATTCCGCATACTGCGCCGTCATCTGAAACCGTACTGGTTGTTGTCATTTTTGGGGAATCTGCCGTTTGCCCTGTGGTTTAACTGGATGGATGTGAAACAGATGGTTTCTCCAAGCGCAGTATCGGCAATGGAAATGATCGGCGTTGAAGTTGCCGAAATATTGGTTTTTCTCCTTTTTCTTTACCCATTTTTGCAAAATGCAATATATCAGTCAGTTCAAAGCGGGGAAGCTGGCCTCCGATTTTTGTTTCGCGCCGCCTGGCGAAACGGTCGAAAAGTGTGGCTTGCCCAGCTGATTTTATGTTTGTTCTATTTTGCCCTTTTTTTGGTGATTATCGGGATCATCGGTGTTCCGATTGCTGTTTTGACACAATCCGGCGCGGATGCGGATTTTTCGGTCTTGGCCGCTTCTTTTGTTTCTTTCCTGGCCATTTGCGTGCCGGGGCTTTATTTCTTTGCCAAATTTTCTTTTGTCATCCCGGTGATCCATGAAGAGGGAGGGACGGTTCTGGGGTCCCTGAAGCGGAGTTGGTCTTTGACAAAAGGCTCAGCGGGGATGATCGCCTTGCATATATTTATTCTTTCCTTCATCCTCTCCATTCCTTATCTCGTGCCCGCGGAACTGTACGGAGTGGCCGTTGTGTCATCGCCAGACTGGCTGCTTTTGACCGTTGTGTACGGATATCAATTGCTCATCGCGCCCTTCCTTTATCCGGTGATCCCGATTTATCTGGCATTGGTTTTTGTGAATGAACGAATCAAGAAAGAAGGGCATGACATTTTGCATCACCTTTGATGGGGGTGAGTGTTTATCGCTGCAGATTTTGAGAAGGCCCACCGGCAATTGGAAGAGATTTTGGCAAAGCCCGAATACGGCAGGCAAACCACGACTTTGCCGCAATTTCACCTTCCCGGCTGGATGAATTCGTCTTTGCTGGAAGACACGATGCTGGGAATTTTCATTCTCTTCCTCTGTTGTCTGGTTCTCGGTATTGGATGGATTTTGCTCCGCTATTGGATGAAGCGGGTGAAAAAAGGACCGGTCCATGAAGAAACTCCGGAACAGGAGATCCCTTGGCTTGAAAAAGCAGAGCGTTATGCCGGTCTGGGCGATTACCGTTTCGCTGTTCGCGCGTTATATCATTATGTGTTGTTTTATACATATAAACGGCGGAAATTGGAAGAACTCCCCGGTCAGACCAATGGGGAACAACGGGATCAGATCAGTCAAACGTGGCCGGAAAAAGCGTCTCTTTTTTGCCGGCTGAGCCAGCGGTTTGATGAAATCTGGTATGGACACATGCGGATTGAACCGGCTGAATATGAGCGCTATTTAGAAGGTGCGATGAAGTTTGCAGAGAGTGGGAACAAAGATGCGGAAGAATAAAATCGGGATTGGAATCGTCTTGGCCATCATTGCCTGCTTCCTCGCCGGTCTGATCTGGCTTGAGTGGTCGAATGTCGCGGAAAAAGTTCCTTGGTCTTCGCAAAACCCGGAACCGACAGGGGTAAAAGCATTGTCGGAGTTTTTGTCTGAACGGGGTGTTCCGGCGAAACCGCTGGAAACCGAAAATAACCTGCCCTCCGGTTCCGGAAATACGTTGATGTTTGTCAATCCGCAAACAAATAAACCGAATCCGGAGCGCCTCCGCGCATTGCTGAACTGGGTGAGCCGGGGAAACCAGGTGGTGTTATGGTCTGCTCCTGATTCGGATTGGAGCAAAGCTTTCCGGTTCTCGGGGCAATCCTGCCGATTCGGTGAGGAGTATGTCAGGGTAAAACCGCAATTTCATCAGGAATGGCTGGACGAAGTTCAATTTCTGAGCTGGAAAAGTGCCACGTGCATTGCTCCCAGACAAGGAATTATTCCGGTTCTGAAGGATGATCAAAACCATCTGTTGGTTGGGTATAAACAGTCAGGTCAGGGGCGGATTGTTTATGTCCCGGACCCCTCGATAATCGCAAATAAAAATATTGATAAGGCCGATCACATTGCCCTGTTGCTGTGGATGGTATCCAATCCCTTTCAGAAGGCGGTTTGGTTTGATGAAACGAGTCACTCCTTGCTGGGACAAGGTGAAGCACCCTCCACGGAAACGGACGAGCTGCCTCCGATTCAGGATGAAGGGATCCCGGAGCCGTCGGCAGTCACTTTTTTGGTCGCATTGGGGATCAACGGCGGATTTGTGCTGGTGCAGATCGTTTTGCTGACACTTTTATGGCTGTTTGCCCGCGGAAAACGATTTGCTTCTCCGCGAATGGAACAAGTGGTCGAAAAACGCGATTCGATGGAATATATTGATGCAATGTCCAGATTGTATCGCCGTTCCAATCTGAGAATGGAAGCACTGCTTTTTATGAAGGAACAGTTGCATTTGGCGATATTGCAAAAACTGCGGATGCGGGGGCATGAATCGGAAGCGGAGTTGCTGCATCAGCTGGAAGTCGCGATGGGATCGGAATTTCGCCGAAACTATGAAAACATTGCCCGCCTGATTCAGGATGCAGCCGATGCAGACCGAAAACTGACCTCCTACATTTTTGTGGAGTGGAGTCGGACATTACGGAAATTGAGAAAGGAGATTGAGCAGTGGGGAGTTACGTCATCAACGTTGACCGCATCCAAAAGGTGAGCGAACAGGCGATGCAAGCCATCAATCAGGTTGTGCTCGGACAGGAAGAGAATATCCGTTTTCTGTGGGCCAGCTTTTTGGTCGGGGGACATGTCCTCTTGGAAGGAGTTCCGGGACTCGGAAAAACGTTGCTCGTCCGGACGCTGGCCCGAATCGTCGACTGTTCCTGTTCCCGTCTGCAGTTTACTTCGGATCTGATGCCCTCCGATGTGACCGGAACCAAAGTGTATGATATGCAATCGGGAAAGTTTACGTTTCGGAAGGGCCCGATTTTTGCCGATATCCTGATTGCTGATGAAATTAACCGTACACCGCCGAAAACGCAATCGGCCCTGTTGGAAGCGATGGAAGAAAAACAAATCACAATTGACGGGGAGACTTACACCTTATCTCCACTCTTTTTTGTCGCCGCAACACAAAATCCGATTGAATATGAAGGTACGTATTCCTTGCCCGAGGCGCAGTTGGATCGCTTTGCCGTCAAGCTGGTTGTCGATTATCCGGAGGAAAAGGAGGAGGAGCAGTTGCTCGCCGGCCACCGGATCGGGGGAAGAGAAGAAATAACCTTGAAACCGATCGTCGGGATGGAAGAGATATTGGCGATACGTAATGACTTGGAGCAAATATCTGTTGATCCTTCGGTCGTTCAATATTTGTTGCAAATGTTGCGCGCCACCCGCCGACATCCCAAAGTGATGCTGGGGGCCAGTCCGCGTGCGGGCCTAGCCATTCTGTCCCTCAGCAAGGCGGAAGCTGCGATGAGCGGACGGACCTTTGTGACACCGGACGACGTAAAGAGATTGATCAAACCGGCGCTCAGGCATCGCATCCTTTTATATCCTGAGGGGGAACTGGAGGGATGGAAAGCGGATGATGTTTTGGCAGAAATTATGGAAGCTTCAATGGTTCCAAGGTAGAGCGGTCATCCCGGCCCCCCGCTTTCTGCGGCTGGTTTTTTTCAGTGTTTTGATCACCGGATTTGGTGCTTGGTGGGGGCTTGGCGGTCTGTTTTTCCTCCTTTCAAACGGAATCCTGCTCGGGCTGGTGGCGATCGAATTGCTCCAATTAAGGAAAATGCCGAAGTTCGGGGGGAAACGGGAAGCAAAGGCTCTGTTTGAACTCGGAGAAGAGAATCAGATCCGCCTGTCGCTCCATGCTTCAGCTCCCGCGGTCGGAACGATGTGGGTGCGGGATGATTTCCCCCATGGGTTTTCGGTCAATCAGCGGACATTTCAAATCGAGTGGAAAAGAGAGACAGAACAGGCGATTGTTTATACGGCCCGGCCACATCGCCGGGGAAAGCATTTCTTTCACGATTTGCATGTGCGCATGGAAAGCAAATGGAAGTTGTTTCATTATGAAGAGCGGATTCCGGCGCGGCTGGCCGTCGATGTTTATCCCCGTTTGGAACCGGTTCGCCGGGTAAAACAGGGATTCTACCGGAGCATGCCCGCCTCTGAAGGGCAGCCGATTGCGCGGGTTTTTGGCCGGGGACAGGAGTTTTCCCATATCCGGGAATACCGTCCGGATGATGATCCGCGCCAAATCAACTGGATGGGCACGGCCCGGCGCGGCAAACTGGTCAGTAATGTCTATCAGCCGGAAACAGGGCAACAGGTTGCGATTTTTATCGACTGCGGACGGCTGATGGGGGTGCGGAATGACGGGGAATCCCGTTTGGATCGCGCTTTGGAAGCTGCTTTGGGCTACGCGGCGATTGCCCTGGACCGGGGGGAGCAAGTGAGTGTGATCGCTTTTTCAAACCGGATGTTGCGGATGATTCCGCCGGGAAAAGGGATGGCCTATCTCAATAAAATCATTGAAGGCGTCTATGATTTAGCGCCGGATGATGTCGAGTCGGATTACTTGGCTGCATGGGAGGCGGCCGCCCCTTTCCTGAAAAAGCAGACCTTGGTCACGTTGTTTACCGATGCGGCAAACGTTGCTTTTGCCGATTCGTTGTACCGCATGGTAACCCTGGCGAAAAAACGCCACCTCGTTTTGACTGTTTCGATGCAGGAACCGAAGTGGACCGAGATTTTGCAAAAAGAACCGAATCATGAACTGGATGTCTACCGGCAAATTGCCGTGGAGGAACTCATGTCCGAACGGAAAAAGGCGCTCACACGATGGAATCATAAGAAAGTGATTGCCCTCGATGTTGAACCGGAGCGATTGGCAAGCAGCGTCATTTATTCTTTTCTCGACATTCGCTGTCGCATTTGGACGTAAAACAAAAGCCTGTTCCCGATTTTGCGGGAATGGGCTTTTCCGTTAACGGCAATCGAAATCGGAAGCGGAGTATGGCTCTCGTAGACAAAAACCGCCCGGTTTTCCAATGGGGCGGTTTGGCCAACATCATTTATTTTTTATGAACGTAAATTTCTTTGAATGTTCCGGGTTTATTGTTTTCATCATAATAAAATACGAATTCAAGTTGATATTTTCCTTCTTTGTATTGAAAGTAAATCCCGTCCTCCCCGTAAACGACCTGCTCAGGTTTTCCGGCTGTTTCTTCTACGTCGGTGACCGTGATGTTCTCCAGTCTTTGATCAAAAGAAGTAATCCAGGTGACCCGGTTGTTTTCGAGTTGAAAAGATATTTTTCGATCATTGTAGTAAAGATATGCTTCATCTGAGCCTTGATCAGGCTGTCCCCAAACCTTTTGAATGCAAGTTCCTTTTGAACCGATGCCAAATCTTTCACTGTTGATGGTTTTTCCGTGAGAAGCCAGCTTAACCGTTTTGGCGACAACCTGTTTCGGGCTTTCCGACAAGGCTTTCATTTGTGCCCCTGTTGCAGCATGAGCGCCGGCAATGGAGGTCATGAAAATGGTTCCGGTTACAAAAACGGAGAGTAAAATCAGCTTTATCAGCCTGTTCATGCAACTTCCTCCTTTTAATGCTGTTCAAATATATATTCGTAACGAATGGGGAAATTACTTCTATTTTAATTGAGCGGAGGACAAAAAATATTAAAAACAGATAGGATTATCGCTTTATTAATAGAAAATTACTAAATAGACATCTGATTATATGACAAGTGTGGAAGGATTTTGGCCTGGGTGAAGCGGCAGGTTCTTCGTTTGGTGGAAGCAGGAAGGAGGGGAGAGGAGATGGGGTTGGATCCAAGTATTGTAAAGGAGCTGATTCGCATCACGGATGAGGAGCGAGTTTTGCTTTCGCTCGATGAGCGTTACACCTATGCGTTTGATGCGTCTTTTGGAACCTATCTTCCGGATGTTGTCGTCTTTCCGCAAAGCGCGACGGAAATCGCGGAAATTATGAAGCTGGCCAACCGGGAACAAATTCCCGTGACGCCGAGGGGAGGAGGGACTTCCCTCAGCGGCGGCCCTCTTCCCGTGGCCGGCGGGATCGTCCTGGCGATGACGCGGATGAATAAATTGCTCAGGATTGACCGGGACAATTTAATCGCCTTCGTCGAGCCGGGGATTACGACGGCAGAACTGCAAAGGGAAGCGGAGAAAGCAGGGCTCTTCTACCCGCCCGACCCCAGCAGTTCCAACGTTTCGACAATCGGTGGGAACCTGGCCGAAAATTCCGGGGGCCCCCACGGGCTCAAATACGGGGTGACCAAGCATTATGTTATCGGGCTGGAAGTGGTTACTCCGCAGGGAGAGATCATCCGCACCGGAGGGATGACGGTCAAAAATGTAACCGGATATGATCTCACCTCCTTGATCGTCGGTTCGGAAGGAACGCTCGGCATCATTACCAAAGCGGTTCTCCGCCTTATTCCCAAACCTCCGGCCCGTAAAGCGCTGATGGCCATTTTTGATGAGATTGTCGATTCCGGGCGGGCCATCAGCGGTATCCTGAAAAACGGCATCCTTCCGGCAAAGCTGGAGATGATGGATCAAGCCTCGATCCGGGCCGTGGAAAACTATCAACCGTCGGGGTTGCCGCTTGATGCAGCAGCAATTCTTCTGCTGGAAGTGGACGGGCACCCGGCGGCGGTTGACGAGGAAATCCGAAAAGCAGCGCAAATTTGCCGGCAATATGCAGCCAGGGAGGTGCGGCTGGCCGCGGATGAAGCGGAACGGGCGGAACTTTGGAAAGCGAGAAAGCTGGTATCTCCGGCAATCAGTCAGGTAAAACCGACGAAAATCTCCGAGGATGCGACGGTGCCGCGCAGCAAAATTCCGGAGATGCTGGAGCGGCTCAGGCAAATCAGGGAAAAGTACCAGCTCCATCTGGTCGTGTTCGGGCATGCGGGAGATGGAAATTTGCATCCCAATATTATTGCCGACAGCAGGGATCGGGATGAGATGAAGCGGGTTGAAGAAGCTGTTGCAGAGATTTTCAAAGCCGCGGTGGAATTGGGCGGAACCTTGTCGGGAGAGCACGGCATCGGAACCATGAAGCCTGCCTTTATGGAGATGGAGCTCGGTCCCGCCGGTCTGGATATGATGCGCCGCATCAAACAGGCATGGGATCCGAACAATATTTTGAATCCGTTTAAAATCTTTCCGCAGCCGGGTCAAACGCGGGTGGTGTTGACCGAGTGAATGAATGGCAAAAGCTCCTTCCTCATGATGAGACATTCAAGTGTGTCAAGTGCGGGTATTGCCTTCCGGTTTGCCCGACATACAAGGTGTTGGAAAAAGAATCAGCCTCACCCCGCGGCAGGATCGCCTTGGTAAAAGCGGCGGCGGAGGGGAAAATCGATGTGTTGCAGCATCTGGCCGGGCCGATTGACCTGTGTCTGGGCTGTCGTGCCTGCGAAGTGGCCTGTCCGGCGGAAGTGAAGTACGGCGTAATTTTGGAAGGCGCCAAACAGGCGATTCACGGGGCCAAACAGGAGAAAAAAGCGGAAACGCCGCTGTTCCGCTGGTTGGAGAAACTCATTTTTCAGTGGTTGTTTCCATATCCCGGCCGTTTAAAAGCACTGAGCGGGATACTGTGGTTTTACCAAAAGACGGGGTTTGCCAGATTGGTTGAAGTCTTGGGGTTCAGCCGGTTCTTGCCATACCATTTGGGGGAGTTTGCTGCGGCGTTGCCTGCGGCCCCCTTTCCTCTCTCTTTTTTTGGAAGGAAAGAGAGGCTCGCTCCACGCAAGGGGAAAAAAGCCCGTGTTGCTTTTTTTACGGGTTGTATCATGGACTCGCTCTTTTTTGAGACGAACCGAAAGAGTATCGAATTGTTAGCCGCAGTCGGATGCGAAACCATTCTGCCCAAAGGGCAAACCTGTTGCGGGGCGCTTCATGCTCATGCAGGTAAAATCAGTCAGGCCAAGAAGCTGGCCAAACGCAACATCGAAGCGTTTGAAAGGTCCGGTGCCGATTGGGTGGTTACCAATGCGGGAGGATGCGGAGCAATGCTGGCCGAGTATCACCACTTGCTGTCGGATGAGCCGGAATGGGCGAAAAGAGCGCAGGCCTTTGCCGCAAAGTGCCGGGATCTCAGTACGCTGTTGGAGGAATGCGGGCCGCTCCCCTTTAAGAAGAAGATTTCCTGTCGTATTACCTATCAGGACTCCTGCCATCTCAGAAATGTACAAAATGTTATTTCCGCTCCCCGAAAGTTACTTCACTCCCTTCCGGGGGCCGAAGTGGTTGAACTATGCGGAGCCGGGGAATGTTGCGGTTCAGCCGGTATTTACAATTTGATCCAATATGAGACTTCCATGAAGGTGCTCGACCGGAAAATGGAGGCGGTCAGAGAAACCGATGCGGAGATTTTGGTCACTTCCAATCCGGGTTGTTTGCTGCAGATGCGTCTGGGGATCAGGAGGGCCGGTTTGGAAAACCGGATGAAAGCAGTCCATCTCGCCGACTTGCTCCATGAAGCCTGCACGGGGGAATAAGTGAGTGGCAGGAAGATAACTTTTCATTCTATGATTAGAAAGAGAAGGAGGAATGAAGCAATGGATTTGGGATTAAAGGGAAAATCAGTTCTGGTTACAGCAGCAAGCAAAGGACTGGGGAAGGCAAGTGCACTTGAGTTTGCGCGGGAAGGTGCCAAGGTGACCATCGCGAGCCGCAACCTGGAAGAACTGAAGCGGGCGGCGGGGGAAATTGAATTGGCGACAGGGCAAAAAGTGACTGTAGTACAAATGGATGTGACGCGGGAAGAAGATATCGAGCGGGCGGTGAAGACGGCAGCGGAGGCCGGAAACGGTCTGGATGTGCTTGTGACCAATGCCGGTGGTCCTCCGGGAGGGACGTTTGACGACTTTGCCGATGAGGCATGGATGGGGGCATTTGAACTCAATTTGCTCAGCGCGATCCGGCTCATTCGGACCAGCTTGCCTTATATGCGGGCCAAGGGAGGCGGAAGGATTGTTACGATCACTTCGACCTCCATCAAACAGCCGATCCAGGGGCTGATTTTGTCCAATACGATCCGTGCCGGGGTAAATGCCCTGACGAAGAGTTTGTCGGTGGAACTGGCCAAGGATCAAATTTTGGTCAATACAGTTGCTCCCGGACGGATCGCCACAGACCGCGTAGCCGAATTGGATCAGGCCAAAGCCGAAGCAAGCGGGAAATCCGTTGACGAAGTGAAAGCGGAAATGAGCGGACAAATCCCGCTCGGCCGGTATGGACTGCCTGAAGAATTCGGCAGGGCCGTAGCTTTCCTCGGTTCCTTCGCCAATACCTATATTACCGGCCAGGCTCTGCTCGTTGACGGCGGAATGGTCAAAGCGCTTTAAGCAACACTGAGTGAAAACCCTTCCCGCTTGATCAAAATAGATGAAGCGGGAAGTCCTGCTTTTTTTAATAAAGATGACAGAAGAAAAGAGGTCCCGGTAATGGAATCGATTCGCAATATTTACTGTGTTGGCCGCAATTATGTTTTGCATGCAGCGGAACTGGGCAATGAGGTTCCCAAATCTCCGATGATTTTTTCCAAACCGACTCATGCGCTTATCCAAGCCCGGGGGCAGGTGATCGATTTGCCCGGTGACCGCGGGGAAATTCATTATGAAACAGAGTTTGTCATTCAGATCGCCAAACCGTACGAAACGGGAATGAAAGCGGAGGATGTGGTGGATCGTTTTGCCCTCGGCATCGATTTTACCTTGCGCGATGTACAGAGCGAATTGAAAAAGAAAGGCCATCCCTGGCTTCTGGCCAAAGGATTTCCCAACTCTGCCGTCATCACGGAGTTTCGGGAATTTCCCGGGACGGAAGTGTGCAAAGCCCGCTCTTTCTCCCTGATTAAAAATGGCGAAGAAGTTCAGCGCGGCAGCCTCAGCGACATGATTTTCGACCTGGATACAATCATTTCATTTTGCGCCGACCATTTCGGCATCGGGCCCGGCGATCTCATCTATACGGGAACCCCGGCCGGCGTGGGAGCAGTTAAAAACGGGGATGAGTTGCAACTGAAGTGGGACGGGGAGATCCTCGGACATTGTTCGATTCACCTATCTGAAAGAATAGAAGGGGCCGTACAATATGAATGACACACTCTTTGAAAATCCGCCTGTTTTGGAAGGGAAAAGAATCCGGCTTGTCCCGATGGAATTCGAGCATGTAAAGCCGCTTTTCAAAATCAACGACCCGTCGATCTGGACCTATACGCTGACCGAGATAAGGACGGAAAAAGAGATGGAAGACTGGGTGGCAGAAGCGATCCGACTGCGCCTGGAAAAGACGGCCTTACCGTTTGTCGTCATCATCAAGGATACAAACCAGGTGGCCGGAGCGACCAGGCTTTTTAACATGAACGGAAAGCAACGATGCTGCGAACTGGGATCGACTTGGTACGGAGTGGAGTATCAGAGAACGTTTGTCAATTCCGAAGCCAAGTTTTTGCTGTTGCAATTTTGCTTTGAAGAACTGGGATTGATCCGGGTTCAGCTGAAGACCGATGAGCGCAATCTGCGGTCTCAAGCGGCGATCGAGCGTCTGGGTGCCGTTAAAGAGGGCATTTTGCGCAATGAACGTATCCTACACAATGGATATATCCGAAACGCCGTGTTGTATTCAATTACCAATCAGGAATGGGAAAAAGTGAAACAAGGGCTGCTGGAACGGGAAAAGCGCTATGCTTTGAGTCTGGTTCATGGCAGGTGATCGATGAAAGCGCCCATCCCCAGCGCACGGGATGAAGTGCTGAACTGCGAGGATATTTTAAAAGGAGCCTTTTTACAGAGGGTTCCTTTTAATTTTTTGGTTGTATCACATAATAAAACAAGGCTTTTCCAAAATACGGATGGATCACCACGTTGATTTCCGTAAAAAAGGAGGGAATCTGTTGGCGAAAAAATCAATGATTGTGAAGTCCGAGCGTCAACCGAAATTCAAAGTTCGCGCCTATACGCGTTGCAAACGTTGCGGACGACCGCATTCGGTATTGCGCAAGTTCGGGCTCTGCCGCATCTGCTTCCGTGAATTGGCTTATAAAGGGCAAATTCCCGGTGTCAAAAAGGCCAGTTGGTGATGGAACGGATCCGGATGCGGGAAAAGAGCGAAAGGCTCCTGCTTTCAAGGCAAGAGCCTTTACTTGATTCCAATAAACGGAAAAACGATCCTACCAAAAGGGGAGAAAGCGGGATTACGAATGAAACACGCTCATTCCATAAGCGAAATGATGGAGATCTGTTTGCTGGCGGGAAAGTTGCTGCTGGAAAGCGGAGCGGAAACCTATCGGGTGGAAGATACGATCGCAAGATTGGCATCGAGCGGCGGGATTGAATCGATTGAGGTTTTTGTGGCTCCAACGGTGATTATCCTTTCGATGAGGAAACCGGGACAAGCGGAGGATTACACCAAATTGGTTCGGATAACGAAACGGTCGACCGATTTGCACAGGGTTACCCTCGTTAACGATCTGTCACGAAAAGTGAGCCGGGAATTTTGTACATTGGAAGAAGCGAAAGAGAAATTGAAACAGATGGAACGGGATTCGTCGCCCTACCCGCCCGGTATGAGAATCACGGCAGCCGCGTTGGTGAGCGGTTGTTTTACCCTGATGTTTCAGGGGAGCTGGAAGGATTTTTTGCCGGCTTTTATCGATGGGGGACTCGGTTATTTTCTTTTTTTGTTTTCAAAGCGATTTGTTTCTGTTCGATTTTTCTCCGAACTTCTGGCGTCCTGCCTCATTGGGGTGGTTGCGAAACTGGCGGTTTTGTTCGGATTGGGAAAAGAGGTTGACCGCATTATCATCGGCTCGGTCATGCCCTTTGTTCCGGGGGTGCTGATCACCGATGCCGTCAGTGATCTCATGAAAGGCCATTTGTCTTCGGGAATGCTGAGGGGAGCTGAAGCTTTTTTAACCGCGTTTGCGATCGGAACCGGCATTGCAGTGGTGATTGCCGTCTGGTAAGCAGTGAAAAAGGAAGGGATATGTTGAATGATCGTTGCGTTCTTAGTCAGTTTCATGGCTTCAGCAGGCTTTGGCATCCTTTTCAATGCTCCTAAAAAAGCGTTGGTTCCCGGCGGGCTGATCGGGGCGATCGGTTGGGTGCTTTATATGGGATTATCGAGCCGGAACCATTTGGCCCAGGTTTTTGCCACGGTAGTGGCCTCGTTTGCGGTAACAGCGATCAGCCAATGTCTCGCCCGGATTTACCGGATGCCGGTTCTCGCCTTTAATGTTTCCGGGATTATTCCTCTTGTGCCCGGGGGGATCGCCTATCACACCATGAGACAACTGGTGGAAAGCAATTACATTGCCGCGATTCAATCGGCGTCGCAAACCTTTTTGATTTCGGGAGCGATCGCGTTCGGGCTTGGGTTGGGTGGAACCATTATCCCGATTATGATCAATAAATGGTGGCCGGTTGCAAAGCAAAAGTGACGTGTCTTTTTAACGGTTTACGGATCCTGGTACCCTTTTCGCTCATTCAGGGCCTTGTCATCCCCGACCACCATCCGCAGATGGCCGGGCAAGATGGAGAGGGTTACAGGGGTATAACTGTTTTTTTCGCCGTCACAGTCCACTTTCAATGGGGGAGTCGTTTTTACACGGACTTTTTTGGCGTGAAAATAAACCAGATCTTTTCCTTCCGGCTCTTCCGTAGTCAGGTAAGATGTGAGCATCGACCAGAAAGAACTGAAGGAAACCTCCTTGAAAATCAGGACATCGAGCCAGCCGTCGGTGACGCTGCTCTGCGGGAAGTAAGCATTTACCCCTCCGATAAAAGAGCCGTTTCCAACCAGCACCATCGTTGCTTTTCCTTTAAAAGCGGCAGTATCCGCTTCGATATCCAGTTCAAACGCTTCCTGATGATTCAGTGTTTGCACGGCGCTGAGATAGTAGGAAAGGCGCCCGAACTTCTCTTTTAAATCACCGCGGATCTCTTCGGAGACCTGCGTGATGAGTCCGATTCCCCAAAAGTTGAGAAAATAGCGGTCTCCGTGTTTTCCGATATCGACTTTCCGCTCTTTTAAATGGATGATCTGTTCAACCGCTTCCCGGTAGTCCTGGGAGATGCCCAGTGTTCTGGCGAAGTCGTTGCAAGTGCCGCCGGGCAGCATGGCGAATAAAGGCGGATTCCTTAACTTTGCCAGCGCATTGACGCATTCATGAACGGTTCCGTCCCCGCCAACAGCAATTACGAGATCCGCACATGCCCCCTGTTCACCGATAATTCTCGCACTGTCCCCCGGCCTGGAAGTATGACAAATCTCGATTTTATCGGCGATCTCTTGAAAGCGCCGGGATACTGCATCGACATTTGTGATCAGTTCTTTGTTTCCGGCGTTTGGATTTACCAGGAAAATGATTTTGTCCATTCGCATCCCCCATCAGAATCGGGCGCCAAGGAAAGCCCCGTCCGGATTAGTAAATCAAGCGTGGTTTCTTCCAGAATAGCAAAAAATGGTTGCACTTGCGAGGGCGGTCACGCTTTGTTCCTGATTCACTTTTTTCAGATTCATGAAGGGCCTGGATCGTGGAGCAGCCCCTGTCGAGAGGGTTATCGTCGTCCGCATCAGGTTTTTTAAAGATGAAAAACCTCTTCTCCAACGTAACAGTGTTATGTTACAATAAAAGCGGAGGGGGTGTTCGCGATGGAGCAAGAGTTGATTTCCAAAAAGGAACTGCTCGAGATGACCGGGATTTCGTACGGCCAGCTATACCGTTGGAAACGAAAAAATCTGATTCCGGAAGATTGGTTTATCCGCAAATCTACTTATACCGGACAGGAAACATTTTTTCCACGTGAAAAGATCCTGGGGCGGATCAACAAAATCAAAAGCATGAAGGATGACCTTTCGCTGGATGAAATCGCCCGCCATTTTATGCCTGATCTTAAACAAGTTACGCTGTCAAAAGAAGAATGTTTGAAACGAAACATTGTTTCGGAGTTGGTTGTCCGGATTTTTACGGAGCAGAACGGGGAGAAGAATGTTTTCACTTTTGATCAAATCTTTCAGTTGTTTGTGCTGGAAAAGGCGTTGCAAAGCGGGCAAATAAGCTTGGAAGAAGGGAAATTGCTGCTTAAAACTTTGGTTCTGCATGCCGGCGGCTTGAAAGGGAAAAACGGAGAACTCGTTTTTATTCGCAAAATGGGGGTTTCGGCGTTTATTTTGGCGGGGGCAACGGAGATCTTTTTTGATCCCGAAGTGAATGTTCTGCTGCGCTTGAGTTTGGCTGATCTCTTGGAAGAATTGAGATTAAGGATGGAATAGAACGGGGGATGCAGAGTGGAACGGGATAAGATGAGAGACCTGGTGATCTCCGGGAGCGGGAGTGCTTCCGGAGGAACGTTTGATCACGTGAAAATCAGTGGGACGGGCAAGATTGCAGGAGATTTGGAGTGCAGCCATTTAAAAGTTAACGGTGCACTGAAAGTGGATGGGAATGTAAAGGCAAAGAAAGTAACGATTAATGGAACAGCAGAATTCTCGGGAAGGTTGGACTCTGAGGAAATTCATATCCAGGGTACAACCAGCAGCGATGACCTGAAATGCAAAACCTTGAAAATATCCGGTGCTGCCAAAGTGAACGGTTGCCTGAGTGTGGAGGAATTGAAGCTGAAAGGGTCGATCGATGTGGAGAAAGATTGTGAAGCTGAAGTTTTTGAGGCCTCCGGAATTTTTACGATCGGCAGATTATTAAACGCCGGCACAATTGATGTGAAGCTGTACGGGACCTGCCGTGCGAAGGAGATCGGTGGAGAAAAGATCAGCGTGAGGAAAGGCGGTTCCCGTTTTAACCGCTTGATCAAGTCGCTGTTCCTTTTGGCTGATGACACCCTGAAAGCGGAAGTGATTGAAGGGGATGATCTCGATCTCGAAAATATCAAGGCCGATGTGGTGCGGGGAAATAATGTCATCATTGGGGAAGGATGCGAAATCGGCTTGGTTGAATACAAGCAAAACTATAGCGGAGAAAATGGGGCAAAGGTAACAGAGGCAAAAAAAATATAGGTTCAGTCTCACTTGGTTTGGAATCTTAACCGGCGTCAACCCTCGGATCGGGGAGCCGGTTTTTTCTTTTTTGCCGGTCTGGTAGAGTAATGGTGATGAAGGAGATGATGAGATGAAGAGCAAAGATGAGATGACAAAGATCCCTGTTTTTGTTTACGGAACATTACGTCCCGGCTTGGAAAATTATAAACGGATTCTGCAAAATAAAACGGCAAGCGAAATACCGGCTGCGATGAAAGGAAAGATGTACAGTGTAAATACGGAATTAAGTTATCCGTGCGTGATTGAGGGAGAGGATACGATTCAGGGGGAATTGATGGTGATTAAAGAAGAGTACTATTGGGATGTATTGAAAGATTTGGATTGGCTGGAGGATTATCAGGAGGATGATGAAGAAGGCAGTCTCTATTTACGGCGATTAAGGGAAGTGAATTTGCAAAACGGAGAAAAAGCGATCGCCTGGGTTTATCTTTGGAATCGGGGAGTCTCGGAGGAATTATATGTAAAAAGCGGAGACTGGAAACGATATATTCACCAAATCAAAAGAGATCCCGACAAATCCTGAATTTCGTTTTGATTTTTTATTTTGAAGAATAAAACACCGGCCTTGAGATTCCGCGTTGAGATTGGCCCGGAAATCGGCGAGCAGATTCCCGCTGGCGATGGTGTAGCGGGCATTCCACGGATAACCGACGCTGTCGGTGGGGGAGGCGCCCAAACCGGAGACGATGACATGTTGCGGGTTCATTCCACCCATAGCTGCTTCGATCACCGGATTTTTGGCGGCTTCTTCCTGTTCTTTGACCGGAGCTTTATCCAACAAGCGCGCAATCATCGTGGCGATCATTTCCACATGCGCCAGTTCTTCTGTTCCTGTATCCAAGAGCAGGTCCCGGTATTTCGATTTGGTTTTGCAGCGACAGTTCCATCCCTGAAACAAATATTGCATGGCGACAGTAATCTCACCAAATTGTCCGCCCAGAATTTCCTGCAATTTTTTGGCGTAGACCGGATCGGGACGTTCCGGCTTCGCTTCATACTGTAGTTCCTTAATATGAAAAAATATGGAGATCCTCCTTGCTCCTCATTTTTTGTACCAACATATGTGATGAAAGCCCAAATGGAGCCAGTCTGGGCCCGTATTATTTCCATGCAGCGAAAGTGTTTTGCTAGATTATGATCCCCCCTGAACTTTTTGGCCGAATGCGTATCCAATCAAACCCCTGTTCCACATATTTGCGAATTTACATAATAGATTAATTTATAAGAATTATTAAATAAATAAAGGGGGGAGTTTTCATGGTGAGACGACCTGAGAATTACCCATATATTTATGCTCCACAGCCTATCCGAAAAGATGGCGCCGGTGGGGTTGATTTAGGCCCGCGAGATGTGATGCGCGACCTTGAGAATCCTGACATGCTCGTTCCACCGTCCACGGATGCCGGGACGATCCCTAACTTGAAGTTTTCTTTTTCCGACACCAATATGGTGTTGGATCATGGCGGCTGGTCCCGGCAAATAACAGCCAGAGGGTTGCCGGTCGCAACGACGCTCGCAGGGGTGAACATGTATCTGACGCCGGGCGGGGTACGGGAGTTGCATTGGCATAAACAAGCGGAGTGGGCTTTCGTGCTTTGGGGTCGTGCGCGGATCACTGCGGTTGATCAGAACGGTCGGAATTTCATAGCCGATGTCGGTATGGGTGATTTGTGGTACTTTCCCCCCCGGAATTCCACACTCGATTCAAGGGCTGGAGGAAGGATGCGAGTTTCTGCTCGTCTTTGATGACGGCAACTTCTCAGACCTCGATACGTTCACCATCTCCGATTGGTTTGCGCACACACCGAAGGACGTGCTGGCGGCAAATTTCGGTGTGCCGAAAAGGGCATTTGCCCATATTCCGAAGAAGCAGCGTTACATATTCCAGTCAAAAGTGCCCGGCCCATTGGAAAGGGAGAAGGTATCAAGTCCATATGGGACAGTTCCGATAAGCTTCACACACCGGCTGCTCGCGCAGAAGCCAATCGTAACGCCGGGAGGAACCGTGCGCATAGCTGATTCCACCAACTTCCTCATTTCACTCCGGATCGCGGCTGCTCTGGTGGAAGTCAAGCCGGGAGGAATGCGGGAAATGCATTGGCATCCGAATAACGACGAATGGCAGTATTACATCGCAGGAACAGCACGCATGACGGTATTCGCGGCCAATGGCACGGCCCGCACTTTCGATTACCGGGCTGGTGATGTCGGATACGTACCGTTTGCATTCGGGCACTACATCCAGAACACCGGTGATCAAAGCCTGTGGTTTTTGGAGATGTTCAAAAGTGACCGTTTTGCTGATGTGTCGCTGAACCAGTGGATGGCGCTGACTCCATGGGATCTGGTAGAGGACAACTTGCATGCAGGGCCGGAGTTGATGAACGCGCTGCGGAAGGAGAAGTGGCCGGTTGTCAAATACAAGCACAGATCCAAACGGTAGTGCGTCATATCACGGATTGGAGCAGTATCCCCTAAGCTGCCCGAATACCTCGTGGTGCGATCCATCCCGGAGAAGGAAATGCGATGACTGTCGCAACCTTGGTCGTAAAAAGGGTGACCGGCCAAAAGATTGACGTTTGGCACGGTCACCTTTATAATCATCGGCATCCGGGAGGCTGTTGGATGCCGGGGGCAAGGTAAACAGTGGATATGTTTCCTTTTCGGATTGACCCCCTTTCTGCTTCCGTGTCTTTTGCTGCTAAGCTGGAAGGAGTCGCGTTTATTGAACGTTATGCCTGCGGGATATCGAGAATTTATCGGGGGAAGAGGTTGCTGCAATTTATACTGCCGCGGCGCGAGCCATGTTGCTTCAAATACGTTACTTACCATGCTTTTATCGATCAAAAGGATGTTTCGGTGGGAGGGAACGGATTGACCAGAGTCTATTTGCTGAGGCATGGAGAGACAGAATGGAATCATGACGGTAACCGGTACTGCGGGCGGACGGATCTCAATTTATCCGCGACAGGAAAAAGACAAGCCGAATGGGTGAGTGAGTATTTGCAAGGGGTTCCTTTTACGGCCGCTTATGCCTCCACTTTAAAACGCGCGCGTGCGACTGCCGAAATCATCGCCCGGCACCATGATCTTCCGGTTCGGAGCGATGAGCGAATCGTTGAGGTGGATTTCGGAGAGTGGGAAGGGAAAACGCGGCCGGAGTTTACAAAGACCGACCCTGAATCCTGGGAAATGTGGTGCCTGAACCCGGCAGTATTCAGGGCAGGTCGTACCGGGGAAACAGCCTGTGAGGTATTGGAGCGGGGCAGGTCCTTTTTTGCCGAACTTGCGCAAAAGCATCCGGATGATACAGTTTTGGTGGTTGCTCACAGTTCGTTTAACCGTATTTATCTCGCCGGTATGTTGGGGATGCCGCTGAGCAACTATCGCCGTCTCAGCCAGGATAATACCGGAATGAACATTTTTGAATTATCCCCTGATCACGAACTGATTTTGATTCAGATGAATATAAACCAACATCTGGTTCATGAATAACGGACCGTGAAAAAAGGCCCGTCTCCGGTAAAGGCAGAAGTCACATGCGCGCGGCCAGCTTGGTTAACATGTTCCTCCAACTTTCAGCCAATGCGGGACAAGCAGCCAGCTCCAGGAACGCTTTCTGATCACCTTTCTTATGGTGGAGAAGATCATTGCATTTGGAGACTGTCCATTCGGAGTGGGGGCGATCAAGCAATCTCACTTGTTCCCCGGCTTGAACCTCCCCTTCCTGCAGAACGCGAAAATACCAGCCGGTCCGCCCGGTTGTTTCCATCCGCTTGGTCAGGTCATCGATCCCCCAAAGGCGGGCAGGTTTCCAACATGGAATACGCGGTTGGGAAATCTGCAAGATGGCCTTTCCGATTTGATAGATATCTCCGATGCATACGGTTTCTTCCGTTTGATCAGTGATGACAAAATTTTCGCCAAATGCGCCGTAGGTAAAATCGCTGAGGTTCAATTCCTGCCGCCAAAGGGGATAATGGGAGTCAGCATAACCCAGTACTGCCTTTTCCGGTCCGCCATGATGCTTCAAATCCGCTTGATCATCCCCCTCAAGTTTGGTCTTTCCAAGCCAGACGGCACCTTCTGTTTCTGTTTTGTTAATTGCGCTGTGCCACGGTTTTCCCTCAGGAGGAAAAAGAAAGGTTTTTGTCTTTCCAACCAGAACGGTTTTTAAAGTCGCCGGCATGGGACCGCTCCTTTCTCTATCAGCGTTTATATATTATATTCGATGTCGGGGTGATCCGAATATAAAAACAGGGGTCACCGTACCGAAAAAAGAATCATTCACTTCTCGTTCAGAGAATTATTATGTATAATAAAAATTTTGATTAGTATTATTGTTTGTATTAGTATAAGATATCCTTGAAGGGAGGAATTAGGATGAGAAACCTTTCATGTCCATCTCCACTTTATCTCTCTTAATGCTTGTTATGGTTGGCTGTTCATCGACAGAACCACGAAAAAATCATGGTGATCTTTCGCCGAATGTAAAATGTATGGATGAAAAGGGCATTAAATATGAGAAAAGAGCAGATGGTTTTTATATGAGTGACAATGATTGGGATCACTTTATCAAGTTTTGCAGTTAAAAGATTTGACCTGAAGTTAGGAATGGTATGGGGAAAAATCGTTTCAGCGGAGAATTTATCAGGGGATTTTAAAAAACATTGACCAGAAAGTTTATACCCATCTGTTTATCCAGTATCCTGAATAATAGGAATTTATTCATTGACAAAACAAATTAGGTGCTCTTATTATTTTATAAGGTTAACTAATTTTTTTGGAAAGGAGTTTTGGATCATGACATTGCAAGATAAGTCAATTGCGATCATCGGTGGCGGTCCGGGCGGCTTGATGTTAGCCCTGATTTTACAGCGTAACGGAATAAAAGCGACTATTTATGAACGTGAACCCGATGATAAAAATATGGAGAGAGGTGGATCTTTGGATATTCACGAAGATACTGGGCAGTTAGTTTTAAAAGAAGCAGGTGTATATGAACAATTTCTGAGCAAAGCCCGTTTTGAGGGTGAAGACTTTCGTTTGTTTGATAAAACAGGAAAGATTTATTTGGATGAGGATGCAGATGAAGAATATGGGGCCAGGCCGGAAATAGATCGGGGGGAATTATGTGCATTACTATTAAATGCGTTAGATAAAGAGTGCATTCAATATGGATATAAACTTGATAAATGCATCCCATTGGAAAATGGCAAAACCGAATTGCATTTTGAAAACGGACAGATTGAGATTGCAGATTTGGTGATCGGTGCAGACGGTGCATTTTCCCGGGTGCGGCCAATACTGGCTTCTGAGGATATTTCTTATTCAGGTCTTACGATGTTGGAAATGAATGTGGTAAACGCAGCTGTGAACCATCCTGATTTGGCGTCATTTCATAAACGTGGTACAGTATTTGCTCTTGATGAAGGAAAAGGCATTATTGGTCAGTTAAACGGAAATGGTACGATTAAGGTGTATGTTGGCCTGAAAGTGAATCGGGATTGGTTGGACCGTTGCGGTATTCCTTTTAACAAACCGAAAAAAGCAAAAGAGGCCATTTTGGACTTATTTGGCGACTGGGATGAACAATTGAAAAATTATATTCGTTATGCAGAAGATACAATAATTCCCCGGCGAATTTATATGTTACCAGTCGGATTTAAATGGCAACGCCATCCAAGGATCACGCTGATTGGAGATGCTGCACACTTAATGTCTCCGTTTGCCGGTGAAGGCGTCAATCTGGCGATGTTTGATGCTTATCATTTAGCGTTAGCGATTATGGATAATCAAAACAATGTTTCAAAAGCAATCGAAATATATGAGGAAAAAATGTTTGCTTATTCATCTGAAGCAGCTGCTGAATCAAAAGCAAATTTGGAGTTATGTTTTGGCGATCATGCAGCTGAAAGATTGATGAATGTGATGAATTCATATAAAAATAAGATTTGAAGGGAGGATGTCTGAATATTAAAACAGGTAGCCTTTAAAGTCAGGACTTAAGGAGGGATTTGCATATTGAAACCGATGGCAGACGGACCAACACGCTGGGATCTCCACTCCCTGTATCCTGGAGAAATCGAAGTCACACTTTCCAAAGAATTGAAGGAATTAGAGGTTGCATTGACTTGTTTAAGCGACCGTTTTCAAACATCATCCGCTGATTTTGACTTGATCAATGAAGACCAACTTCTGTTTTTATCTCAATCAGTCAGACAGATTGAAAAAGCAGACTCATTTTATTATTGCCTTTCTGCTGAAACCCCTGGACATCCCATTCTTACCTCATTACAAAGCCGTGTCTCCTCTCTGAAAGTCAGAATACGTACCCTATTGTCTGATTTGGGGCACCGTCTCGCCTCCATGAGCGATGATCAGTTCGAACAACTGATTCATCAACCTGCCATTCGCCCTTTTATTTCAGAAATTTCCGCACTTCGCGAGACAAGAAATTCCCCTTACCGAGTCTTGGAGGATTTTGCAGCGGAGCTTGCCGTGGATGGGTTGAAAGCATGGGAGGATTTGTATATCCAGCTTCGGAACAAACTGGAAGTCACAGTCCATGACGAGGCAAATCAAAAAAAATCGGTGAGGCGAATCGAATTGCCTTAAACGATCCAGATCCATATCAGCGCGAACGACTGTTCAAATCGCTTACGCAAACCTTGGAACGGGATTCCGGGTTATTTGCGTCCGTGTTGAATCATATTGCCGGCTTTCGATTGACACTCTGCGGTTCCGCCAAAAAAGATTTGTTGGAAGAATCATTAAAATCAAATCGCATTGCCCGGTCCACGCTGGATGCAATGTGGAAAGCAATTGATGGATATCTTCCTCAGCTTATTCCATATCTCGGTTTGAAAGCATCCGAATCCGGAGAAAGTCAACTCTCATGGCACCAACTGATGACGCTATCCCCCGACGATCATCAGGAATCCATTCCTTTCCCCAGTGGGGTAGAATGGATCATTCAAGCGTTAAACGATCTGAGTCCGGATATGGGTGACTTTGCCCAATATGCCCTTGCCAACGGGTGGGTGGACGCCGTACCGTTTAAGCACAAGCCCTCAAATGGATTCTGTGCTCCATTTATCAGTGATAAGGAATCCCGTATTTCCCTTCGCTATGACAGTAATATGGAGAGCGTTCGGATTCTGGCTCATGAACTGGGACACGCTTGGCATTATCGTCAACTGGAAGACCGCCTCTCCTTATTCTTGCTGGAAGACCAATTTCCAATGACGATTGCCGAAACCTCTTCCATTTTCTTTGAATTGGCTTTGGTGGATACCGTGATCCGGGAGTCAAAAGATCGAAAAACGAAAAAATCCTTGCTCAATTGGAAAATGCAAAGGAGTATCAATTACCTGATGGCCGTCAGGGGAGCTTATTTGTTTGAAACCCGTTTCTATGAAAAAAGGAAATCTGGGCCCTTGAGTGCCAGTCAAATTGAGGAATTGTCGATGGAAGCTCAGAAGGAAGCTTTTGGAGGCAGTCTCAGTCAATATCAGCCTTTTCAATGGATAAAAGCAATACAGTTTTACAGAACAGATGTACCTTTCTACAACTATCCTTATACTTTTGGTTATTTGTTCAGTGTAGGTCTTCTGGAAACAGCAAAGAAAGAAGGAAAGCAATTTGCCCAAAAGTTTACGTATTTTCTAAAAGAATCAGGAACAAAACCCATAGAAGAATTAGCTGACGATCACTTTCATATAAAGCTTTCCCGGCCGGACTTTTGGCATCAATCCATCAATCGAATTGTTAAAGATATCGAGCAATACACTATTTTATCCAAAAAATAATATTGAGATAAAATGATCCCTTCACGATATAGACCGGCTCCTTAAGCAGGGATGAACATCCTTTTTTAATTTTTGCCAAAACGGGGACAAACACGAAGGAAAAGGAACCTTTTTTAAACGTGATTCCCTGATACAATCGATGTTGAATCGCTCTTATCGGATAGTGGAGGGGAATATGAGAGGATCTAACAGGTTAGGGAAATTTGCTAAAAAAGTGCTGAAACGAAAAAGTTTTTGGATCTGCTTCGCGATTCTCATTTTCATTTATGTTAACAACAGCTCGCTGTTTGCAAAAGCGCCCGCCGGGCAGCCGCATCTTCTTGCGCACCGGGGGTTGGCCCAAACTTTTAACATGACCGGACTGACAAATGACACTTGTACCGCACAGCGCATTTACCCGCCGGAACATCCCTATCTGGAAAACACGATAGCTTCGATGCGGGCCGCTTTTAACAAGGGAGCCGATATGGTTGAATTTGACGTGCAACCGACGAAGGATGGTCAGTTTGCCATCTTTCACGACTGGACCCTTGACTGTCGCACCAACGGAACCGGGGTGACCCGCGACCATACGATGAAAGAGTTGAAGTCCCTGGATATCGGATACGGCTACACGGCTGACGGTGGCAAAACCTACCCATTCCGGGGCAAAGGCGTTGGTCTTATGCCATCGCTCGAGGAAGTGTTGGAGGCATTTCCGAACCGGATGTTTTTGATCGATGTGAAAAGCAATGACCCGACAGAGGGGATTCAGCTGGCCGACCACCTGGCCAAACTGCCGGTTGAAAGACGTGAGCAGTTGGCGGTATATGGTGGTGACGAACCGATCGCAGCGCTCAAGAAAAAGCTGCCCGATATGCGGGTTATGTCCAAGGCGACGGAAAAGGGATGCCTTTTGCGCTATTTGGCGATCGGCTGGACAGGGGTGGTACCGGAAGCGTGCGAAAAGACGGAATTGCATATCCCGGAGAAGTTTGCCCCGTTGTTGTGGGGATGGCCCACCCGTTTTCTCGACCGGATGGATCAGGCCGGAACCCGGGTGATCCTTGTCGCGGGGAGCGGAGATTTCTCCCGAGGATTTGATACGGCAGGGGATTTAAAGCGAATCCCGCCGGACTATAATGGATGGATTTGGACTAATCGCATCGACCGGATCGCTCCTCTTATTAAAGGAAAAGAAGACGTGGCAAAATAACCAGATCCCCTCCTGTACGGTTCATCCCGGAAGGAGGGGATCTGTTATGAAGCTATTTCAATTTCATTTTCTGCGATTTTCCCTTATGTGAATGTTCACGATCGATCAGCAGCCATCTGCCGGTTGTGGTGGCAATCATGGTCGGGGTGAATGATTGAGACGGATTTTTTTTCAGTTGGTTTAATTCATTGACCTGAATATGAGGAAAACTTAACTCCTTCAACAACAACCGATAACATTGCTCGCGGGCTTCGCGGGGAACCCCTTCGCTTTTGATCCAGCGGATCGCCTCTTTGAATTTTCCCTGTCCAACCAAACATTGAACATAGAAAGGCAAAATATCGTTTAAGGATCGCCTGAATTGCAGTTTGGACCGATTTCCCCGTCCTCCGCCCGGTTTCCAATAGATGAGTCCTTCATTCTCCATGCTTTTTAACAATCGCTTTGCATTGCGCGGGGTGCAATAAAGCAAATCTGCCAATTCGCTGATGCTCATATAGAACGATTGATATTCTTTAATATCTTTGAGTTGTAGACGTAATTCCAAAAAGTATTCGATTGTTTTCACATGAATCACCTACAAAATCATTATAGCGAATTTTATACGAGCAAAGATAGAAAAGAAGCAAAATGAGTAAGTATGAGAAATACATCCTTTCGCAAGGAGGGGGAGATGGATCACAATGTCATAGGTGATTATTCAAGAGAAGGAAATTGATTTTTTATACAAATTGGTTTGTTATACAAACCAACTACGTATACGCAAAACAATGCATAAACCGTTCCTGTTGATGAGCAAAAAGGAAGGGAGATGATGGTTTCCCTCTGTCCGCCAAGAAATAGACGAGGGAAAAACCGTTTCAGATCTCCTGAATGAAGGGATGGAGGCTGTTGGCAAAGAGCGAAAGCCTCTTCGTTCCTCTAGGGATGAGTATAGGAAATGACAAAGTGAAGGATCGTCAACGCAGAGGATGGATTGATATATTTATGGGGACGATCTCCTTTAAAACGAATGGAATCGTACTCATCCAAGCAGTAAGTTTCCCGGTCCACTTCGACCGTTAACCGGCCGGACATAACGGTTACAAATTCCATCACCCCTGGCCGGTGCGCTTCCGACAGATATTCCCCTCCCGGCTGCAAGTAACCCCGATAAAGTTCAAACGAGCCATAAGAAGAAAACAATGGTTCAGCGACAAACACCTCGTTTGAGCTGCTCAGCTTCAGTCCGTCCTTTTTGCGGGCGATGGAGACATCCGCTTCAATCGACAACAGCGCGGTAATCGGGATATTCAGGCCGTTTGCGATTTTCCAGATGACGGACAGGGTAGGGTTCCCTTCGCCGCGTTCGATTTTGATCAATGTTAATTTGCTGACATTGATTTGCTTGGCCAAAGCTTCCAGGCTGATCCCCCTGTTGATTCGTAATTGCCGCAGATTTGCGCCGATGCGCTTTCCCACGGATCCTTCTTCCCACGGACTTTCGATGTCCATTTTTTCCTCCTTTGATTAAAAAACAAGGTATTTTATCCTTTTATATATTATAATAAACTATAAGTTAATTATAATATACTTTTGGTTTTTCGTTTACATCCTTAAAAAAGAGAAAGGGATGTGTGCAAAGTGGATGAAAAAAAGAGCGTAAGATCCGGTTTGATTGAAGCTTTGCCATTAGCAATCGCCATTGCCGCCTACGGTTTATCTTATGGTGTACTCGCTTCACAAGCCAAATTCGGTTTGGCGGAGACCGTGGGAATGTCCCTGCTGGTTTTTTCCGGGTCTGTCCAAATGGTTACCGTGGCAATGTTGGCGGCGGATGCAAATCTGACCAATATTCTTTTTACCACCGTTTTGTTAAATCTGCGCAATTTGCTCTATGGTGCCGCCTTGGCCCAGGGAATTGCGCCTGCCGGGAAGTGGAGATGGTTATTATCATTTGGAGTTACAGATGAACCGTTTGTTTTAGGGAGCGCCAGGTTTAAAAGATACGGACCTGACCCGTTGTATTATGCGATTGTGACAGGCACTTTGTATTTGGCTTGGATCATTTCTTCGCTCAGCGGGGCTTTGATCGGAAACCGGATGGATCCGCAGCAATGGGGATTGGACCTGGCATTTCCGGTCACCTTTATGGCTCTTCTCATCCCCGGTCTCAAGGAAAATCCGGTCATTGCAACGGCACTCTCCGCGGCTGTCATTGCCGTTGTGCTTGAATATTTTTTTCCCGGTAACAATTTTACACTCATCCTGACGGGCGTTTTATCACCGCTTATCGGTCTTTATGTGAAGAGGAGGTTCCGGCATGATTAGAAACTGGCTTTTAATCGGTTTGCTGGCGGCTTCCACTTATCTTTCGCGCATCATCGGGCTCGAATTGATGGCCGGGCGAAAGATGAGTCCTGCTTTGCGTTCATATTTTCATTATGTTCCTGTCGGAATTATTTCGGCCCTGATCATCAAACAAATCTTCGTGCCGACGGATGGGCGGATCGTCATTTCTCTTCCGGTTCTGGTCGCCTGTTTTATTACTTTCGTGGCAATGAAGATATTTAAAATGTTTCTTCCTTCTGTTGTGGTCGGAGTAATCGCCGGATTATTCATCCGTTATCTTTTAAATGCCTGACATGGAGTATTTTTAATTTGGATGAGGAATGGACTGTTCAACAGCCCGACCGTGAGAATTGCCCCGATTCCGTCAAAGCTCTTATTGGTTGAAGCGGACAGGGGAATGCTCTGTAGCGGTGGTTCCTTTCAGATGCTTTTTCGCTACATTGAGGCTTTTGGATAACAATACCGCCTGCTCGGGCGGTTTTTTTATTGGATCGTGATATTTGTTTTCGATTGAGCGCAATGTTCTCCAGTTCAGATCATTTGGTTTGCTTTAAGAGTGTATTTTCTGATTTCGAAGACGGCGGATGAATTTTCCCTTCTGTCCTGTGCAGCACCTTACATAAAATAAGTTCCGATAATCTTACATTATCGGAACTTATTCTTGAAGGTGATAAATCAGGCTGTCTACATACCAAAAAAAGGAATCATGCTTTTTGTGAATGAGGAATTGGCCCGAAGCGCAATGGGGAGTGAAGTCCGAAAGGGCGAAGAATAAGGTCGCATCGAAGCTGTCCTGATATAGCTTCAGAAGTAAAGATCGGACCCTTTCGGCCGTGATCCGGGTTATACTGTGTAGAGGTGATCATCAATCCGCGGGAACGCATGAGTGTGAGTGTATACAAATAAACGCTGTTTCCGTTATATGGAGGATTCGGTATGAAGAGTGATTTTTTTTACAAATACCCAAAAAGGCTTTTGAATAAAGGAACAGGGTTTCTTTCGGATTATAGTTATTCTCTCAATCCGTATACTGGTTGTGCATTTGGCTGTTCCTACTGTTATGTGCGTCAAATGCCTGTTTCGTTGTTCCGTAAAGAGGAATGGGGAAGCTGGGTGGACATCAAGAAAAATGCTGCAGACTTACTGCACAAAGAGCTTAAGAGGGCCAAGAAACAAGGAAAAGTGACCATTTTTATGTCATCCAGCACAGACCCTTATCAGCCGATCGAGTACAAGGAGAGAGTAACGAGATCCTTGTTGGAAGTAATGGTGGAAAATAAACCGGATTTTTTGTTTGTGCAGACCAGGAGCCCTTTGGTACGCAGAGATATTGATTTATTTCTTCTTTTAAAAGACAGAGTCCGAATCAGCATGACCATTGAAACAGACAGGGAAGATATGCGTAAACATTTTACGCCCGATGCCCCGCCGATCAGCGCCAGGTTAAAGACGCTGCGTCTTTTATCCGATGCAGGCGTACCGACCCAGGCGACAATTGCTCCGGTGTTGCCCAGCAGCGAGGAGTTTCCGGAAAAGTTGCGATTGGTCGATCGTGTCTGTGTGGATGATTATTTCATGGGAGACGGCAGCGGAGGGAAGCGAACCGGGAAATTGGGGATTTTTTCAGTGTACAAAGAATTGGGTTTGGAAGAATGGTATGATCCTTCAGCATATCGCATCGTATATGACAGGCTGAAAAAAGTATTCTCAAACGACCAAATCTATTTGAGCAAGCAAGGGTTCTCGCCTTGATTAAGTCAATTTGCCAAACATGAAAATAACCGCAAATTTGTTTGCTTCACAAATCGAATCAAAGCAATATCAGAAAACTTCTCCTCAAGTCCATTCATATTGAGTTCATAAACTTGATATATCCTCTTAGTGTCCAGCAAAACCAAGAAGGTGATGGATTAAGGATGATCAAAATTTTAATCGTGGATGATGATCCTCACATTCGGGAACTGATTAAACTTTTTTTAAGTAATGAGGGTTTTTCCCTTTATGAAGCAGCGGACGGGTGCGAAGCGCTCAAACTGCTGGAATCCGTAAAAGTAGACTTGGTGATTCTGGATGTCATGATGCCAAACATGGATGGATGGGAATTGTGCAGGGAACTGAGAGAGCATTATGATATTCCTTTGCTGATGCTTACCGCCAAAGGGGAAACATCGCAAAAGGTAAAAGGGTTTGAGTTGGGAACGGATGATTACCTGGTAAAGCCGTTTGAACCGCTTGAATTGGTGGTAAGAGTAAAGGCGCTCCTCAGACGGTATCAAATTAATATCTCACAAACCGTCCAGGTTGGGAAAATGCTTCTTAATCGCAAAACTTATGAAGTGGTTATGGATGGCCGCAGTATGGTTCTTCCCTTGAAAGAATTCGAACTCCTTTTTAAGCTGGCCAGTTATCCGGGAAAAACGTTTTCCAGAGATCAGCTGATCGAAGAAATCTGGGGATACGATTTCATGGGCGATGAGCGAACCGTTGATGTTCATATCAAGCGGCTGCGGGAACGGTTTCCCGAAGAAGAATCTTTGTTCAGAATCCGGACGGTTCGGGGATTGGGCTATCGGTTGGAGGATGATTCATGAGCAGGTGGCGAATCGTCTCTAATATCGCGAAAGTATGGATGCTGATCCTCTTATGTTCATCCGTCGCTTATGCAATCACTTTCGGTCTCTTTGGTTTTATCCCGCAGCCCGGTGACTTCATCCGATACATTCTGAGTGAAACGCTTGCCTTTTTGATTTTCGGATTGACCGTATTTTTGATTGGCAGGACTAAAAATTCGAAGCGATCTGACGTATTAAACACGATGACCGACGCTTTGCGGCAGATCGCCAAAGGCAACTTCCGAGTCAAACTGAATGCACAAAAACTGACGGAACAAAATCATCCGTTTGGGAAGATCTTTGACAGCATTAACCATATGGCAGAGGAACTCAACCGGATGGAACAGATGAGGCAAGAGTTCATTTCCAATGTCTCGCACGAAATTCAATCCCCGCTCACTTCAATCCGCGGCTTTGCCAATGCCCTGCAAAACGATCAGCTCAGTCCGGAAGCACGCTGGCGTTATCTCAAAATTATTGAAAAGGAAAGCACCCGGTTATCCAAATTAAGCGAGAACTTGCTCAAACTGACCTCGCTGGAGTCAGCAAATCATCCGTTTGATCCCAAACCATATCGTTTGGACAAGCAACTGAGGCAGGTCATTCTCTCATTGGAACCGCAATGGGAAGAAAAGTCAATGGAGATGGATATATCCCTTGATGAGCTCCGCATCGTGGCGGATGAAGATTTGATGAATCAACTGTGGGTGAATCTGATCAGCAACAGTATTAAATTCACTCCGGAAGGTGGTTGTATCAAGATTCAATTGCGGCAAAAAGGAAAATTTGCCGAGGTGATCCTCGCTGACACGGGAATCGGCATTGCCGAGGAAGACCAGGCGCATATATTTGATCGGTTTTATAAAGCTGACAAATCCCGGAATCGTTCCGTCGGGGGCAGCGGTCTCGGTCTGGCCATTGTGAAAAAAATCATCGATATGCACGGCGGAAAAATCGAGGTCGAGAGCAGACTCGGTGAGGGAACAAAAATGATCGTCACGATTCCTTGCGGTTATGAAATCTAGTTTGGAGGTTTATGGATGGAACAAACAAGACCCGCTGTGAAAGTAACATTAAAGCAGTTTATCGATTTGGTCGATCTACGCGCATTACCCAAATTTTTAGTCGTTCTTATCTTGGGATTGAGTCTGGTTTCAACCATTGCCAGCCTGGTCGTGCCATGGTTCACCAAAAATATCATTGATGTGATGACAGTCAAATCATTGGATCTGAAAACGATCCTGCTTCTGCTCGGATCTTTTATCATTCAGGCGGCTTCAGCCGGTTTTTCCACCTATTTTCTGGCTTTCCTCGGGGAAAAAGTGGTCGCCAATCTGCGTAAACGCCTGTGGAATAAAACTTTGGTACTTCCTGTTTCCTATTTTGATCATCATCAGTCCGGGGAAACAGTGAGCCGCATCAATAACGACACAGCCGTGATCAAAAATTTAATCAGTGTGGAGTTGGTTTCGATTTTTACCGGAGTCATCTCTCTGATCGGCTCATTAGTGGTTTTGCTCTATCTGGATTGGTCAATGACGCTGGTCATGCTTACTTCTGTCCCGATCATTTTTTTCATTATGCGGCCGATCGGGAGGAAAATGTATTCGATTTCCAAGAGTTTGCAAGGGGAGATGGCCAGTTTCACCAGCCTGCTCACACAGGTTGTTTCGGAAATTCGCCTGGTTAAAGCGTATGTGGCTGAGCAGGTGGAAAAGAAAAACGGAGAACAAAAAATTGATCATCTGTTTCAAGTCAGCCTGAAAGAGGCAAAATGGACGGCGGTCCTGCAGCCGATGATGTCCTTTGTGATGATGTTCATGCTCGTCGTGATCATCGGTTATGGGGGATATCGCGTTGCATCTGGTGCTTTGAGTGCGGGAGACCTGGTCGCCTTTATTCTGTATTTGTTCCAAATCATCATGCCGCTCACCATGATGACCCGCTTTGTTACCAGTGTGCAAAAAGCGATGGGGGCCACCGAACGGTTGATGCAAATTTTGGATCATGAGCAGGAAGAAGTGAACTCCGGGAACAAAAAGATTGATCTGTCCCAGCCGATCCATTTTGATCAGGTCAAATTTGCTTATCCAGACCATGAAACGTTTATTCACGGTGTGAGTTTTACCATTCATCCCGGCAAGATCACGGCGATTGTCGGTCCGAGCGGAAGTGGGAAAACAACGCTCTTTGCGCTGTTGGAGCGGTTCTATCAGCCGACAGAAGGAGCAATCCGCCTCGGCGATACGCCGCTTTCCGAATTCGGGCTCCGGCAATGGCGCAGTGAGATCAGTTATGTATCCCAGGAAAGTCCGCTTTTGGCAGGAACGATACGGGAAAATATCTGTTATGGGATGGATCGCGAAGTTTCGGATGAAGAGCTGGAAAGAGCGGCCGAACTTGCTTATGCGGATGAGTTCATCAGGCAGTTGCCCAACGGGTTTGATACAGAAGTAGGCGAACGGGGGATCATGTTATCCGGAGGGCAGCGACAGCGGATTGCCATTGCCCGGGCGATTCTGCATGATCCCAAAATCCTGATGCTGGACGAAGCGACATCGGCTTTGGATTCCACTTCGGAGAAAGTGGTTCAGGAAGCACTGCAAAATCTGATGAAGGGGCGGACCACGCTCGTCATCGCGCACCGTTTATCCACTGTGGTTGATGCTGACCAGATTTTGGTTCTGGAAAAAGGAAGGGTGACAGGGATGGGCAACCACGAACAGCTGCTCAGAGATCATCCGCTTTACCGAAAGCTGGTGGAACAACAGTTTAAGTGGGAATTGCAAAACGGGAGGGCCAGTTAGGTTTTATTGCAAATTAATGTTGTTTGTCATGGCATGAAAGGATATATTATAGATAGATGTTATCTATAATAGCAACTGGAGTTGTCCCGAGATGCATTGCAGTGTTGGGGTAGAATATGCCTTGCATGGTTTGGTTCGTCTTGTGAATCCACCAGTGAACCAACCGGTCGGGATCAAGGGATCAAGGAATCAGCCAAATATCAAGGTGTATCTGAATCCTATTGATCCAAAATCTTCACGAAGCTGGCCAAAGAGGAGATCATCCGTTCCATCCCGGGAGCAAAAGGCGGTTTTGAGCTGGCAAAAGTGCGAAATCCATCTCTTTTTGGGATGTCGTTGTTGCAATCGAAGGATCAAAACCCATTTTCCAGTGCAGAAATATCACCAGCGAGTGTATTTTGTGTCGGGAAAATGGGATTCCTTCCTGCTTGAATTCAGCCCCCTGCCGGATCAATTTGGTCATGTTGGAAGCGGAGATCCCGAAAGAAGTAAGAAGAAAACGATGGAGTGGTTCAAATCGGCCAGTAACATGTCATTTTTTTCAATATAATTATAGATAATATCTATCCCCGATATCCTTTGAAAGGAGAATGACCATGCGAATAAAGGCCCAGGAGGTAAGTCCTGAAGCTTACACTGCCATGTATGGACTGGAGAAATTCGTCAAGCAAAGTGGATTGGACCCCAAACTTTACGAACTAATCAAAATCCGTGCCTCGCAAATCAATGGCTGCGCTTTCTGTTTGAATATGCACACGCAAGACGCTCGAAAAATGGGAGAATCTGAACAAAGGATTTATATGTTGAATGCCTGGCGTGAATCCCCCTGTTATACAGAAAAAGAACGCGCAGCCTTGGCCCTGACCGAGGCAGTTACTCTGATCTCTGAACAAGGGGTTCCGGATGATCTATATCAAGAAGTACGAAAATATTTTGATGAAAAAGAATTTGTCGCTCTGATCATGGCCATCAACACGATTAATGCCTGGAACAGACTGGGGATATCGACCGGTTTAACACCTCAATAACCACCCCGAGACGGATGAAAAACGGTTTTTCCCCTTTGTAACATGCTTTTTTGACCAAATTAAAAAAGCTGCTCGGATTTAAATGACCGGGCAGCCACAAGTGTTTTCGTCCATTCACCTTCTTCACTTGAGAAATCCGCTCTCTACCAGCATTTGCTTAATTTCTTCTTTGGTCATCAAAAAATCGGTAGAACTGAAATTTTCCATCTTTGCCAGAACTTCATGGAGCTTTTCTCCTGCTCTGGCGCCGATTTCAACAATCCGGACATTCTTTTTTCCGGATGCTTCGATCAAGACTTCGGCCAAGTCGAGAATCCTGCATGCGGGTGAGTTCATAATAAAAATCTCTCCCCCTCTTCCGTCGATGGCTGCTTTGAGCAGGGGTATCTTTTGGAGGCAAAAAGAATCGGGTCATTCTTTTATCAGTAATTTTAATCTTTAAATAACTGAAGGACACTCCCGTTGGTTCCCAGGATATTGCCACTTCTTACATTGATGGATTTGGTTTGCGAACAAATTTTATTGGCGTAAACGGTCAGTTTTTCCGCGATGGCCTTCGTCATCCCGTAAAAGTTGACCGGATTTGCAGCTTTGTCGGTCGAAATATTGATTACCTTTTTCACTTTGTTTATGATCGCTGCCTCAATCACGTTTTGAGTACCGATGACATTGGTTTTCAGGGCCTCGAGCGGTTGCTCTTCACAAACGGGGACATGCTTCAGTGCTGCCAGATGAAATACATAATCGACCCCTTTGCAGGATTTGATCAATGCTTCCCGATCCCGGATGTCGCCGATGCAAAAGCTGAGTCGGGGATCTTCCATCATTCTTTTCATTTGTACATGGCTCGTTTCATTTCTGGAAAAAACGATGATTTTCTTGGCCTTCAGTTCCAACAGTTTGCGTACCAGTTCAGTTCCGCATGAACCGGTCCCGCCTGTCACTAAAATAACTGCATCCTGAAACATTGGTTTCCCCCCCCTTTCCTTTTCAGACAAGTTGAATTCCGGATAAAATCGTTCGCCAGTGATGGTCATTTCCTTCCCATATCTCCTTATTGGGTAATTCCAATGCACAAACTTTTTCCAGTGACCAGTTTTTCTCGACAATGCCGTTTACATCAGTATGATTGATCAGGAGAATGCGAAAATCATGGGTGACCATTCCCGACAAAACAGTTTGAAGTTCTTGAGCTTGTTGCAATGTACCTTCAGTCCTTACAAAGAGAATTCGCTTACAGGTAGCGGTCTTCTCCAAAAATCGTTGAATCCGCCGGTTCAATTTCTCTTTCACTTCGGGATAGGTGTTTAATTGGGTGAGCGTATTTCTGTCTGCTTTAAAATCATGAGAAGAAACGATGTTATAGGCATCATCTGATATGCAGATATGCGGTTCTTTCGAATCCACTCCCGTGGAATACCCGATAATTCTCAAATTGGGCAACTCCATAAAACCGATAAAGCGATTCCGCAAAAGGCGGTTGATCAGATAAAGAAGGGGAAGCCATCCAATCCAACACGCCCGAATACGGCCGTAAATTGTTTTTTCTGAGCTGCAGGGCCGCCAGGCAAAGATCGCCCAAACTAAAAATTGCGTCATACTTCCCATATAAATCTTTCAATTTCATTCTCCCAACCCCTTAAGCCAAAATCTAATTTTCCTGAAATTCAGGAATCACCATCGTTTACGCTTATTGGAAATGGCGCTGTTGTAAACTGTCAAGACTCTGTTCTTTATCCTGATCCCAATGAATCAATCCTCAGTTTCTTGCGTTTGTTCCGAGTCGCTTTCGGTATGCTTCGTCTTCCAGCAATAAATTCATTTGCGCGCACAAAGCATTTGTATCTCCCGCCGGAACTATGATCCTCGTAACTCCATGCTCAACCATTTCGGGCAATCCGCCTGCATCCGTTACAATCACGGGCTTTCCGGCGAGTTGTGCTTCAATCACGGACAACGGCTGGTTATCAAAGAGAGAGGGGAACACGAAGAGATCTGCACGAGCCAACAAACTGGGGACGTCATCCCGTTTCCCGAGAAAGAGAATGTCTTTGTCCAATCCCGATGTCATGCTTTGTACCTGCAACTCCGCCTTCTTTTCACCGTCCCCGACAATCCAGCAAACCCAATCATCCCGCAGCTGTTTCAATTGGCCCAGAGCGGAAATCAGATGGTGAATTCCTTTCAGTTCGACCAGCCGGCCCGTATAAAGAATCACTTTTTTGTTGGCCGGAGTCTGAAGCGAGCATGGCTCCCCGATTCGCCTGATGAAATCCTCTGTGTTGTATCCATAGGGAAACACTTTTACCTGTCCTTCTGGAACCAGAAATTCATTGGTCAGAATTCGTTTTAACCAATTGTTTGACACAATCGTGTATTCGGCGGACGTCGCTCCGATATATTCGAGTTTGTCAAAGTACTCTCGGGCCAGGTGGGAAGTGGGAGATTTATGAATGGTCTTTAACTGGTACCTCATCTCATGAGCGACAGAACCATGCAGAGTGGCTACAAGAGGGACTTCTTTTGGTTTCGCCCCGTTGATGCATCCGGTTGAAATCACATCTTGCGTATGGATGACATCATAGTTTTGCAAACCAAAGTGAAAGGCGGCGATCTGATAACAGTAACGTTGAAGTTCGGTGTATCTCACAACTTCATTTTGACTGTGAATGAGCGAATTTTGTTGGTTGAGTTTGGAATAAACCAAAGGCAGAAGCATCTCTTTTGCCAGTTTGCGGTCTTGGGTAACCATGTGAATATAGTTATTGTCATGCCCATATCCGAGTAAATCTACCTGATGGCCCAGAGAATCAAGCTTGTTTTTAAGTTGAGTCATATAGTTCCATACTCCACCCAAATGCGGAACCGCCCAGAACGTAGCGAGTAGTATTCTCATCGCTATAATCCTTTCTTTGGATTTTGTAATATATTAAGAAATTGAAACTATGGTATGGGTGGTTGTTAGTTGTGATCAGCACAATATCTATAGAAAAAGTGATTGAAAAAACCGGCCGGAAAGGTTTCGCACATCTTTCTCGTTGCCAAGTTTGTTTATCATGGTAAATGGGATTGAATATTATGTATATGAAATGTTAATGTTGCCCCTGATCAAAAAAGAGCACCGATCCTTTTGTTTCGGAAATCGGTGCTCTCCCATTTCTGCAAACCACGCTCACTGGGCTAAAATCGCGCCGTAGTGTCCATTTATCGTGATGGTGACGGTACCATTTTGCACTGTATAAGTTTTGCCGCTGATTTTGTCCGTGACCGTGCTGCCGTTGGTCATGCTGAGCTGCCAGACGGGGACTGTAACCGTGTGGCTGACGGTATCGTTATTGAGGACGACTGCAATTCGGTTCTTGGCATCAAAACGGCCATATGCGTAAATTTTATTTGGATCATCTGTCAGCAAGGTCATAAAGGAACCGGTACGGAGCGCAGGATACTCATTGCGGATGGAAATGAGCTTCCGCGTAAGGGCGACGGCGCTGTTGGAGGACGTGCCCTGGGACCAGTCAAAGGTACGCCGGTTGTCCGGGTCGGCCCCGCCTTGCATCCCGTATTCATCGCCATAATAAATCGTCGGAGTGCCGACATATGTCATTTGGAAGAACAGGGCCAGGTAGGTTTTCCATATGTCGCCTTCTGCCCGCGTGCCAAAACGGGGAATATCATGGTTGGAAAGGAAATTCATCATCGATTGCTGGACATTTGTCGGATAGTTAGCCCGCGTTCCTCTTAACCAACTGTCAAACTGCGAAGTGCTGAGCGAAGCGGGATTATTTTGATAATCTTTTCCGGTGATCCATTCGGAAACGGGTTGAGTGAAACCATCAAAATTGGTGGCTGCATCCCATTGGTTTCCCTGCGCTGTCCAGGGATTGGCGTTTCCCCAATATTCTCCAATGATGGCTGCGTTTCTGTTTACTCCTTTCACGGCATTGCGGAATTCGCTCCAAATCTGGTGATTGGTTGCATCGCTTCCGTTATTTCCGTTGGCATCCACATATTGAGCGGCATCCAAACGCCAGCCGTCAATGGAGTAAGGAGAGTTCAGATAACTTTTGGCGATTGAATCGGTGTTGTTGTAGATGATCCCCCGAACCGCCGAACCGCTTTGGCCGTAATTCAACTTGGGCAAACTGCTGAAACCCAGGAAAGAAGCGTAGGAATTGGGCCAGGCGGTAAATGTGTAATAATTAAACCACGGACTTGATTTGGACTCGTATGCGCCTTGCGTGCTGAAGTTGTTGTATTTGTCAAACCAGGGATGGCTGTCTCCCGTATGATTGAAAACGCCATCAAGAATCAAATAGCCTTTTGGCCCGTTTGCCGAGCTGTGGATGTGGCTGGCCAGCGTTTGCAAAGTGGAATTGGTGCCGAATGCCGGATCGACCGTCATATAATCTTGCGTGTCGTATTTGTGGTTGGTCGGAGCCTTGAAGATGGGATTGAGATAAAGGATATTCGCTCCCACTGTATTCTTGATATATCCCAGTTTTTGGTCGATTCCCTCGAGGTCCCCGCCGAAGAAGACCAGGCTGTTATTATAGCCGGGATCTGCGTAAACACTGTTTCCCCAAGCCTTTTTTTCGGTGGGGGTGCCATTGTAGGTGTATTCACCGGTTTGCACATCATTGGAAGGATTTCCATTGTAGAAACGATCGGGGAAGATCTGGTACATAACCCCGTTTTTCAGCCAATCCGGTGTCTTGAAGTCGGGGATAATGAAAAAGTCACCGGAACTGGGTTCGCTGGAAGAAGGGCCGTAGGCATTGTACCATACAGTGCTGGAACCATCATTGATCTGAAAACGGTAATACTTGATGGAAGAGCTGGCAGGGATCGTTCCTCTCCAGTAATCGAAAGTTCCGGTCGGATCATTGGAATCCCAGACCATCGGGATCCAGTGAAATGCATTGTCCGCTGTATCCCAATATTTGATATTGGCGCTGGTGATATCGCCTTTGAAGGTACGCAGCTTCAGCGTGACACTCTGGGTGGAGGTGGGCTCGGGCGCAAGGTCGAAAAGAGGGCCCTGGTCATGAAACAATCCGTCCCATTCGACATTGTTGTCGTTGGACGCAGCCTTGGCAACCGGAGGTGAAAAAGAAAGAGGCAAAATCAACAGCAAGAGCAGGGAACAGGTGAGGAAACGGGTAAAACGCATGTGTAAACACCTCAGATGCAGTAGAGATTTTGTGCAAGCGGTTGCATAAAACGCTTACAACATCATTATAAACGATAAAAGAAAGAAATTGTCCTGATTATTTTAAAAAATCCGGCGATCTTACCATGAAAAAAGCAGCCCATCCGGTTGGACGGGCTGCTGTCGGGTTACGTTCCCGATTCCTCAGGTCTGTCAAAGAAACGCTGGTGTGTTTTGCGTTTCCAGAACCTGTGATAGTACACATATTGTCCGATCAGAGCAACGGTGAATGAAACGGGATAGGCGAGCCAGACCCCATACAATCCCACTGTCCGCGAAAAAATGTAGGCTGCAGGGATTTCCGCAAGAATGACAGATAAAATAATCAGCGATGTGGGCCAGAAAACCGTTCCGCTCGAACGCATCAAACCGGACAAAATGATCACATGCCCGAGGAGGATAAAGGCCCATAAAGTGAGGTACAATGACTTTTGCGCTACAGTGATGGTAGACGGGTCGGTTAAAAACAAAGAAAAAATCTGCCGGCTGAATATATAGATCAATCCCGACAAAACAATCCCGATCAAATAGTTGAGACTGACAGTCGTTTTCACCAATTCTCCCAGGCGATCTTGTTGATTGGCACCGATCATCTGGGCCCCGAAAATACCGATGGCAATTGCCAGGCTCATGGCCGGGATCTGCACATAGTTGATCACCTGATTAATAGCGCCGTAAGCGGCTGTTGCTTGTGCACCGAAATGGTTCACAAAAGTGACAATGGCGATCTCTGATAACGAAATGACAATCATCTGGATACTCGTCGGCAAACCGATCTTGATCATCAGGCGTAAAATCTGCGGATCAAGTTTCAGCTTCTTCAGCGTGGTTTTATCCAGTGCGAGTGGATGGCGGGTTTTAAGCAGGTAGAGGATCAAAATGATGAATGTAATGAAACTGGCCAAGATTTGCGCTAGAGCTGCTCCTTCCAATCCCATCTCCGGCACACCCCACCCGAACAGGAATAAGGGGGTGAGCAAAATCGTCAACCCTGTGCTGATGACGAGAAAGTAGAAAGGCGTTTTGGAATCGCCCGTACCGCGCAACAAGGTGGTGTAAATCACATAGAGAAACAGCATGGGCAATCCTGCAAACAGCATCTGCATATATTTTTCCGAATCTGATTTGATCTCTTCGGGAATACCGATCAGGTTCAGCAATTGGTCTGAAAAAACAAGCCCGATTGTCAAAGATAAGATCCCCAGCAAGAAGCTGAACGAAAGAGAGGTTCCTACTGTTGCCTTCATCCTCTCGATATTTTTGCTGCCGAAGGCCTGACCGATGAGAACCGAGCTTGCACTCCCCAATCCGATCACAAAAGAGATGAGAAAAAAAGTGAGCGGAAATACTGCGCTGGCCGCTGCCAAAGCATCCTCCCCGATTTTTTGGCCGATGAGAACCGAACTGACCGTGCCGCCCAAAGATTGTAAAACATTACTGAATACTAACGGGATTAAGAAGATCACAAGCGTCTTCCACAAAGGTTGTGAGGAGTCGGCGGGAACTTTCTTCTTTTTTTGTTCCGAATCCATTTCCGTTATTGCCGGATTTTCCTGCGACAAAATACATGCCCCCTTTTGGATTTATTTAGGTGAAGCTCCAGATCTCTCTATGAAAATGCATAGTCTATTTTATATTTCAAAATCAATCTTGATAAGTATTGAATTTTATTTTGTTTTCCCTTCAATATTGATTTTTGGATTTATATAAATGATTGTATGTTCCTCTTTATTCTTGGCATGATGGGCGGTTGGAATACGACGAAGCGTAGCTTGCTTTGCTTGGGAAGACTCAAGACCGGTTTCAACGGCAAGTATTTCGCAAGCGCTCGCAATAGCTCGATATCATTTCTGCCTCCTGCAATTTATGACTGTTTTCGCTATACTTCAAATGAAAGTCTGATCGCAATCCATCAATGCTTTAAAAAACAGTTTTTATGAACAGAAACCTTTATTTCAAGAGAGTACGGCAGATGTCTTTTACCCAATTCTGTTGATATTTCCAACTTTCCCAGACATCATGCATCCATTTTCGAAGCATTACATCTCGAATTTCTCCCGGTTTTTCTTTCAAAACATCACAAACAGTTAGCGAAAAGGATGATTTATCTGGAGGTTGCAAAGCTGTACTAGTTTTCCGCTGTAACCATGTTCAATGGCATAATACAATCCAATTAACGCAAAAGCAGTGGTGATATTTTTCATTTCATTTCCGGAATGCTGAGCAGCGTATGCATCGACAGCATGTTGATGAATGAAATTGATGTCTTGCTTGCTAAGTGTATAATAGGTAAGTTCAGTGTATTTTTGATAGCATTCACTTGTTGCATTGTAACTGTGGGTCAGTTCAAAATGTTGATTGGGCAGCTTGAGCCCGCAACCTGGGCATTCGTCTATCTGTTTGCTTGATTTTTCCATTGCTCCGTCCCCTCTCATGAAATGGACAATAAGCCTTGGTTCGCTATCTTTATGTCAAGCGAATCATTGTGCGAGTTGTTGCATTTACATTGGAAGAAGCAGTGGTCAATAGATAAGCCCGATTCCCTTCAAATCATCGCTCGTCTGAATTTTTTGAAATGGGGTTAGTCAGGGAGTGGGACTGCTGTGATTAAATTACACGAATTGATGGAGACTGGCAAGAGTATTCGGGAGATTTCGAGCTGAAACAGGAGATGCCCGCAATGCTGTTTTGAGAATATATAAATCTGGCATGTAAGAAGACCAAACATGGAAGAAACTTTCTTCCGGCATCCTCCTTAAGGGGATGCTGTTTTTTAATACACATATTCGCTTTTCACGCAATTTGGTTAAACCGACACTTCATTCTCATTCCGCTGAATCAAAATTCCTTTTAAAAATATTTAGCAAGCGATTCTTGAAATTACTATTTTTTTAGTATTCTGAAATAGAGAGGGGTTTTTCTTATGGAAAAGCGAAAGAATTTGCGGAATAAGGCAGGAATTTGGCGGTCGGCCATTAAGAAAACATATTGGCGTGTCAGACGAAAATACATTGAGTCTAAGAAGTCTGTTAAACAAATAATAAGATGGATTTGTTCGCCTTTCTTGGCGATCCGGTTTATCATTGAGCAAATCGCATGGGGGCACTTCCCCGCGCTCGATAAAAATATGTTTATGACAGACAGCATTTTGGAGCGATGGCTGTAATATGATATTCGTACTAGCTACAAGGGAAAGATTATTCCGCAATATCCAATCGGTTCTTATTGGGCCGATTTCGCCTTGCCGGATTATAAACTCGTCATCGAACTGGACGGAAAGAAATACCATGAAAACCGCAAGGATCATGACCGCCGTCGCGATGCCTACACGCACCGAAAGGGATGGAAAGTCATGCGTTTTCTTATGATGATGTGAAAAAGAGACGAGCCAAAACGATTGAAAAAATATTGACCTTTACACGAAAACAGGACGAAACAAAGAAGATTCGTTTAAGAAAAAACGGATCATATGAAGATATGAATCAGCCCCGTTAAATTAGTGGTAAGTGAAGTAAAAAGCCTGGGTTCCGTCTGTGGTCAGAGGGTTACCCGGGCCTTGCATTTATCCTGCCGGTTTTTCTTTGGCGGCTAATAGTATCCTGCTCACCGGTATATTTTTGTTGAACCATCGCAGCACCAAGGAAGGCAAAAGCCAGCATCAACTCCACATCCAAGGATTTCAAGCCTTGTCGAATCCGCTCCATGCTGGCACCGGAATACATAAGCAGGGAACCGACTGTTGCAATCAGTTTACCAAGGTGAGTTGTCACTCTGCGTCCTGTAATTCATAACTCACCTTGATCAAGAACCGATTCTTTTGACTGAGCAAAGTCATCTCATGAATTCCCAGGGGGGATCACCGTAATCATTAAATGCAATCATAGAATATTCCTTACAGCAGAAAGATGAATGCCAAAAAATGAAGCGGACGGATTTGCATAATATTCCCATTTGACTCCTTTCCTTAAATATAATAAAACAAATCAAATTACTATACTTTACATTCTATAGTATCAACGATAATATAAGGTTATCGTTGGTACTGAAAAAGAGAGAAAAAGGAGAGAGAGAGATGGCCGACGAACATTATCACTCCCTCATCGTACCCCGGCACGACAATGCATTAACGCGGGAAATGGTCACACTGAATGATGCTGCGATGGAATACATTGAGCATGCAATGGCTCACAACACCCGCAAATCGTACTTATCCGATTGGAGGCATTTTGAGGAGTACTGCCAAAAACGGAATCTTCGACATCTTCCGGCCGAACCGGAAACGGTGGCCAATTATCTCTCCGAACTGGCAAAAGGCACGGCTGATGAAACAGGAAAGAAACGAAAGACTTCAACTATCCGGAGACGCATCATCACCATTCGAAAGTTCCATGACTTGTGGATGTCAGTTCAACGTAGCCAGGCAAAGGAGAAAGGGATTTCTTTTCAGGAAATGCTCAATCCAGCTGATTCGGTTGCGGTGAGAGAGACCTGGAAAGGGATTCTGCGAAAAGAAGGAGAGAGGGTGACGAAAAAACGCCCCCTGACCGCCGAGATCGTCACTGCGATTTGCAGGGAGATCCCCAATGACTTGCAGGGGATTCGGGACAAGGCGATTTTGACCTTGGGTTATGCAGGAGCTTTCCGTCGTTCAGAGTTGTCTGCTCTGGACGTGGAAGATTTGGAGGAAACCGGTAACGGGTTGTGGATTACCATTCGTCAATCCAAGACGGACCAGACCAAGAAGGGGGAGCGGATTCTGATTCAATACGGGCAAAGTAACGAAACCTGTCCCATCAGAAATTTGCGGCGCTGGTTAAAGGCGGCAGGCATCCGAAATGGAGCCGTCTTTCGCCGGATAGACACTTCGCGAAAAGAAGTATGGCCCCATCGCTTGAGTCCGCAAGGGATTAAAGACACGATCAAGCGGGTTGCCAAAAAGGCCGGGTTTGACGAAGAGGATTTTGCCGGACATAGTATGAGGAGAGGGTTTATCACGACAACCTATGCCTTGGGGCATCACGAGCGTGACATTATGGAACACACCCGGCATAAATCGTTGCAAGTGTTCCGTGGCTACATTGATGACCTCAAGAAGACCGAGAACAATCCGACATCGAATATGGGGATTTAGGGTCACTTCATGATCCGATTTGATCACCAGTTGTGTACCATCCCATCCGGAGACCACTCAAAATCATAAACGCTCCGATATGGGATGTTCTTCACATGATCGATCACATTATGAATCATATGAAATATGATTTGATCGATGATATCAAGGATGAAAGTTAAATCTCTGATTTTCTTTGTCTCGTCTGTGTTGCTACCATTTCTGACAAATCCAAAGTGACTCGCATTTTCAAACCTTCCATCATGATTGGTACGGCTGTCCTGCCAAAATCAAGCGACAGGTTTTAATAGAGAAGTGATTGGGGAACATCAATAAAAATCCGAGCACATCCAAGAGTCTGTGAACCTCCCGGGGATTTTGCAGGATTGGAGGTTTACAGACTGATTTTGTTTTTTATAAACTGAAAATAATTGATATTATCGATATTCACACACGGGTTTAGTTGTATCCATATTGGAATTGAAACATTTTCTCCATGTCCTGACGCATTTCTCGTGGTATGGTTTAGTTGTATCCATATTGGAATTGAAACTAAACTCCAACTTGAAGGTAATCATCAACAGCAAGAGTTTAGTTGTATCCATATTGGAATTGAAACGGATGGAGCCGATCTCATGAAATCCCTTTTCCGTGTATGTTTAGTTGTATCCATAATTCCAGGTGATATGTGGTGATTTAGTGCGGAGAAAAACGATTGAGCGAGTTTTTGCCGATATGAAAGAGATGCATGGAATGCGTTGGACGACGCTTCGTAGGAAGCGTCGTATTCAGATGTACAGTCTGACTCCTACCAGTAATATACAATGGTAGGAGTCATCAGCTCCTAACAATATTTATTCTGCTCGGCAAACAATTTTCCAAGCTCTCTTAATAACGCTGGTGAATCGAGTCGTCCCATATGAACTTCGATAAACACCAGTTTATTTGCTTTTTCAGCTTTAGAGAGCACTTCTTCCAGTTCTTCTTCAGTTTTAATTTGAAAGCTGATGCTGTTCCCATTTAGATCCAGCACATCCGGTATGCGTCTATAATTCCACCTGTTTATATCGTTATACCTCTGCTCGGCACCATGAATCATTCGTTCAACGGTGTAACCGTCATTATTGATCAAGAAAATAATCGGTTTCAGGTCATGAAGAAGGATCGTAGACAATTCTTGAGCAGTAAGTTGGAATGATCCATCCCCGATGACCAGGATATTGCGTCGATTTTGATCTGCAAGCTGTGTTCCGAGCAGTGCTGGCAATGTATAACCGATGGAACCCCAAAGCGGTTGCCCTACAAACGTTGTTTTTTCCGGAAGCTTGACAGTAGACGCGGCGAAGAATGAGGTTCCTTGTTCCGCCAAGAGTACATCGCCCGGTTTGAAAAACGATGCAAGCCGTTGCCAGAAGCGTTCTTGGGTAATTGATTCTGATGACGGAATAAACGGGCTTCCATTGCCTGCTGGACGAGGATTCAAATTCCATGTCCGATGTTGAACGTGTTCCGTTAATTGTTCTAATGCTTCGCGCATAGAAACGGCTTGGAACACTTCATTATTGATTCGAGCATACGAAGGATGGATTTCAATAATGTTGGTCTTCTCAAGATCGTGAATAAAACGGAAGCCGCCTGTAATTGAGTCTGTCAGCTTAACACCAATTAAAATAAAGCAGTCACTCTCTTGAATGCATTGTTTTAAAAAGTCCTCACTTAATTGTCCTGTATGAACTCCAATGAACTGAGGGTGAGTTTCATCGATTACCCCTTTCCCCATACTAAAGGACGCTATGGGATATCCGGATGCTTCTACAAATGTGCGCAATTGATCATATAAGCGGTAACGATTCACTTCATAATCAGCTAAAATAAACGGTGAATTTGCTTTATTGAGCTCTTCTGCCGCTTTTTGTACAAATTTATTTAATTGTGTAGGGTCGCTCACAGGTTCAGGTAAGGCGAGAGAAGTTTGTGGTGCATCAATTTCTTTATAGCTTATATCCGCTGGGATATTGATGTGAACCGGTCTTTTTTGCAGCCAGCATTCACGGAGAACACGGTCGATTTCTTCAGCTGCATTCTCTTCGGTCAACATGGTTTGGGCAACAGTAACCTCTTTGAACATATTCATAAAATGCGTAAAATCGCCATCGCCCAACGTGTGATGAACCAATGCACCCTTTTTCATCACTTTCGTCGACGGCGTACCGGTAATTTTGACCACAGGGACTTGTTCAGCATAAGATCCGGCGATCCCGTTGATCGCACTCAGCTCGCCGACACCAAATGTGGTCACAAGGGCAGCGATGTTATTCACCCGTGCATATCCGTCTGCAGCATACGCTGCATTTAACTCATTACAATTCCCGATCCATTCCAAACCTTCCATATTAACAATTTGATCGAGAAATCCGAGATTATAATCACCGGGCACACCAAAGACATGCCGGACGCCCATCTCTTTAAGCCGAAGAAGTAAGTAATCGCCAACCGTTATTTTTTTGCTCATCTATCTCATCCCTCTCGATAAACGATGGTTATAATAGAAATAAACACTTATAGCACTGTCGCAAAATAGGTCAATCACATTGACCTATTACAGAATACATCACTATCCAAAAAAGGTCAAGTATATTGACTTATATTGGGATGTATTGTTATTCACTTAGAAGGAAGGAAATGAAATGGATAAAAATCAAGAAGAGCAATTAAATCAAGTCTTAGTCATGTTTTATTTCGCTTACAAAACTTTTACGGAAAAACCTGATGAAATCATAAAAGAATATGGAATCCAACGCTTACATCATCGCATTATGTTTTTTGTCGCCCGATTTCCTGGATTAAGTGTCAATGAATTACTATCGCTGTTGGAAATAAGCAAGCAAGCTCTTAATAACCCCTTGCGTCAACTGATTAAAAAAGGACTGATCACAACCAAGTCCTCTGATCAGGACCGCCGCATTAAACAACTGATTCTGACAAAAGAAGGTGAAAAACTGGAAAAAAAACTTAGTCAGGTGCAAAGAGGGCAAATGAAAAAAGTGTTTACTGATCTTGGAGAGGATTACCAAAATGCGTGGTTAAAGGTAATGACAAAGCTGTCAAATGACCGCGCTGGTTATCGAGTATGGTCGGATAAACAAAACGATAAATCAAAATGATCATAAAGCCATATAAAAACCCTGCGAATGAAAATGATTAATCGAAGGGTTTTTCTTCAGTCTGAAACCTCCACTGATTCATTCAGCGGAGGTTTTCTTGTCTTGAGGCGAAGAAAAAGAGATAGAAGAATATTGACTGGAATAGTAAAAGCTGCCCCCGACAAAAGGGCAGCTTTTTCATTAGCTTTTGCACTGAAAAACGGATACCGGCCATTATTTAGGCGATCGAATTTGCAACATCTCGTAAAATACTTTAATGGTTCCCATAATATCAATTCGGTCATCGATGTAATGCTGCATGTTATATCCGTTAAACAGAGCCATTGCAGCGGTCGCCAAGGTTCTTGCATCAAGCGGACTGCCAATAAGCCCCTCTTTTCTCATGGCTTCAATAAACTGCGTAAGGTCCTGTCGCCACTCTTCCATCTGTTTGGCCAATTCTTGTTGAACTTGAGGCAAGTATTGACACGTCATGGCTGAATGAAGGAGAACGGCGGAAAAACCCTTTTCGTATGTCTTGACCACCATATCAGTGGAAAACTTTACAAAATCATCAACCAGGTCGCGGTTTTCTTGGGTCAAAAGCTCCCGCAAATCCTCAAAATAAAAGCTAATCCCATCCCGGAGAACCTTCATCAAGAAATCCTCTTTGGTTGCAAAATGAGCGTAGAATGCGCCTTTGGAAAGTCCTGCTTCCTTTACAATCTGATCGACACTGGTGTTGCTGTACCCATATTTGGCAAACAAAACAATTCCTGCGTCTACCAGCTTTTGAATGGTACGTTCTGTCATCTCTTGTTGTTTCATGAAATATCCCCTATTTTCAGAAATTTTTTAATTAACATATTGATTATAACATGGAAAATGTTTAAAATAAAGATACACCAACCAGTCGGTTTAAATACACTGACTAGTTGGTGTGAAAACAACCTAAAGGTTGCTCAAAGGAGGAGATTTGATGTTAAAACGATTTTTGATGGGTCTCTTCACAATTGTGGCTGTAGTAAGTTTTAGTACTCAAACTTTCGCAGCTGCGCAAACAAGCCGCCATATTTATGTAGATTCTATGTCAGACAATTCCGCGCCTTTGTCAGATGCATCCAGAGTGTATGTATACAAAGGTCAAGTGCTTGATGCAGATGTATCTTCTCTTGGAAAGCAACCAGTTTGGGTACACATTTATTCGGGTGGGAAAACCTTATTCAAAGGGTACGTAAACTTAAGCATAGACTGGAAAAACAAGCATGTACCCGTAGGGTATGTGAACATCGAAATGTCTTGTAGTTGGTTAGATGATTTTTGTGCTGGTGAAGGTATGTTAAGAGCTCATAACTAAAAATACTGTTTAGAAATCCCATCCTGTACAGGATGGTTTTTTATTTTAGGTGGCTATTGACGTTGATTTTAGGGTTAGAGGTAGAGATCGTCCCACAGTTTTTCAGGATTTTGTTAGCTTTCGTTAGACTGTCACTGCTTCCAGAGTGGTAGGGAATTATGATCCATATTGCGGATTAAGTCTTTAAGAAAAAGGAAAAGGTGGCCTTTTGAGATTTCAGGGGATTCTTTGGTAATCCCTTTGGCCCAGAGGTAGCGACCGTCAAGCAAAATAAAAACAGGTGCTCCAAGAAACACCTGTTTTTACCGAAGAACGGGACAAATGAATAATTTCCATGTTAAGAACCAACGTCCGTTATCTGTAACATGTAACTTTGTAACCAGTTATCTGTTATCCGTTTCCGAACATTTCATCATAATAATTTCATTCTACTGATACGCTCAGAGAAAGCGGTGTCCACAATTCTTCTGAACCATAGGAGATAACTGCCTACGGTCTTGGTAAAAAAAGAGACAATGTTTTCACCTCTTTTCTTACCGAGACCGTACGCAGGTCTCATTCACCTAAATAAATAGTTGCTGGGGGAAAATCAAAATTCACTTGGTGATTTTCTGCCTCAATTAAGTATGATAGGCGGTTAACCTTACGTTCCAGCTTCTTCGCCTTTTCTTGATATTCGGCTGGATCATACAAAGCGTGTTCAACCATTACGACTTCTCCATAGTGAGAAGAATACTCCTGCTTTTTCCGGGAACCAAATCTCTTTAGCTCCTGAAGCTCTCCCCGCATTTGCTTGGCTAATTCAATTGCTTCCATGATGGTTATATCCTGATCATCCCAATGGATTGTATGATTTAAGTTGGCTGTAGCCATCGCAACGTCCAGTTGACGAAAATGAGAGCGAACCTCATTGATTTCTTCTGTTAATGATTCGATGGTTTTATTGGGGCGTTCAAATTGTTCGCCTTTTGGAACAGAAATGATAGCCACTTGAGACCGTTCATTAATAAGTTCCTGAATCTTGCGAGCTAGGATGTTTCTTAATGCTACTGCTTGTGCTAGCGAAATTTGCATTATCCCGCCTCCTATTACTATGTGGGAAATATTATAAATTATTATAATTAGACAGTAAAGAAGATGATTTCGGGGTCCGAGATAACTTGGAAAACGGCCATACAGATAGAAAAAATGTAATATACTTTGCCCCTGGTTGAAGGAACAATTAGATGGGGGGACAGGTAGTTGATAAAACGAAAATTGGTTGCTGCATCTATCACATCTTTAATATCAGCAACCGTTTACGGACTAGTCATGACTTACCTTGATATGAAAGATGGTGCATATCAGGGGCCTTTACTCAAAAATGCGAGTGGAAATATTCTTGTTTATGGGATGTTTATTTATCTGGTAGTCTTAACCTTTGGTGTTCTCTCTTCGGTTTTCAGTGAATTGATTTCAGAAAAATTGAACGGGAATCGGTTAACGGCCAGAGGAATTGCCCATGTAGTTTTTGGGATTTTGGGAATCCTGATTCTGGCTGTCAGTTTTACTGATTATCGTGTCCGTTCATTGAAGGAAGCTGTCAAGGATATGATGCTGCCTGCACCTTGGTTTGCTCCAATCCTGATTTCGCTTCTTTTCTTTGGAATCGATGAGTGGTTGAGAAACAGCCCTGTGTTCAAGAATCGCTCCATTTGGTTTTCAGGATTCAGTCTTATTTTGTTACTGATCGTAATTTGGAGAGTATCTTTAGCTTTTTAAGTCTTTTGGAGAAGACGAAAAAAGATGAGATTGTCCAACGAAAACAATATACGAAAGGGCCAAGAAAGGCATCGAAAATAGAAAAATGACTAAGTGGCTGTTGAAAATAAATCGCGATCCTTATATTGAAAATCCTGACTGGGAACTTGTTCAAAAATATTTGAAACAGATGGACGGGAAAAGCATCTCGATGGTGTTACTACGGCGGAAAGCAAAAGGGGAAATCGTTGTTCACGGTGGAAATTTGGTTGATGGCCAGAATATTTACTATGTGAATTATTGGTATGAGTTGACAGATCCGCTTTTTGAAGAAGAGGATGAAGAGGGGATTGAAGGGCTGTATCCTTCTGATACTTATTTTGAATTGGTTGATCAAACAAGGTCGGAAGAAAAAGAATACTGTATCACCATTTCCCAATTATCGATTATGCCGGAAAAGGTTTGTGTATCTTGGGATTATATGCTTAAGGCGATCAAGTACTTCTATGATCATGACGGAAAATTAAATCCAGATCAAAAATGGCGTGAGTTTGAAATGTGATTTTTTTATATATCTGTTCCCTCTTGAAAAAGTTCAACAAGAACCAGAGCCAACGAACGAAACGTCGATGACTCCGACTCCATTCAAGAACACCAAACCCGGTCTTTGGGATCGGTTTTACCACTACCTGTAAAAATCTGTGGAATAAAGCAAAACAAACCACTGTTCACGGCTAATATAAAACCTGGGGTCGCTGTCACACCCCGTGCAGTCAAAAAAAGCGATTAAGCAAGCACTTTCTGAGTCATGGAATCGGGATGTCGTCCATGGAAATGCGAAAAGCAGAGCGCATTGGCTTGGATATGCTATCATTCAGGTTGCTTCGATCTTTGTGGGACCGGGTACAAGAAGGATTACGAAAACTCCATATCTCCCAAACCGTCTCCAGAGTAAGAAGCAGCCTTTCCTCATTGTTCTAGCGAAGGATATGGAAAAGTTAATGAGGATTTATTTAATGCAATTCAATAGATAAAAGGGTGAGCGAGTTGACTTTACTTGATGAATGTATTGAATCCTTGGGTGAAGACAGCAACATTTTAACGAATGATGAAAAAAGTAAAATACTCAATATTTTTGAGGGTTCGTTTTCATTAACTGAATGGGGGCGCATTGATTGGGATCAAATTAGTAAGAGAGAAAAGGTGAATACTGTTAATGATATTTTTGCTTTTCTGGAAAAGCATTACGAAAATCTCAAGACGAAAATTTATATCATTTGGGATGCGGTAACTTTACCAATCATTCAGTCAGATTTAAAAAAGGTTTTTAGCGTCATTGATGATGTGACTGCTGTTAGCTTTGATACATGGATCTTTTCTCCAGAGTTAGGTTATGTAGTAGAAATATATCATGAGGGGGAAGTGATCGTTGGTATAAACAAGAAACCCTGAGAATGATCCAAGATTGGCGGAAGATTCCACCCGTCGAAATTGTGAAACGCAAAAGGTGTCAACGCCGGGATTAAATTGACCCACTTCAGCCGGTTTAAAATTGACCCACCCCGGTGCCTCATTTAGCCTTTGAAGGTTCCCCGTAAACTCCACTC
>NZ_JAECVX010000015.1:0-79257 GCF_016055105.1 Thermoactinomyces sp. CICC 10523
CAGCGTTCATCCTGAGCCAGGATCAAACTCTCCGATAAAGATCTAGCTCAAAAAGAATCAACAGGTCATGCTTCACTCTTTAGTTTTCAAGGAACACATCGAAATTCTTTTACTCAACCGCGTTTTGCGGCGACAAAATAGATAATAACACCTTAAATAAATTTCGTCAACACTTTTTTTAAAAAATGTTTTTGCGGCATAACCTCGGGATGACACTCAACAAAATCATCAGGGGATTGGGCCTCCCTGACCGCCCGACAAATATGCGGGAAGGCCAGAGAAGCATCCCCGGCCCTATCTTTACCGATCTCGCCTCAAGCCTCTTTTAGATCTTTGGAGACGGCGACAGCCTCCGGCTTACTGGATGGCAACCGGAACACAAACAGCAGCGCGAGAACCGCGATGCCGACCAAAATGAGGAAAATGTGATGCAGACCATAAACGAGCGCTTCCCGCATCGTTTCCATCACGCTCGACGAAATTTGCCCGATGTTGTGCGGATCGAGCAAGCGGTTGAGATCTGACACATTGATATTCTTCACCTCGGCGTGCCCCATCATGAACACCTTCATGTAATGGTTAAAAAGCGTCCCAAAGACCGCCACACCGATCGTTTGTCCGAGCGAACGCAAAAACGTGTTGGAAGCCGTGGCAGCTCCGCGCAGGTTCCACCCGACGGAAGACTGGACAATAACCGTGTATACCGTCATCGAGAAGCCGAAGCCGAAACCGATTATAAGCATGATCACGCTTAAAACCCAATCCGGCGTCGTCTGGCTGATAAAAGCCAGAGACACATTTCCTGCCAAAATGAGAATCAGCCCCAGCACCGCCGTTTTGCGCGGACCGACTTTGAGCATCAGCCTGCCTCCGAGAGTGGCACCAATCGGCCAGCCAATCGACATCGGCAGCAGCGTTAACCCCGAACCGGTTGCTCCGCGCCCGTGTACCCCTTGAACCCAGAGGGGCAAATAAACATTGAGCGCAATCAGAATGCCGCTCGACAAGAGAGCAGCCAAATTGGAAACGAGGATGGACGGAATTTTGAACAATTCCAGCGGCAGCATCGGCTCTTCAGCCTTGAACTCCACCCAGATGAAGATCAGCAAAAACAGGATTCCAACCAAAAACAGGCCGATGATGATTGCCGATCCCCAAGAATAGACCGTTCCTCCCGTTGACAGGGCAAACAGGATCGAGGCGACGGCGATGGAAAAAGTGAGAACACCTAAATAATCGATTTTTCTTTCGCGGGAATCTCCTTCTTCCCGCAAAAAGATCCAGAGCATGATCACAGAAACAAGACCAAACGGCAAATTGATATAAAAAATCCACCGCCATGATACGTAATCAACCAGAAACCCGCCGACAAGGGGGCCGACCAGTCCGGATAATCCCCAGATCGAACTAAACCACCCCTGAACTTTGGCCCGCTGTTCATAAGGGAAGATATCGCCGATAATCGTAAAGGTTGTCGGCATGATTCCTCCGGCGCCCAACCCTTGCAATGCGCGGAACCAGATCAGCTGATGCATCGACGAAGACAATCCGGATAACATCGAACCCAATAAAAATAAAGCGGCCCCAACCGTGAAGACGACTTTTCTTCCATAGAGATCAGCCAGTTTGCCGAAAATGGGCGTCGTCACAGTTGAGGTGAGAAGGTATGCGGCAAATACCCAACTGATGAATTGCAATCCCCCCAGTTCACTGGCAATCCGGGGCATTGCCGTACTGACGATCGTGACCTCAATTGCCGCCAAAAACGTCGCGATCAACATCGCGATGGTCACTTGTTTACGATTCGTTTGCATGAACCAACCTCCACAACTGGGCAAAAATTTAATTGCTCCATTTTATCATAGCATGCTTCCTTTTCCCCAAAAATCATAAAACAAACCTTTTTATTTATTATGTTGCAAAATCGGACATCTTCTTGATCCCGCCCGCACATCCCTTTGATTGCGCAAAAAATGCGTTCGTGTTACAATCTTTCTGACATTGAAAGCGCTTTTTAAGGAGGGGCCGTATGCTGCTTTCCGGCAAGCTGAATAAAATTCGCACCTTTGCCCTTGGCCTGATTTTTGCCGGCGTGGGAGTCATGTATCTGGGATTCCTGGCCAAAGACCTGATCGCCCTCTTCCTGGCGATTGGCATGATCTTCATCCTGGCCAGCGTTGGCATTTATTTTTGGATCGGAATCATCTCCACTCAATCCGCGCACATCATCTGCCCCGCTTGCGGGAAACAGACAAAGGTGTTGGGAAAAAAGGATGAATGCATGCATTGCAGAGCCATTTTATCGTTTGACCCCGCAGATGCTCCCAAGCAATCCGAAACACCACCAATGTAGCGAGGCCCTTCACTGACAAAGGGCTTCGCTTCGTTATGCCGGCCCGAAACTTCTCTTCCGAGTCAATTTCCGCTATAATAGTACCAATTCTTTGAAAACGGGACAGGCTGTCGCCAAACTTGAGAAGCAATCTTGGAAAACCGGCAGAGATCCATGACAGGGGTTAAGCAAAAGGTTCTACAGATCCTTTGCCCCAAAGGAACCGGAGCACCGGAACCCGACAGACTTCTGTTTTTCGGACTTTCCCAAAACAATTTGTTTCTTGAAACATGATGCACCGAAAGGAGGAACAGGCAATTGAAACCGCATAATCTTCTTGAAATGGTCTCACAAACGGTCAGCCGATTTCCGAACAAAACGGCGCTGCTGTGGACGGAAGACAGCCAGCCGCGCTCGATGACTTACCAAAAACTGTGGGCCACCGTTCGCGATTTCGCTTTTGGCCTGGAACGGCTGGGAATAAAGGCAGGAAGCAAAGTGGCCATCATCTCGGAAAACCATCCCCGCTTTCTCATCAGCGATCTTGCCATTTTAAGTTTGGGTGCCGTTTCCGTTCCCATCCATCCGTTGCAACCGGCCGCCGACATCAAAAAAATCCTGCTCCATTCCGAAGCCGAGGCTGTCCTGGTCGGAACTCCTCCAATGCTGGATCAGCTTGATCCGCCTTCAGAAATCCGTCACACCATTCTGTTGACCGGAAAAGCGGAAGGAAAACGCGGAGCCCTTCGCTTTGAAACAGTCATCCAGTTGGGGCAAACGGTTGCCCTCGAGGAGCTGGATTGGGTTTACCCCGCGATTCAGCCCCCTGAGCTAGCCGCTATTGTCTATCAGCAAGGCGTCCATGGAAAACCGAAAGGAGCGATGCTCTCCCATGCCAACATTCTCAGCCACCTGGAAAGCATCTCTCATGTCATCCCGATGGTATCGGATGACATTGTCCTTTCCGCTTTGCCCGCCTCCTCCAGCCTGACCCGGCTGGCCGGACAGATGGCCCCGCTCCGATGCGGTGCAACGATTGCATACACGGATCAAACAGATGATCTGCTCAGCCCCATGATCCAATACCGGCCAACCATTTTCATCGGAAGTGCGAAACAGGTGGAACGTCTGTACAATCTGGTGCACAGCGAAATCGAACGTTCCCAATTCAGGGCATTTCTTTTTCGGACGGCACGCCGCCTCACGCAAACCTACTACGATCATGCCCGTAAGGGTTTCAACTGGCCCATACCCGGTACAGCCAGATGGACGCACACCCTGGCCCATACCCTGGTCTTCTCCAAATGGGTGCACCGGTTCGGCGGAAGATTGCGATTTCTGATCAGCGATCAACTTTCCTTGTCGGATGAGGCACGGGGCTTTTTTGAAACACTGGGTTTGCCGGTTATTACAACGCACAATACCGCCGCTTGCACTTCCATCATATTGGCAAGCCGTCTTACTGATCCGGCAGACGGCAGCAGAAATACCCTGCCCGGGATCGAATACCGTTTCCTCTCGGACGGCGAATTGCTGGTGAAAAGCGCCAGCGTAATGATGGGCTACTACAACCGACCGGAGAAAACCCAACAGACGATTGTGAACGGATGGCTTCACACGAGGGAATTCGCTGAAGCCGTTTCGGACGGACAGATCAAAATGACCGGGCTCAGAAAAAATTGTGTCACCTTGTCCGACGGAACTCTGGTAGACACCGATGATTGCGAAGATGCGCTCAACGCAAGCCCTTTGATCGAGAGAGCCGTTTTGCTCGGAGACGCCCGTCCGTACATAACCGCGTTGATCACACCTGATCCCGCTGCCTGCGCCGGAAAGAGCCCGGCAGAATTGGAAGAGCTGATAAAAGAGGAAATCGACCGCCGGTTAGAAGGTTTTTCATTGATAGAAAAGCCAAAGCGGTTTGCCCTCCTGCACCGCTCTTTTTCCCAAAGCCGCGGGGAATTGACTTCTACCCAGAGGCTGCGGCTGCCAAAAATCGAGGAAAACTATGCGGAAATCATCGAAGCCATGTATAGCGAAAGCACAGCTTCCCGATCGGCTGCCGCAACCGAAAGCAAAGACCCTGCCACACCTTAAGCAGGGCCTTTTCATTGCTTCTCTTTTTTTTGACATTCAGGACAAACTCCGTACACTTCCATGCGATGTGTTTCAACCTGATATCCTGTCGCCTTTGCTGCTTCCTGCTCCATTTTGAAGAGCGGCGGATGATCAAAATCGGTGATCTTTCCACACTTCCGGCAAATCACATGATAATGATCGTCCATATTGGCATCAAAGCGGCTGGAGGCGTCACCATAGGTCAATTCCCTGACCAATCCCGCATCTTTGAACACACGCAAATTATTGTATACGGTTGCCACGCTCATATTGGGAAAATTTCCTTCCAGCGCCTTATAAATCTCATCAGCCGTCGGATGACCCATTGAAGAGTAGAGATAGGTTAAAATGGCATGACGCTGCGGGGTCATACGAACTCCAATCCCTTTGAGCATCTCGACTGCTTCTGCCAGGCGGTTGGTCATTGTTCTCCACCTCGCTGAATCCGCCCTGTGAAAGAACGATTCTCACTTAATAATCTATATAATTAGTCTACGCCCCCCTTTGCCCTTTTGTCAATGAAAGAGGTCATTTTCCTGTATCGATCCTTTTTTATTTTTGTCCGGATTAAAAAATAACAAACACCAAAAGAGGCGAAAACATTCATATCCAAATCCATAAAGCAGGGTCTTGGCGCTTCTCTTTGCCCCGGTCGTAACGGTCGATGCGGAGAAGCACCAATCCCCTTTTGCTTTCGTCTGTCGACAGCTTCAACTTCTTTCGTCTGATCTTTCCAACTTTTGCAATTAGAGTTAAAGAGATACTTTCAATTGTTTTTTAGAATCCAGATTAAATAATCAATCTCCGTTCTCAAAGAATGACCGGCAATTCCTTTAAACCGCGCATCAGGAAACTGGGGCGCCATTCCAACTGTTCAAGGGAGGTGCCCGGTTTTATATCGGGGAAGCGGTTAAGCAGCGACGAAATGGCAATCTGCGCCTCCAAACGGGCTAAAGGTGCTCCCAGACAGTAATGGATCCCATAGCCAAAACCGATGTGCGGATTATGTTTACGGGTGATATCCAGTTGATCCGGATTGACAAATTGCTCCGGATCCCGATTGGCCGATGCCAGAGCAACCAGCACCATATCCCCTTTTTTAATGGTCTCTCCATGCCAGTTCACATCTTCTATCGCAAAGCGGTTGGTCGTAAACTCAACCGGGCTGTAGTAACGCAGAAACTCTTCCACCGCCGTTTGAATCAGTTCCGGATTTTGCTGCAAAAGGGCCATCTGATCAGGATTTTCAAGCAGGGCCAGCACTCCGTTTCCGATCAGGTTGACCGTTGTTTCATGCCCGGCGACAATCAGCAGAAAAATCATGGCATAAAGTTCTTTCTCAGAAAGTTTATCTCCTTCTGCTTCTGCATGAACAAGACTGGAGATCAGATCATCGGTTGAATTTTGCCGGCGTTTTTCCACCAATTCCTGCAAATAAGCGACAAAAGCTTTGATTTTGGGACCAGCCTTCCTCATCCGGTCCGGATGATTATTGGCATCAATGATCGCGTTGGACCAATCGCGAAATTTCATCCTGTCTTCAGTGGGAATTCCCAGCATTTCGCTGATTACGATGATGGGCAGGGGAAAGGCAAACTCACTCATTAAATCGATTGGTTTTCCTTTTTCCATTTTCTCCAACAGCCCGTCGGCGATATTTTGGATATTCTCATGCATCCCCTGGATCATCTTGGGCGTAAACGCTTTGGATACCAGACTTCTGAGTCGGGTATGATCGGGCGGATCCATCGCCAGCATGGTTTCCATTAAGTACTCTGATTCCTCAAGCACGATCAATTTTTTAAACCGCTCTTCCCCGAGCGCGGTTCGCCCTCTTTTGATAAAGCGGCTGTCCTTTAAAGCCGAAAGCGCATCCTCGTAGCGGGTAATCAGCCAGGCATCGAGCCCGTTCGGCATTTTCACTTTGTAAACGGGCGCTTTTTCCCGCAATTCAGTATAAAACGCATAGGAGTGTTTCTTATAATCCGGAGCAAACAGATCAAACTGAAGTTTCATTGAGGCCCCCATCCTTTTTGGAGAAAATAAATTACTCTATTATATTCCCCTTTTTTAATTCATTAATCAATGAATTGTTTTTTAAAAAACCGGGCAGTCCAAAATGGTCTCCCCTTTTTTATTTGGTCCAGGTTGCAAGGGTATGGCGAACCCATTCGCACAGGAATTCTTCTTTCCTTTTGCGACTGCGGCTTTTTTCCGGAAAGTAAATATTTTGTGCCAGATAAAAGATAATGGCACCGACAAACTGATTCACCATCATCGACGGATCAAATTGATGAAAGTGCCTCTCATCGATCTTTGCTTCGATCAGGGCGCAGATCTCCCGCCAGACCTCACAAAGCTGATGGATGCTCCTCTGCAACAGCGCAGGGTCGAGCAGCGAACGTTCTTTCAGATAGATGATGAGCAATTCCCGGTCGCGAACGGCATATTTCATCAAAAGGCTGCCAATTTGAAAAAGAACGTCTTTAAGCTCGTCAATCTCCGCAATCTTTTGCAATTCTTGCTTGATCCGGCCGATTTTCCGGTCGATCTCTTCTTCAAAAATCGCATGCAAAATTTGCAATTTCCCCCCGGGAAAATAGTGATACAGAAGCCCGTCCGCCATTCCGATGCTTTCATTGATCGCTTTCGTTGTTGTACCGTGATAACCCCGCTCGGCAAATAACTTTTTCGCCATCTCCAACAGCTGCTTGCGCCGCTCGATCGCCTGGATTTCCCGGGTTTTTTTCCTCGTTTCCCGCAATTTATTACCACCTCTTCATTTTGCCTTCAGTGAAAGATTCAGTTGGACAATTTAGGCATCACCACCCGGTGTGGCTCATATATATCTAACAAACCAAAGGAAAGAGAGTGAGGTTTATGGCAAAAGGATTCGCCAGGATCATAGGAGTTTTGCTCACCCTCATCGGGGTGATCGGCTTCTTTTTACCAACTCAAGGCACCATTTATAATCTCCTGCATTTAACCTTGGCTCATAACCTGTTTCATCTGATTAGCGGCATTATCTTTTTGGCCGTAAGCGCCCAAGAGAAGTGGAGCCTGCTGACTGCACGGGTCTTCGGCGTTTTGTACGGCATCATCGCGATTCTCGGCCTTTTCGACGGCCTTGTTGAAAATACTGCCACGATTGAAGTCGTTCATATCCTGGTCGCCCTTGCCGCTTTATACTTCGGATTCAGAGATTGGGCCAGGGAAGTCAAAGTGAAAAAGGAAAAACAAACCGAATCAAAAGGTTCATAATTTGACCCTTAATTCCCCACCCTTCTTTCCCGGTGGGGCTTTTGTGCATGACGCGGATCAGCCGCGAATCATGCAAAAAGGCGGTGTTTTAGTTAAAAGGCGACTTTTGACTGATCAAAAATCGCCTTCTTCGCGTTCTCCTTTTACCGCCCCGCCGGCTCGTATTTCCCCTTCTCCTTTTTCACTTTTTTCCCGTACCAACAGTAAGGCAGGAGGTCGCAGATCTGGCATTTGGGATTTCTCGCGGCGCAAACGCGGCGGCCGTGCCAGATGATCCGATGATGGGTGTCGCTCCATTCGGCCCGGGGAACCCGTTTCATCAGTTGGCGCTCCGTCTCAAGCGGGTTGTCGCTATCCGCAAGGGCCAAGCGGTTGGCCACCCTCTGTACATGCGTATCCACCGCCAGCGCCGGAACACCAAAGGCATTGCTCAATACGACATTGGCCGTTTTGCGGCCGACTCCGGGCAATGCTTCCAGCTGCTTGCGGTCTTGCGGCACCTCCCCTCCGTACTTCTCCACCAAAATGCGACATGTTTGCAAAATGCTCCTGCTTTTATTGCGATACAATCCCAGACCGCGAATGTGCTCCGCCAGATCTTCCTCGGTCAAATCAAGAAAATCTTCCGGCCGGGGGAACTTTTCAAACAATCCTTTCGTCACTTTGTTCACCTGGCGGTCGGTTGATTGCGCCGACAGAATCGTGGCGATCAAGAGTTCAAAAGGATTTCGGTAGTTCAGTTCACAATGGGCATCCGGATACATTTCGGCGAGGGTTTCCAAGATTTTTCGCGTCGGTACGCGTTTCGGCTTCTGCACTTCCATTTTCTCCCCTCCCTACAAAACGCGTTTAGCCGCTTCAATAATCAATTCGTCGCTGCGCGCGTCAAAAGGCGTGCGGTAAAATGTGCCAAAGCGATGAAGAATTTTAAATCCGCACAGGTTTAAAAGATGGTTGATTTCGGACGGGTAAACATAACGGAGCCGGAACAGCGTGCGGATTCGCTCAATCATTAAACCTGAAGGATCAAATCGTTCCATGTAACGAATCACATTGGCAATTTGGGCAAAATGGTCATATTCGATAAAATCATGAAGCTCTACGGTTTCACCTGTTCCCGGCACCGGAAACGTACCGCGAAAAGTATAACGTCCATCCGTTTCATAAAGAGCTTTAATTTTGGGAACGAAGATATTGAAAGCAAACAATCCCTCGTCCGCCAAATGGACGCGCACCCGTTTCAGCGTTTCCACCTGGTCGCGAACCGTCAACAGATGCAAAAACGAACGGTACGGAATAATGATCAGGGGAAAACAGCGTCCCAATTGAAAGCGGGACATATCCCCTTCGATCCATTCCACCATCCCGGCGAGTTCCATTTCCTCCGCTTTTCGTTTCGCTTTTGCCAGCATGGCCGAAGAAAGGTCAAGCCCGACTACCTTGATTCCGGCGCGGGCGATCGCCAGGGTAATCCGTCCTGTCCCGCATCCGAGCTCCAAGACCGGACCTCCCGTTTGCTGTGCCAATTCTACATAATAGGTGAGATCGTGATCAAGCCCCGTGGATGTCCAATCGTAATAATCGGGCCAATCGTAAGCATTCACCATTTTTCACCACATCCTTTATCGATTGGCGAAAAACGGGCCCTGTGGCAGGAACCCGTCAACGGAGATGTTCTTTGATATATTGCAAAACTTCCTTTACATGCCCCATCGCTTTCACTTTTCGATAAACCTTGACAATCTGTCCTTCCCCATTGATCACAAAGGTCGAGCGTTCGATGCCTTTAAACTTTTTGCCGAACATATTCTTGTCTTTAAGCACACCATAGGCTTCACACACCTTGCCGTCGGGATCACTCAGAAGCAGGAAAGGGAGATTCTGCTTTTCCACAAATTTTTGATGGGAAGCAACGGAATCCCGGCTGACTCCCAAAATCACCGTATTCAGATCTGCAAATTCCTGATGGTGATCACGAAAACCGCACGCTTCCACGGTACAACCCGGTGTGTTGTCTTTGGGATAGAAGTACAAAACAACATTTTTCCCCCGATAATCGGAAAGCGACACTTTTTCTCCGTTGGATGCCTCCAGTGTAAACCCGATCGCTTGCTCTCCTTCTTGCGGCATGATTACACCTCCATCATTTACTTCACAGGTTATTCACATTCTACCATTTCTCAAAGGCGAAATTAAGCGCTGCAAATGGATGTTGAATGGGAAGCGGACAGATCCATGACAGACAGACATCCACGCAGTCCCGGGAGGGGAGCGGAGACGTCACTGAGCAACCGGCAACACCCTTACGTGAAAAAAACGAACGGGGCCTGTCATCGGCCCCGGCTGGAAATATATGCAATCGCTATCGTCAGATAAGAGATTTCAGAAAGACGTTCAAACTGCGGATCGAGCAGATTGCCTTGATCCCCCAAATCGGCACCACCGTCAGCAGGATAAAAAGTTCAGCGATCAATTTCATCCGACTCAATCCCTTCTTAAGAAATGCAATTTATACTCCAATCATAAGAAGGGCATATAAGAGAAATATGAGAATCGGATTAATCTTTGATTAGAAACGGGGCAACGTAATGATGACCGCAGTCCCTTTCCCAAGTTGGCTCTTAATGTCCAGCTCTCCGCCCATTTTTTTAACCAGTTCCAGCGCGATGGAAAGTCCCAGCCCGCTGCCGGTGTTTTTGCGCTGTCGTTTGGCCCGGTAAAAACGGTCAAAGATAAAGGGGAGATCAGCCGCAGAAATTCCCTGCCCCGTATCCCGCACCACGATTCGGATGCGCTTCGGGGTTCCCCGCAATTTGACCGTGATGCGGCCGCCTTCTTCCGTATATTTGCCCGCGTTGTCCAAAAGGATATCCAGCAGTTCCTCCAAATCCGCCTGATAGCTTCTGCACTCAAGTTCCTCATCCCGGGCATCATAAACAATCTCCAGCTCACGGTGAACTTGCTGCCAGCGCTTCACCCGTTCGGCAATAACCGAAGTGATGTTGAAAGTTTCCGGTTCCTGAACCGGCTCCTCCATTTCCAGACGGGCCAACTTGAGCAAGCGCTCAGTCATTTTTTCAATCCGAGTCAGCTCCTCATCCATGGTGGAAAGAGCTTCCTCCGCCACATCCGGCTTTTTCATTCCCCAACGGCGCAATAAATTCAAATAGCCCCGCACCACGGCGATCGGTGTGCGCAACTCGTGGGAGACATCGCTGACAAAGCGATTTTGCTTTTTTATCAAATCATAGATCCGATCGAGCAGTAAGTTAAACACTCTCGACAGCAGCGCAATTTCATCCCCGGTGTTCGGCACCTTCAGCCGGTGAGTCGGCCTGGCCGGATCAAATTCCTGTACCGCCTTTGTAATCATCTTCACCGGGCGAAACGCGATCGTGCTCATCACATATCCGCCGATCACCACAAACACGAGGAGCACGGATGAAGCAATGACCAATGCGGTGATCATCGAGCTGATATACTTGCCACTGGAAGAATAATCGGAATATAACTCCATCCGCCCTTTTCCCCGGTCGAGCGGCATTGTCAGCACCAGCACTTCCCGGTCGGTATATTTTTCGATCTTCTCCTTTTTGTTGGGATAGGACATCGGCAGAAAGACTGTTTCGGAAATTCCCTTGTTAACGGAAGCGATCACCCGTTTGTTCCGAATCAGCCTAACTGCTTGTCCTTCTTCGATCATCGAGGGGAGCCATGCGGAATAAGGAAGTGAGGAAAACGCCTCCTGATCGTAAACTTTCTGAATCGAGATCAGCTTATCCCGAAGCACCGATTCTTCCGTTCCAATCAACCAGTTCTTTAAAAGAACGTAGACAAAGATATGAAACAGGATCAAAATCCCAATCAGTCCGATCGTCGATAAAACAACCAGTCTCCAGCGTATCGGCATCTTAATGTTCCCGAACCACATAACCCACTCCCCGCACGGTTTCAATGAAATATTCCAGACCGATGGATTCCAGTTTCGCGCGCAAATAACGGATATAGACGTCCACGACATTGGTGTCCCCCGCATAATCGTAGCCCCATACCTTGGTCAGAATCATCTCCCTTGTCAGGACATGATTTTTGTTTTGCATCAGGTAGGAGAGCAAATCAAATTCGCGGGCGGTCAATTTGATTTCCTTTCCGTACGCTTCGGCCTTTCTCTCATCGAGATAGAGGGTAATCGGGGTCACCCCGATCACGTTCGCCTCCTCTTCCCATGAATGCCGCCGTTCAATCGCCCGGAGGCGGGCCAAAAGTTCTTCAATCGCAAACGGTTTTGTCAGATAGTCATCCGCGCCGGCATCCAACCCGCTGACACGGTCGGGAACGGCATCTTTGGCCGTCAACATGATGATCGGAACCTGGTTGTCGGAACGAATTCGGCGACAGATCTCGATTCCGCTGAGGTCAGGCAGCATAATGTCCAGTATCACCAATTGCCAGTCTTCTTCTTTCATCATTCTCAGCGCAGATCTGCCGTCATGGGCAACCTTGACCTCATATCCTTCATGTCTTAACTCCAACTCCAGAAACCGGGTAATGCTCTTTTCATCTTCAACAATCAAAATTTTCTTTTTCATCCCTACCACCCAAACCTCTGCTTTTTCCGGGCTTTTTTTATTCTCTCATTTCCAGAAAAAACTTCCAAGTGTTAAAAAAACAGGCCAATTCACAGCCCGTTTGACCCAAGTTTTTTCATTCCCGGATTACACATGAATGATTCCTGCGGGAGGGACCGTCATCCTTCGGACTTTTGGCTCCGGCCGGCGGCGGAATTGGCGGACCCGGTTGAGTGGGAATTGGCGGCTGCGTCTCCGGCGGATTCGGTACTTCCGTTTTTTCTTCCTGCCCTCCCGGTTTCTGTGGCTGCCGGGGTGATACCAGTTGCTCCCGTTGATTGACAATATTCAGTGTGGAACCGATATTCATCGAGCCCGCATCCGCAACCGTATTAACCTGAAGCGAACGAATTTCCACATGAATCAATGCCCGTCACCTCATCCCGTGGAATCCACAATATCCGGATCGAGATACACATTCCGCTCAAAATCGAGGTTCCGGCTGAAATCCCCAATCGGTGAAGATCCACCAAGCGATTTGGTAAAGCTTTCCGCGCCGATGTTGATAGTATTTCCGAAATTGACGGAAGCAGCACTGGATATGCTGTTGATTTTGATATTAAAAATATTGTTGATCGTCCCCATGGATGTCCCTCCCTCGGTCAGTGTTACTCCCGGTCATCCATCTTCAGTTTCATCGCATGGTTCTGAGAAGGTTCCTTATGAATGGGAAACCGAATTTCCAAAATCCCTTTGCGGTAACGCGCGCTGGTATATCGCCTGGCAACAGGAACACCCAATGGAATGGTTTTCTGAAATTCTCCTTTTTTACGCTCGGAAAGCGATACATGAAACCCTTCATAAGGGTTTGGGATTTGTCCTTTTATCCAAAGCGTTTCCCCTTCCACTCTCATTTCCAGGGTATGGATATTTTCCATCCCGGGCAAATTGATCACCACAATCACTTCATTCGGCCCATGAAACACATCGACGGCCGGTTCGTCTTTTTCGGCCGCATGCATGATTTCCTTAAAAAAATCTTCCCCCAGAAACTGCCGGGCCAAATGATGCCACCGCGCAAATTGGGTATTCCCGCTCACCAGAAAAACCTCCTTTACAGGCCGAATCACAATACGGATGCCCATATTTTATTCGCTTGGGCTTTGTCCTGTCACAATTCTGGCATCAATTCTTACCTCATCCCCATATATTTTAAAAGAGATTGCCCATTTCATCCCGACGGAAAATGCATAACCTTTCGGCACAGCCGAGTGATGCAGGCTTAAGCATGCTCCGGAAAGGAGCGGACACAACCGGCGGAATATGGAATGGTTGGAATGAACAGACAACGACATTCCTGTGACGCATTTTCGCAAAAAACATGAAGCACTGGAAAAGGGATTCAGCTTGCTTAATTCATTTTTATTAATGAAGAAAACCAATAGTGCACATAAAGGAGTGAAATCGCTTGTACGGATATGATCCTTTCTCTTATCTTTGGCAACGGCTGGAGCAGATGGAGCAGGACCTCAATCAGTTGAAGCAGCAAAATGAAGAACTGCAAAAGCTGGTCGAGAAAATCAAGCCGCTTCAGGTGGAAAAAATCGAATACAAGATTCACGAGCTGCATGTGCAAACGCTGAGCGGAACCTTAAACGTCGGTTTAACCGCCACCGGAGACGATTCCGCCGTGGGAGACATTATCGAGCAGGTGGTGGAAGAACACCGCAAAAATCTGGTGAATGAAGAAGAGGGAGGGCAGGATGAGAACCCCGGAGCCGACAATCCGCAGCAACATTTTTCCTCCCCGTAAAAAAGACCGCGCGATTGTTGGAATAAACAACCCGCGCGGTCAGTTGTTCAGTTGCCTGCTCCCCGATAGTGGCGAATGCCCCGGTTCCAGCACATCAGACCAAACCCGAGATAAAGGATGCCAACGAGCGGGGTGAGGAAGGCATACCATTTCCAATGGTCATGATCCAGAAGGTAACTTGCCGGGTAAAAGCCGACAAAAGCAAACGGAAGAACCCAGGTGAGCGCAAACTGAATCACCCGATGGTAGATATTTACGGGATAGCGGCCATAATTCCCGATATTGTAAATAATCGGCTGGATATCAGATTTGGAATCCGAATAGAGACTGATGCTGGTCAAGGCTATATAGATTCCTCCGTAAATCATCACACTGCCCAACGTGAACAGGAAAAGAAGGAGAATATCAATCAAATCCCAACTGAGATCCAGTTTCCAAGCGGCATACCCCATCACGACAAGTCCGGTTAACCCGCCGACAAGGGATTCCGGAGTCATCGTCTCCATGATCACCTGGACCAAGCTGTAGACCGGCCTGGTCAACACCCTGTCCAGTTCTCCTTTGATCACATAGCGGTCATTAAAATCCCAGAGATTGAAAAATGCAGAAAAAACCGCCCACGGAATGAGAAAATAGCCATAAATAAAAATCACTTCGTAGCGATTCCAGCCGCCGAGGCTTGATGTATGCTGGAAGACCACCAGGATAAAGATGAGATTGATGCCCTGATAAAAAAAGTTCATGATGAACTGGGTCACAAAATCCCAGCGATACGCCATTCTCGTCTTGATATATTGCTTGAAATACTCGATGAACAAATGGAGATGAAACATATTAACCACCTTGTACAATCAGCGTTTTTCTAGCTTTTAACCAGATCAGCTGAATGGGAATCCAGAGCAGCACGCACCAAACAGCTTGGATCAATATGGCATGGACAAAGTCGGAGCCGGCCAATCCTTTGACCAATACCGTGCTCGGCAAATAACTGATCGCCTGAAACGGAAGAAACTCCAGTACTTTTTGCATCCAGTCGGGATAAAAGACGATGGGGATCGTAAGCCCCGACAGCAGATCGACGATCACTCGCTTCGCCCAGATCAATCCTTGGTTGTTTAAAATGAAAAAGGCGAGCACGCCTGTCAGCAGGTTCACTTCCACGTTGACGATAAACCCGAGCAGCAGACTTAAGGCAAATTTGGCCCATACCGGCGAGACTCCCGGCAGATCGATCGGAAAAATGAACGATACCACGATCATTCCGGGAACACTGAATAAAAACAGGCGGAACAATCCTTCTCCCAGCCCCTGAAACGCTTTGACCAACAGATAGTGATAGGGGCGTATCAACTGAACGGCAACGGTTCCGTCACGAATCTCCTGCGCGATCTCCCGATCGAGATTGTTGAAATAAAACGCCCGCGACATCCAGGAAACGGCGATGTATGTGGCCATTTGCATCACAGTCATCCCCTGCAGCGTTCCCTTGTTGCCATAGATGGCCATCCACAAAAAATAATAAACGCCGATGTTCAAACTGTAGATGATAATGCCGCTGTAGTAATTCACGCGGTACGCCAGCATCATGAGAAAACGGATGCGAATCACTTCAAGATACACCTTATACAATCGTCATCCCCTCCTGATAAATTTGGCGCACAATCTCTTCGGTCGATGCCTCTTCAATCCGCATTTCCTGAACGGGCACATACTGAACCACACGGGAAAGCACTTCCGATACCGCCAATTCACCGTGATGAATATGGGCAATATACTGCCTTTGCCCCGTCTGTTCCCATTTTACCGGAAGCCCTTCCGTTCTCTGCTCCAGTTCATTCAACTGGACGTTCTTCGCAAAATCCAGGTGAATCTTGCGTCCGCCACCCCAGTTGAGCCGAAGTTTGGTCAGGCTTCCGTCATAGATGATGCGCCCTTTGTCCAGCATCACAACGCGTGAACACAGGGCCTCGATATCTGAAATGTCGTGCGTGGTCAGCAAAATCGTCGTTCCCAACTCTTTGTTGATCTCTTTCAGGAAGCGGCGAATATTTTCTTTTACCAGCACGTCCAGCCCGATCGTCGGTTCATCCAGAAACAGCAGCGGCGGCTGATGAATCAGTGCGGCAGCCAGTTCACAGCGCATCCGCTGGCCCAGGCTCAATTTGCGAACCGGCTGGTCAAGCAGATCACCGATTTCCAAAACTTCCACCATCCGTCCGAGATGGCGTTTATACTGCTCATCCGGCAACCGGTAGACTTTTTGCAGCAGGCGAAACGACTCCTGCACCGCGATATCCCACCAGAGCTGGCTGCGCTGCCCGAAAACGACGCCGATCGTTCGCACAAATTTTTCCCGTTCGCGATGGGGATCGTAGCCGTTCACTTTCAACTCTCCGGCCGTCGGTTCCAAAATCCCCGTCAACATCTTGATTGTCGTCGATTTCCCGGCGCCGTTTTCCCCGATATAACCGACGATTTCTCCCTGGTCAATTGTCAAATCAATCGCATCAACAGCCCGGATCACCCGGTACTGCCGGTTCAACAAATCGCGAAAGGCCCCCGCTAATCCCGGGCGGCTCTGATATACCTTAAACTCTTTGGTTAACCCATGAGCTTCAATCGATCGCACTTTCTTTCCACTCTCCCTTTTGTGAGATCGTCATAAGCGCAACCCAGAGGTAAAAGTCAAGCCAGGCCGGCCGGGCTTCCCCGCATTCCGTCCCGCTATACACTTTCAAAGAAAAAAAGGCATTCCCTGTTGCAGGAATACCTGGGTCACCATTCTATTTTAATCCTATCGACCGGTAAAGTGAACTGCATCTCCATGGAAAAAATTCCGTTCTGCTCCAACATTCACAGCGGGGCAATCTGTACACCGGCAGCCATCAGTTGCTCACGGATGGTCTTCGCAAACCGGAGTGCATGTTCGCCATCTCCGTGAATGCAAATCGTATCCGCCCGAATCTCCAGGTCTGTGCCTCCAAGCGTTCTCACTTTTCCTTCGCGCACCATCCGCAGCACATGCGAAACCGCTGCGGACGTGTCCTCGATTAACGCCCCCGGTTCCGTTCTCGGGGTGAGGCTCCCATCCTCCTGATAAGTCCGATCGGCAAACACTTCGCTGGCCGTTCTCAGTCCTACCTCTTCTCCCGCCTTGATCAACTCGCTGCCGGCCAGGCCATACAGGATCAATTCCCTGTCCACCCGATACACAGCCCGGGCAATCGCCTGTGCCAGATCTGGGCGGGCGGCCGCCATATTATAAAGAGCGCCATGCGGTTTGACATGCCTCAATTTCCCTCCTTCCGCCGTAACAAAGGCGGACAGGGCGCCGATCTGGTAAACAACCATATCATAAGCTTCCTGGGAGGAAATCGCCATCTGGCGGCGGCCAAAGCCAAGCAGATCGGGCAAACCGGGATGGGCTCCAATCGACACCCGATGTTCCAGTGCGAGTTGCACCGTTTTCCGCATTACAGCAGGATCACCGGCATGAAAGCCGCAGGCGATGTTGGCCGACGTGACAATCGGCAGAATCGCTTCATCCATTCCGATCCGGTAAGATCCGAAACTTTCACCCAGGTCACAATTCAAATCGATGCGAGTCATCCGTTTCCCTCCCGTTTTTTCACAGCAGTGCCAGCCTTTTTTTCAACAGGGCCAATTTTTTTTCCTGTTTGCGATACTGCCTTTGCGCCTCATTGACCGAAACTTCGGCAAACCGTACTTTTTCACCCGGTTTCATCTGGGCGAGCACCGGCAGATCCGCAGTGATGACCTCGGCGATTTTGGGATAACCGCCGGTTGTCTGGCAATCCGCCATCAAAATAATCGGTTGCCCGTCGGCCGGTACCTGCACGGTTCCCGGCGTCACCGCTTCAGATAAAAGCTCGCGCGGATGACACAGAGAAATCTCCGGGCCGGTCAGCCTGTATCCCATCCGATCCGACTGCGCGGAAATTTGAAACGCCTCCGTAAAAAAATTCTCCTTTCCTCTCTCCGAAAACCATGAAAATTGTCCCCCACGGGTGACACGAACAGTCGGATTGGCGCGGTAGGGAGGGAGAAAACCGGGGCCGACATACCATTCCCCTTCGGCATATGCCCGGTTCCCTGCTCTCCGGGCAAGTTGGCTCAGGCGCCGAAGTGCTGATTTACTCATGGTCCCAATAGCGAGCCGGTCTCCTATCTCCAGCGCCCTGCCGCAAAATCCGCCGATTCCTGCACGCGTATAGGTAGCTTTACTCCCCAAGACGGGCTGCACGGCAAATCCCCCCGCCACTGCCAGGTAGGCCCGGCAGCCCTTGACAGAACCGGCAAAAGAGAGAACGGCTCCTTTTCTGACATAGACCGGGCGCCAGTTTTTCACCGGTTGCCCGTTGATGCGGGGCTGAAGATCAGCTCCACAGATGGCGATCAAGAGATTCGCTTCCATCTCCAGCGTCGGGCCGGTCATGGTCATTTCCAGAGCGGCTTCTCCTTCTTCATTTCCAACCAGCAGATTGGCCGTTCGCAGAGCAAACGGGTCCATCGCCCCGCTGACGGGGATGCCGGCTTGGCGCCAACCCGTTCTTCCCAAATCCTGCAACGTCGTAAACAGTCCGGCCTTTTTAACGCTGATATGCATGATTTCCGCCAGCCTCCCAACGTTCATACTCCGCGCGGGAAATCGGCCGGAAGCGGACGATATCCCCCATCTCCAACAAACCGGGCGGGTTTCTGTCCACACGGAAGAGAGAGAGCGGTGTCCGCCCGATCAGTTGCCACCCTCCGGGCGAATCGAGGGAATAGATTCCGGTTTGCTTTCCGGCAATCCCGACCGAGCCCGCCGGAACTTTTACCCGCGGCGACGGCTTTCGCGGTGCGGCAATCCGCTCGGACATTCCGCCGAGATAGGGAAAGCCCGGAGCAAATCCGATCATGTAAACCAGGTATTCCCCTGAAGCATGAATCCGGATCACTTCCTCGGGTGACAGTTTGTTGTATTCAGCCACAAAGGGTAAGTCGGGGCCGAATTCACCGCCATAGCAAACGGGGATCTCCACGACCTTCGGTTGCAGCTCTTCCCCTGTACCGATGTCTTCGGCCAGGGATTGCAGTCGCCGGCTCATTTCCGTAAACGAGAGAGAAAGGGGATCATAAAATACTGTCAGCGTGGTAAAAGCAGGCACATATCCCGTCATTCCCCGGAAGGGATTTTTCTTAAGCGCGGCAGCCAATGCCTTTACCCGGAAATGTGTCTCTTGATCCATTTTCTGCCCCAATTCGGCCACAATGGCAGAATCGCCCATCGGCCGCAAAACCAGCTGATTTTCATTCATCTCAGCCTTCCCTCCCTTTTGCAGCACAATACCGGAATTTTGGCAAAAATCAAGGAAATCCCCCATCATCCGGGGGGATTACCCTTTTTTTACAAATAAGGTTCAATCATTTGCGCAAGCTTCGCTTCCAAGGCGCGCGGACCACGTTCCACCTCTTTTTTCGTAACCGTAAACCGGAGAATCCGCTCATCCAGATTGAGCGCTTCCTCCATGGAACTCATCAGATCAACCGCTTTGCGATCCAACGATAAAATGATGTCGACTTCGTGCACGTGCGGATAAAAGACGAGGCTGACTTCATCAAACGCCTCCCTGTATTCCCCGCTTTCGGGTATCATTTTGTATTCCTGAATAAAGGGATGGCGGGAATAGAATTTATCAAAAGCGTAATCGACACTCGTCAGGCGGAAACCGATTCCCTCCATCCCGTGTAAAACGGCATCGATCAGCGGATGCGGCAAAATCTCAACCCCATCAGTATCATTTGGGTCGATCGCCATTTTAATATCGAGCCCGGTCTTCAGATAGATGGGCGAACCACCTGTGGAAACCGGCGCATCAAGCGGCATTTCAAATTGAAACGGAAGAACTTTCGATTCATGAGGACCGATTTCAAACTCCTCTGTCAAACGAAATTCGCTGACGACATACTCTTTATGGGTCCCTTCATGGTGGTACTGAACGATGAGATAGAGGTAGATCTCATCAATCATCTGAGGAGCCTGTCCCCCCTGGATAAAAACTTCACCGCGAATCATTTCCCCCTGGCGGTATGTAGCTTTCTCCAGTCGCGTATCCACTTTGGCTGCTCCTACCCCTAAACTGGCTAATGCTTTTCCAAAAACCGACATTGTTCCCCTGCACTCCCCTGATTTGATTCTCTGCTTCGTTCTGCAGCCCCTTGAGGGACCATCCATTGCTTTTGCTGACGGAGGGATTTCCGGGTCTTTCCCTTGCATGAAAATCCGAACAGGCTTTTTCCCCCAAACCCCTCCGCCCGGTTCCGGGATCCGGCTTGCAATAACCTGATCCCTACGGTTTCTGATTCAATAATTCGTCAATCTTTTGCAGCGGATCTTCCTGCACCTTTTGACTGTTGATCGTCAGGGTCCCATCGGGATCGCTGAACTTCCAGGAAAAGGCGCTGTTCAAAATCCGTTCGGACCGGATCATCTCCACATCCATCTCCACTCCGGTCTCCGAAACGTTGAAAATGATATTCATATTATCCACATACCCGTGATAGCGTCCAGTCGGGCGAAATTGAAACATCTGAAAAAACGGAAACGGTTTTTGATCCGGATCATACTCATTATGAATGTGATAAAGAATAAAACCGGCATCTTCCATCTGTTTTAAAAGTTTTTGGACAAGCGGGGCCGGAAAAACCTCAATTCTGTCCAAGTCCGTAGGATCAATTGCCATTTTGATATCCAATCCGGTCTTGAGGTAAAGCGGAAAACTGCCGGTCGACATCGGAGTTTCCATCGGCAATCGGATTTGAAACGGAATCCGTTTGTGTTCACCCACTTGCAAGGTAAACGATTGAGACAGCCGATATTTCTCCATGGCATGAGCTATTTTTTTGTGATTTCGGTTTACCGTAACCACCAGGTAAAGATAGATATCTTCAACCTCTTGCGGGCTGTTGCCTCCCCGGACAAACACTTCCCCTTTCACCGTCTCTCCCGGGTAAAACCGGCTTCCCTCAAGCCGGGTATCAACCGTGGCGCCACCAATCCCCAAACTTGCAAGCGATTTGTAAAAAATCATGGATGAACACCACTCCTTGCCGGTTCAATATAAGGGGGCTAAAAGCTGTACGACCCTGCATCAGTCCTGAACATAAATCTGCTTCATATATTCCTCAAACTGTCTGGCCAGCCGCTCATGATCTTCGTTTTCGCGCTTCAGACGCTCCTGGCGCAAACGTTCCTGCGTGATCTCCTGTTGTCTTGCTTTTTCGGACGGGTCTGTATTCTCTGCTTTTTCGGAGGGCAGCGGAATGTTTGGCCAATTTTCTTCCAGATCTATTAAACCTGCTTGTTTTTTGATGATGGTCTTGTCAAGCAAGTAATATTTCGAGGATTGTTCCAGATCCTGGCGTTGCTTTTTCAGGCGCTCTTTTGTCTGATTTTCCAACAGTTCCCGCTGTTTTTGCAGCATCTCCTGCTGCCGGCGTTCAAATTCTTCAGCCTGTTTTTCCAGCAGGCTCTGCGCCATTTTTTCAAACTCTCGCCGCAGTCTCGCTTCCAGCTCTTCTTCTTTCTTTTCCAGCTCCTGCCGTTTTCTCTCCCATTCCAGCCTCTCTTTTTCCATCCGTTCCAATTCTTTTTGCAGCCGTTCTTCCTGCTCTTTTTCAAGCCGTTTGCGCTCTTTTTCCAACTCTTCGCGGCGCCGCCGTTCCTCTTCTTCCCGCTGTTTCGCCAGCCGTTCCTGCTCGAGCCGTTCTTTCTCCTGCTGTTCGCGCTCCCATTCTTCTTGCTCTTCCTTTTCAATCATCTGTTTGAATTCGTCTTTTTGGCGTTTCAGGAGCTCCTGTTCTCTCTTTTCAAACTCCTGGCGCTGCTTTTCCAGAAGTTCGGCCTGCCGTTTTTCAAGCTCCTCCCGTTGCTTGCTGAGCAGCTGCTCCTGACGTTCTTCAAATTCCCGCCGCAACCGCTCCAGCGTTTCCTGTTCCAATCTTTTCAGACGCTCTTCGCGCTCGGCATCTTCTTGCGGAAGCTCTTCGCGCTCGGCATCTTCCTGCGGGATTTCTTTGCGATTGGCATCTTCCTCCGGGAGCTCTTTTCGGTCCGCCTCTTCCTGAGAGAGCTTTCTGCGGTCAGTATCTTCCGTCGGGAGCTCCTCGTTTTGCGCTGCTTCCTGCCTGTTGGAAACTGCATCCTGCGGAGTCTCTTCCGTGACAGCGGGGGCCTGTTCGGCCGGGACCGAATCAGCGGCAACGGCATCAGACGGATTCATTTGTTCAGCGAAAACCTCGGGCTCTTTTTCATTTTCCTGTACACTGGGCTGTTCTTCCACAGGCGGATGGTTTTCTTGCGATGATTCTTTACGTTCCCGGAACAGAAAGGAGAGAAACCCTTTTCCTTCTTTGCGCCTTTCGTATGCTTCAATTTGCGCGAGCACGGACTCAGGTGAATGGTTCTGCAAACATTTCGAGATCAGCTTGGCCATCGGTTTGGAAACGGGAAAACCGACGGGCAGCCTTTGCAGCGGCTTTTCCCGAAGCCGTCCGGACAACAAACAGTAGAAAAAGGTGCCCCAGTCCAGCGTTCGGGAATAAGTGATTTTCTCCGTCCCGCAGAACAAAACTTTTAATTCATCATTTGCCGTCATTCCGATATTGCGCGGATCAAGCAAGATGTACATTTTGAACGGCTTGGCTCTGAGCTCCCGTTCCAGTTGCAAAAGCTCTTTTCCCCATGCAACCACTTGATCTTCATCCACTTCTCTTTCCGAAATCACTTCCCTCAGCGGACGAATCGGTTCATAGGGCCGGATCAACACGAGAAAACGTTCCTCGTCGTACACTTCCTCAATGGGAAGAAGGAGCGGATGGTTCAAAGAGCGGTATTGCTCGACAACCTGGGGAGGTGCGGCCCCTTCCAGGAGAACCGACTCCAGGTAATACCGGGTGGAATCTTTGCGAGCCACTGCCATTTCCCCGCCAAAAAATTGAACGACGTGTTCAACATAATATAATCCTCGATACCATTCCCCCACTTGAAAAACGGACAAGTTTCTTCGCCTCCACAATTCACTTCCCAAATACAAGATAAACCCGGAAAAACCACATATGTTCCCAATTTGAGGATAACACAGGATGAAAGAAACAGACAACTGAACAACCTTTGAAATCGTGAATCACGGCCGGCTTGTTCCATGCCCGGCGGAATGCTCCCCGCCACCGCCAATCGCCCCGGGACACCCCCTGTCGCTCCCCTCTTTCACCTAGGCATTTCCCCAAAAGCGCGTTACAATGAAAGAGACATTTTCTAGGAGGAGGATGGTTCCTTGAATATACAACGTTCAGAAGAGCTTTACCAAAAAGCGCTAGACGTGATCGTGGGCGGCGTCAACAGCCCTTCCCGCTCCTTCCGGGCTGTTGGAAACGGAACGCCCATTTTTATGAAAAAAGCACAAGGCCCGTACTTCTGGGATGAAGACGGCAACCGATATATTGATTATCTGGCGGCATTCGGCCCGATCATCCTGGGGCATGCCCATCCGGTTGTCACCGCCGCCATCATCGAACAGGCAACCAATGGTGTTCTGTACGGAACGCCGACAGAAAAAGAGGTTCTGTTTGCGGAAATGCTGCGCGATGCGATTCCGTCAATGGAACAGATCCGCTTTGTCAACAGCGGAACCGAAGCGGTGATGACGACGATCCGGCTGGCACGCGCCTACACCGGCCGCGATAAAATCCTCAAGTTCGCCGGATGTTACCACGGACATTCCGATCTGGTGCTGGTTGCCGCGGGATCAGGCCCTTCCACTCTGGGAACCCCGGACAGCGCCGGCATTCCCAACAGTATCGCCAGCGAAGTGATCACCATCCCCTTCAACGATCTCGATGCTTTCGCAGAAGCAATGGAGCACTGGGGCGATCAACTGGCTGCAGTCCTGGTGGAGCCGCTTGTCGGCAACTTCGGCATCGTGCCGCCCAAACCCGGCTTCTTGCAAACCGTTAAAGAACGGGCGCATCAGGCGGGTGCGCTGGTCATTTTTGACGAGGTGATCACCGGTTTCCGCTTTCATTACGGCGGCGTACAAACATTATATGATGTCGAACCCGACTTAACCGCCCTCGGAAAAATCATCGGCGGCGGTCTGCCCATCGGAGCATACGGAGGTTCCCGCAAAATCATGGAGAAAGTGTCGCCGACGGGACCGATGTACCAGGCGGGAACCATGGCCGGAAATCCTCTGTCAATCTCAGCCGGTATCGCTTGCATCAAACAACTGTCACAACCCGGTACATACGAACGGTTGGAGCAAATGGGGAAAACTTTGAGCGATGAGATCATCCGCCTGGCCGGCAAATACGGAAACTCCGTTACGGTGAACCGGGTTGGCGGCGCCTTTACCGTATACTTTACTGACAAAACGGTTGAAGACTATGAAGGGGCAAAAGCTGCCGACGGCGAGCAATTCGCCCAATTTTTCCGTCTCATGCTGGAGGAGGGAGTCTATCTGGCCCCATCCAAATATGAAGCCTGGTTTTTAACAACTGCCCATTCGGAAGAGGATATTCAATTCACCATCAGAGCAGTGGAACGGGCATTTCGCCAAATGAAGCCGTAACAGACCGCACAGCTTGAAAACAACTGCCGGGAGTGATCCGCATGGAAGAAGCAACAACCTTATACGAAAAAATCGGAGGAGCCGACCGGGTACGCGCGCTGGTTGAGGCCTTTTATCCCCGCGTCCAGGCTCATCCGCTGTTAAAGCCGATCTTTCCCGAAGACATCCGTCCCGTCATGGAAAAACAGTATCTCTTCCTGACGCAATTTTTGGGTGGCCCTCCTCTCTATACCGAAAAATACGGCCATCCAATGCTCAGGGCACGGCATCTGCCTTTTCCGATCACGCCGGCACGCGCGGAAGCCTGGCTCGATTGCATGAGCCGTGCCATGGACGAAGTGGGGATTACGGGTCAGGAGCGCGAGCTCTTTTTCGGCCGCCTGGTCATCGCCGCCCATCATATGGTGAATCAAGAGGATGACTGAACGATATCAAAAACTCCCGGCCTCGATCACAAGCCGGGAGTTTCCATTTTGCCTCAGTCCAGGAAGCTTTCAATCATGTAGAGAATCTGTTCAAACCACGAACGCTTCGGGCTCGCCTTTTTTTCCGGAACGGGTTCGCCCGGCTTCTTTCGCCATTTTTCTTTCTCCGCGCCCAGGTTTTGAAAACCGATCAATTCCTCACAAGCCCATCCATCCCGGTCGGCATCCAGCGTATTCTTGGAATGCCGGAGATAATAGCGTTGGGCATCTTCCCAGCGGTCAAACGAATAACAGCCGATTTCCTTCGCCTGCACCGCATGAAAACCGGGAATTGTCAAAAACAGCAAGAGCAGAGCCAAAACAAAACCGATTTTCCTTTCCACTTTACACCAACTCTCTAAATAAAAAATTTTTAAATATACACAAAATCATCTCAATATGATAAGATTATTTCTAACCATCATCTTTAATACCCTAAAGGTAAAAAGCTACACTCCCCCCTGTTTACAATCATATCAAAAAATTAATACTCCCCTTAAAAAAACAAAATCCCAATAAAAGGAAATAAATGAATAAAAATTCATGATTATTTAAGAAAACGCTTACAGCAAAACTGCCACTTCCCGTTATTATCAAAGGTTTACGCAATCGACATCCTGAGATCATTTTTGTATAAAAGATATTGGAAAATGAATAAAAATGGCATCTCATACTTGCTATGTCATAAATTTTCATGTTATTCTTTTATTGCAATACGATGTTATGTTTTCTGCCAAAGCAATTTTTTTAAAAAACCATAACTCCTCTATCCAAAATTTTCTGTCAGGGAAAGGGGAGACATTATCATATCGGAGGTGAGGAGGAGCGATGACCGTTCCTGTGAAAAGAAGAGCAGACTTAGGGCGCTTCCAAAACCTGACTGCCAATGAACATGACAGTTGTGGCATTGTTGCCGTGATCGAAAAAGATGGAACACCCAAACGTCAAAACATGCTGGATACCATCGCAGCCCTGATCAAGATGGAACATCGTTCCGGATTTATCAATGGAGAAGGGGACGGTTGCGGCATCCTGACCGATATTCCGCGTGACCTTTGGGCGAGGGAATCTTCCCGCCAGAGCAAACTCCCCTCATCCATCGTACATGAACCTCGCTTTGCCGTTGCTCACATCTTTTTACCCAAACTCGGAAAACAAACCGATCATCATAAAAATGAAATCTTGCGTCTCCTCGCGCAGAACGGATTGCAAGTAGTGGCGCAAAAACTTGACCAGGTAAACAGCACCGTCCTGGGAAAAAACGGACTTCTGGATGAGCCTCATTTCTGGCAGTTGGCCGTGTTGGCGGAGAGTGATCAGAACTTGCCCCGCCGTTTATTCGACCTGGTCGTGGAAATTGAACAGAAATTTCCGGTGCAAGTCGCCTCCTTCAGCAATACGACGGTTGTTTACAAACTGATGGGCGCCGCCAGCCTTCTGCCCGACTACTTTGACGACCTCAACGACCCTGAATTCAAATCAGTCGTCACCATTGGCCACAACCGCTATTCAACCAACACTTTATCTAATTTTTTCCGTGTTCAACCTTTTTCCCTGCTCGGTCATAACGGAGAAATCAACACCATTCGCAAGCTCAGGGACGAGGCCAAAATGATCGGCGTTCCCCTTGATGATGACAGCAGTGATTCGCAGGATCTGAACCGCTTGCTCGAGACGCTGATCCATCATTACGGGTTTAGTCTGTTTGAAGCCATTGAAATGGTTTTCCCGCCCATTTTGCATGAATTAAAGCACCTGCCATCCGAGTTGAAAGATTTATACACTTACTACAGGCAAACGTGGGGACCTTTCGCCCAAGGGCCGGCCGGCATTGTTTCCCGCTACGGGGATGAATGTGCCTTCAGCGTTGATGCGCTCGGCCTGAGACCCCTTTGGCTGGTGGAAAACGATCGCGTCCTGTTCTTCAGTTCCGAACAGGGAATTATCCCCGCCAGAGAAATGGTCAGTGAACCGAAGCCGCTCGCACCCGGAGAAACGGTCGGGGTCCGGCTTGCTCCCAAGGTGAAGGTGCTGCAGCATCACGAACTGCAACAGATTGTGCTTCAACGGGCGAAGAAGCGTGCAGATTTCAGCGGTTTTCAATCCTACCTGTCCACACCGACGGGAAAAGGCAAGCCCGATACAATCATCCCTCCGGCCACAAACCAAGCATATGCGGCGTTTGGCTGGGAACGTGAACAAATTCAACTGGTGGAGCAGATGGCCGATACCGGGGTTGATCCGATTCGCTCCCTGGGACATGACGGCCCGCTGGCGGCTCTTGCCAAGGTGAGACAAAACATTCCCGACTATATCAAAGAGAGTGTCGCTGTCGTCACCAACCCGGCAATTGACCGCGAACGGGAAATGGAGCATTTCTCCACCCGCGTCATTATCGGCCCGCGCCCTTCGCTCTCCTCGACTCAAACGGAAGCTGTCCGAGTGGAGCTCCCCTCACCGATCCTCGTGGAAGGTGCGCAAGCCGGTGAAGTTTGCCTCGATTCGGCTACACTCTCATTCGAGGAACTGATCGAACGATTTGAGCAAACCGGATCAGTCACCCGTCTTTCCCTTTCCTATCAGCGGAAAACAGGAATAAAACAAGCATTGGAACAATTGGGGAAAGATGCGGTCCAAGCCGTAAAAGAAGGAGCGAACCTCCTTTTGCTCGATGATAACGGCTGCCATCAGGGTGACAACTTGTTCCTGGACCCGCATTTGGGCATCTCGACAGTGGATCAGGCGTTAAAACGGGAAACGGGGCCGGACGGGCAAAACCTCCGCCGTCAGGCAAGCATTGTCGTCCGTTCCGCGGCCATGCGCAACCTGCATGACTTGGCTGTCGCCATCGGATTGGGAGCAGATGCCGTCTCGCCATATCTCATGTTTGCCACAATCGCCGAAAAAGAGGAAAAATCAGCCCTGAAACTCTTTCAGGCAATTAACAAAGGCTTGGAAAAAATCATCTCCACCATCGGAATTCATGAACTGCGCGGTTACGCCCGCCTGTTCTCCTCCATCGGTTTAAGCCCCGAAGTGGCGGACACACTCGGCATCGTCAATTATTGCGGCTCTGACCAGGCTGGTCTCCACTGGCGTGATATGGAGAAGGATGCAGAGGAGAGACAAACCGATTTCCATAGCGACAAAGCCAAACCAGCCCGCCTCTTCCATCTCTGGCCGCGCATCTGGAAATCGATCGGTCAATTGGCCGGCGGTTCGATCCAATATGACGAATTTGCGCAAAAATTAAATGACCTGGAAAAAGAGAACCCTGTCTCTCTGCGCCATGTGGCCGATTTGCGGCAAAGCGGAGACCAGGGGATCAATCCCGCAGAAGTGGATATCCGCGTTGGAGATCACGACTTGCCGTTTGTGATCAGCTCGATGTCGTTCGGTTCCCAGAACGAGGTGGCTTTCCGCGCATATGCCGAAGCGGCAGACCGCTTAAACATGATCAGCCTGAACGGCGAAGGCGGCGAAATCAAAGATATGCTCGGCAAATATCCGAAAACGCGCGGTCATCAGATCGCATCCGGGCGATTTGGCGTCAATGTCGAACTGGCGAACTCGGCCAACATTTTGGAAATCAAGATCGGCCAGGGGGCAAAACCCGGGGAAGGCGGCCACCTGCCCGGCAAAAAGGTCTCGGCCAAAGTGGCAGCGGCCCGCAACGCCACACCCGGCAGCGACCTGATTTCGCCCTCCAATAACCACGATATTTACTCAATCGAAGATTTGGCGCAAATCATCACCGAATTAAAAACCGCCAACCGCCAGGCAAAAGTGATCGTCAAAGTGCCGGTCGTGCCCAATATCGGAACGATTGCCGTGGGCATTGCCAAAGCGGGCGCCGACATTATCACCCTGAGCGGATTTGATGGCGGAACCGGGGCTGCCCGGATTCATGCGTTGCAACACGTGGGTCTTCCGGCGGAAATCGGCATTAAAGCCGCACATAATGCGTTGATCGAGGCAGGCATTCGCGATCAGGTCGAATTGTGGGCCGACGGCGGAATGCGCAGCGCGCTCGACGCGGTGAAACTGATGCTCCTCGGTGCAAACCGGATTGGTTTCGGTACCCTGGCCATGCTCGCCATCGGGTGTACCACCTGTCGCGGCTGTCACTTGGACACCTGCCATGTCGGGATCGCCACGCAAATCGAAACACCGGAAGAAGCGGAAGAACACGGACTTCGCCGGTTTGTACCCCGGGACTTCGATATGGCCGTCGCCGGACTGATGACCTTGTTCACAGCATTTGGCGAAGAAGTGAAACGGCTCACCGCGCAGCTTGGCTTTAAACGTGCCCAGGATCTCGTGGGCCGGTCCGATCTCCTGGAGCAGGTGAGAGAGCAGGATAAACTCGATCTGACTGAGCTATTGCGCCTCAGTTCAGAATGGACCAATATTGGAGTGAAGGAAAAAACGGAAACACCGGCTCTCGTTGCCGCGGGAGCATCACTGGTGATGTCCGAATCTGCCGTTTCGGCAACCCAGGAATATTCGCACACGTTTGCCGGCATTCACAGCGCTCACCGGGTGTTGCTCTCAGATCTTTCCGGAACCCGGGTCCGCAACCGGCTGGATGGCAGCTATCATTCCCTGCCGAAGTGGAGTTTCTCCTTTACGGACGGCTCAGTACCCGGGAACGGATTTGCCGCCTTCCACGCCGACGGCATTTCGGCAACCGTTCATGGCGGAGCGCAGGACGGTGTCGGGAAAACAGCCTTCGGCGGCAAGGTCGCCATTCTCAAAACACGCAACCGGAACGGCATTTATGTAAACGGCTCTGTGGGAAAAAGCTTCTGCTACGGCGCGCAAAAAGGGTTGTTTATCGTTCAGGGCAACGCGGACTCCCGTGCAGGCATTCGCCTCTCCGGCGCCGACATCATCATTGCCGGTGACATCAAGGAGCCGTTGCGGGATGAACTCGGCATGATCGGAAATCGCGCCAATATCAAAGGATTTGCTTTTGAATATATGACGGATGGACGTGCAGTGGTTCTCGGGGACCCGGGACCGTGGATCTGTTCGGGTATGACGGGCGGTGTCGTTTACCAGCGGCTGCAACCGGAACTGGGTCTGGATGAAGCCGCCGTCATGCGCCGGATCGCCAAAGCGGCCAAAGTGGCGATGGAACCGCTGAGCGAAAAAGGGGTGAGAGATCTGCAAGAATTACTGGGCCTTTACCACACGGAGCTCATCCTTTCCGAACAGTGGGATGAAGCGCAAAAAGTCGAAGACTTGCTCAAGGATCTCGACCGCCATTTCATCCAAATTATCCCGCAAAAACAACAGGCGGACCCATCCATCTCCACCGAATAAACCAATCATTCAATTCATCCTCCCCGGGATCGGGGGGGATTTTTTTCAGCACCATTTTTGATTTATCCGCTTTTCCCGCCGGATTTCCCGCATTTTTCACATCAATAGACAAAAGTTATTTGTAACATTAGCGAAATATATCATTTTTTTGAAGGAAGGAAAAGGAATATGCAGAATATTTCATACCCAACTGAGGATTTGGTGTGAACTGAAAGGTGGGTATCTGATGTTTAAAAGTTTTACCCCTCCCTATCGGGATCAAAAAAGAAAAAAGATCGCCAGCAGCATTGCCGTGCTTGAAAAAATACCGCTCGGCGGAATCAGTCAGTCCGTCCTGATTCGCAGCCGCGATACCAAACACCCCCTCCTGCTCTTTATCCACGGAGGTCCGGGCCACGCGCAAATCGGTTTTGCCCGGCATTATCAAGAGGAGCTGGAAAAGCATTTTATCGTCGTCAACTGGGATCAGCGCGGAAGCGGCAAATCCTATTCAAAACGGCTCGATCCGGCTTCACTGACCATCGAACAGCTCGTTGCCGATGCACACGAACTCATCATTTATCTCTTAAAGCGATTCGGACAGAAAAAACTGTTTTTGGCCGGACACTCATGGGGAAGCATCGTCGCCGCTCTCGTCGCCAAGCAATACCCGGAACTGATTCACGCCTATATCGGGATCGGGCAAATGACTGATGTCGAACACGGAGAAATGATTTCCTACCAAATGGTCCTGATTTACGCGCGCCAAAATGAAAAATTCTTTGCCGTCCGCGCGCTAAACCGGATCGGCTATCCACCGTATCGCCGGATTCGGGATCTGTTGGTGCAGCGCAAATGGCTGTCCAAATTCGGTGGGGATGTACGCAAAGGAAGCCTGTTCAGCTTTCTCAGGCGCGGACTGTTCTCGCGAGAATACACCCTGGCCGACTGGTGGCGCTTTTTTCAGGGAACACGCTTTACGATGAAACATCTCGGTCCGAAAATCATGCAAATGAACCTGTTTAACGAGATTTCCGAGCTCAAGGTGCCCGCTTATTTTTGCGTCGGCCGGTATGATTACCTCTCTCCGTTTGAACTGCAGGAAAAATTCTGCGAGCAGTTGAAAGCACCCAAAAAAGACCTTATCTGGTTTGAAAACTCAGCTCATTGCCCTCATTTTGAAGAACCTTCATCCTTTTTGGTCGTCCTCTTGCGCATCAAAGAAGAGACCGCCATTCTGAAGCGGCAAACTCTCTCCCACACTCTCAATTTAAAAGGCGCTTTGCTTCAATAGAGCAATGTCGCCTTTTTTCGTCCGGTTTCCCTGTCGATCCAACAACTGTAATCGTAATACTCACCGCAATATGGGCAACCTCCCCTTACTCGATGGTTTGGTTACGGTGCAGGCAACAATCCGCCAATCTCTTCCATCACCCCATTCGAATCATCAAAATAAAAAACGAATCACAACGATCCGCAGCAATCGGGATTTTCTGTTCAGTTGCTCCCCGTATGGTGAATGGCTTGATAATGTTCAATGATATAAGGGTAAATAAGTTTAAATAACAAAGTCCCCAAAAAACTTCCTAAAGTATTTAAAATAATATCATCAACATCGAAACTCCTGTACTTATAGTTGATTAACAGAGAGACAAAAATCTGTAACAACTCAATGGATAGACTAACCAAAAAACCGATAAAGACTGCTCTTGTAACAGATTGTTTTATTTTCTTCGAAATAAATGGGAGAATCACCCCAAGAGGCATTAACATAACTAAATTGCCTAAAATCTGCTTAATCGCGATGGTTGGCGATACTGCCTGTGTAGCGGTAGTATAAATGCTAAAAAAGGGAATATAATTATCTTTCTCCGGATACATACGAACCAACGGATCTGAATTATCAAAAGGAATAGGCAGAAGAGTAACACCTATCAAGCAAACAATATATACACCCAAAATGATTTCAAAAAGGACTTTTTGCCAATTAAAAAATTTTCTCTTTATTATGTAATAAGGTAATCGAACCAGGAAAAATAGAAGTCCTAAAATTAACCCTATAAAGATATTAAAGCTAATCATCGTAAACCTCCCAACACATGAATAGTTTCGGCCCATATCTTCAGTCACCGTTTCGACTGCTCCAACACCATCCTGAGGTTATTGCACAACAAAAAAGTAATCACCGGATTCCACCCTTGGCCGTTCTTGCAATATCTCCCGCCTTGCAAGTGGGTCATTGATTGAATGCCTCACCAAGCGGTATAAGCCAAAGTGTTTTCCCGATCCATTGCAATCCTCCTTTTCAATCCACAGAGGATGATTCAACAAGAACGAGCTTTGTTACCCCAACTCGATTACCGTGATCTCCGGACGGCAAGCAAACCGGAACGGCAAGATGGTTGTCCCGATGCCGCGGTTTGTATAGAGGGTAAGCCGCTCATTGATTTGATATAACCCGGAAGAAAACTTCCTGGACAGTGGCGGGGTAAACAGCGGGCCGAAAAATGGCAGGTTAATCTGACCGCCATGGCTGTGACCGGATAATTGCAAATCGACCGGATCAGAGGAGATAACCTTGGCAAAATCCGGTTCATGGACCAGCATCAAATGAAAAAGATCGGGATCAAATCGGGCATCGTTAAAAACTTTTGAGTGATCCGGTTTCCCGTTCAGCAAATCGTCAAGGCCAGAAACAGAAATAACATCATTCCCTTTTTTCACGAGCGTCCATTCGTTGATCAACAAGCGAAAACCGGCACTGGTCAAGCAGTCCTTCACCAAAGCCGTATCACCCCAATAATCATGATTGCCCAGGATGGCGAACTTTCCATAAGGAGCGTCGATTTGTTTCAACAGATCGGATACCTTTATCGCCTCACCGCGGGAGAAGCGGCGGTCGATTAAGTCCCCCGTAAAACAGAAGAGATCGGGATGAAGAGACCGCACTTGGTCCACAAGCGTTTGCAACTGCTCCGGACCATAAAAAAATCCAAAGTGAAGGTCGCTGATTTGCACAATCTTCATACCCTTGAAAGAAACAGGAAGTCTCGGGGATGAAATGCGAATCCGATTGATCTCGAGCTGATTTTTTTCCACAAAAAATGAATAACCGGGCAGTCCCAATACGAAAAGCCCTGCTGCCGCAAGAATCCCCTTTTTGAGGAAATTTCTGCGGGTGAGCTTTTTTTCTGCATTTATTCGCGTTACCGGCAACTCTTCTTCACCTCTAATCCCCTTTCCAGCAGCGAATGATAAACATGGATCTTGCTCCACATCCCCACCCGGTACTTGGTTCGAACTCACACTCTTCCGGATGTCTCCGGGACATTTTCAGTATAATAAAAATACCATTGGGAATTTTCATTTTATAAAAAATAAAGTGAAGGGATGGGATAGCGGATATATGGATGCAGTAGTCGAAAATATGAAAAGCCCCGAAGAACGTGAAAAAAATGCAAGGATCGGTTTCCGCCTTTTTTGGATCGCCATCGCCTTCTTCATTACCGGCATTTTGCTTTTAATCTTTTTCGGTTGATCTCCCCTCCTTTCGCAGCTGCACGTCAGCGGATTGGTAAATATGGGTTCACGAAACATAAATTTTATGAGAAAATAAAAATGAGTGATTGTAAGACTAACCCCTTTTTGTCTGATTCCTCCTATGAGGAAGGGAACACGGTTCCCACCAGTCCGCATTGGAGAGGATGATTTCATTGAAACGAGACCAAATCTTGAATAGCGAAGATTTACTCCTCCCTGCCAAAAAAACGGCTCCTTGCTCGATCTGCGGCAAGGAAGCGCATTATGTAGAGGTTAGCTTTGAATCTCCCATCTGTTCCAAAGAGTGTGCCAAACAGATGTGGAAGTTATATGTTGATACACAAATTTCTCGCAAATATAAAACAATTGACTTTTATACGGCCGATTAACGATGACGCACAGCCCCTCCGCATTGGCTGTGCGTCGTTCTATGATTTGCCGGGACTCAATCTCTCTTTCCCTCCACCGTCAACGGTCCCGTTTTGATCTCCCTCAATCGCAACGAATCTTTGATTTGCTCGGCCTGGTCGACAAAAAGCACTTCGGGCAAAATCACATGCCTCTTCAGATCGACCGGCATCATTACAAATCCATCCTTGTATGTATCCACCACCACATACGGTGAGGAGCCTTGTGTCACCAGGTATTCCGTCTGGTTGGAGGCGATAATGTAACCGCTCGCCCTGGAGACGGAAATGACAATCATCACCAGTGCCAATCCTGTCAGCAGCCAATTTTGTCTCATGGCAAAGAACAACAGGAGTGCCGTAAGCAGAACATATACAAGGAAAAAGAAAAAAATTTCCCAAAGCGATTGCTTGAATTGATAATCCAGCTTCAGCCCGAGTAACAAACCGATGGAGAAGGGGAGAATCACCGGCAAAACAAATTTGCCGTAGCGCATCGCATAAGGCCGCTGCAAAAACATGGCCAGTACCAGAATGACAAAAACAATCGAAGCGACAGCCAAAATGACGGTGTTCAAACTGACATCCGCATAGAGTGAGGGGAGCCCGTAATATTCTTTATAACTCACATCCGAAAGATAAGCGGCAAAATAGCCCAAGCCGGTAACTCCCCCCAATAAAATTCCATCGGAAAAGGGCATTTTCTTGATCATTTTTTCTGTGGCAGATATCTTTTTTCCCTGATCAGTTACCGCTGTCAACAAAGAGAGGATTTTTCCTGTACCGTTGAAGTTTCGCTCTGTGTTGTTGCTGTCCACTGGAAACAAAATCCCCCTTCATTCCGGCATGGAGTCAAAAAGGCCCCGATCCGTTCAGACAACAGGCTGGATGTCCATCCCTTTAAAAACCCCAATAAGCCCGGAACAAATCCGTTGTCGTATTTGCCGGGTAGATGACAAACAGGATCAGATAGGTTGTGATCGCGGTAATCGCCCCAACAAACCAGATCCGTGCCGTCCAGCGGCCGAACGCACGGTGACGGTCAAAACGCTTTTTATAGGCGAAATAAAGTGTAATTACCGCCAAGATCGGAGCGATTGAAGTCACCGTGATGTGGAAGGTAAGAAAAGCCGTGTAATACGGCAACAGATAATGAGGTCCGCCAAATGGCACGTTTCCGAGAAACATCGTCCGGTACATATAAAGGGCGAAAAAGCCCGCCGCGAAGATTACGGAGGCAATCATCAGACTGCGATGCACCTTGACGTTGCCCCGTCGGATCATCACCCATCCGATCGCCATCAGAATGGCGCTGATCGTGGTACACGATGTACTGACCAGCGCAATCACACTTCCTTGCACAAAGCATAACCTCCTTACAAAAAACCGTTCATTTTTTCGGCTCAACCCGGGATGCAATTCTCCGGCATGGTGCCCGCTGACCGACCACTTTCTCAGAAAAAATGCCCTCCGGCCTGTCGCTGGCAGAGGGCATTTTTTCTTACATCAAAATAATTCCTACCGCAGAAATTACCGCAATCACAATTCCCAGCATGATAAAGATCGCATAGTAAGCCGATCCTTTCTGTCCAAGATGCATGAAGGTGAACAGCTGCAGGAAAACCTGGATGACGGCAAACACGAGAATCAGCGGCAGAATAAGATGTTCGGCAACGACAGAGCCCGATTTGATCACCACATAAAAAGCTGCCGCCGTCAGTATAATCATGATCAGAAAAGAAATCAAGTGTTTGACCGCGCTTTCCGGCTTAGGTGATACGGCGTGATTATCGGAATGTTGGTTTTCTGTCACCGCTTACCCCACCTTTCCGAGAAGATACACGAGCGTGAAAATGAAGACCCAAACAACATCGATAAAGTGCCAATACAGACTGGCCACAAACAGTTTGGGAGCCATTTCCTCCGTGATGCCCCGTCCGGCAGCTTGCAACATCAGTGTGGAAATCCAAATAATCCCGAAAGTTACGTGCGCTCCGTGCGTGCCCACAAGAGCGTAGAAGGAAGAGCCAAAGGCACTGCTCGTAAAAGTATGCCCTTCATGCACATAATGAATAAACTCGTTGATCTCCAAAATGAGGAAGGCGAGTCCCAACAAAACGGTTACTGCCAGCCAGAACATCATTACCTTCTTTTTCAGTTGGTTCATCGCCAGAATGGCCAGTACGCTGGTCAGGCTGCTGGTGAGAAGGAAAGCCGTGGCCAAACCGACCAATTTCAAATCGAACAGTTCATGTCCGGATGGACCGCCCATCGTTTGATGCCGCAAAGCCAGATAGGTACCAAACAGACAGGCGAAAAGAACGGTTTCTGCCCCAAGGAACAACCAAAATCCAAGAACTTTATTTCTGCCCTCAAATGTGGCCGTCTCCAGATGGTTCGGCATATGGGGACTTCTGCTTGCTTCCGTATGTGTTGCCATTATGCCTGAACCCCCTTATTCGTTTCTTCAATCTCATCCGGTTCAATGTGGTAACCATGATCACGATCAAATGAACGCAAGAACAGGCAAACGATTACCAGCACCAACCCGATTATTGCACCGACGAAATTGCCGCGGAAGATGAACCCGAAACCGGCGATGAAAAATCCGAGCGCCATCAGGATGGGAATGAAGGATGAAGATGGCATATGAATCGAGCCGAGCGGTTCAGCAGGAGGCAAACTTTTGTTTCCTGCCTGTTTTTCCATCCACCAGGCATCATACCCGCGCACCAACGGCAATTGGGCAAAGTTGTAAACCGGCGGAGGTGACGAAATCGCCCATTCCAGCGTACGCCCGTCCCACGGATCGGCCGGAGCAGGAGCCGCTTTTTTGAACGACCAGTAGATGTTGTACAAGAAAGCGATCGTTCCGATGGCCATTCCCACTACCCCGATAGTACTGATCAGGTTGAGACTGTCCAGCCCCATGCCCGGCTGGTAGGTGAAGACGCGTCGCGGCATTCCGAACAGTCCCAGGAAGTGCTGCGGAAAGAAAGTGAGGTGAAACCCGATCAGGAATGTCCAGAAATGGATTTTTCCGATGGTCTCATTCAGCATCTTGCCGAACATTTTCGGCCACCAGTAGTAAGCTCCGGCAAACAATCCCATCACGGTACCGCCAACAAGTACGTAGTGGAAGTGGGCCACGACGAAGTAGCTGTCCTGGTACTGGAAGTCAGCCGGCGGAGCAGCAAGCATCACCCCGGTCATCCCCCCCATCACAAAGGTCGGAATAAACCCGATGGCAAACAGCATCGCTGTCGTGAAGCGAATTTCGCCGCCCCACATGGTAAAGAGCCAGTTGAACACCTTGATCCCGGTAGGCACTGCAATGGCCATTGTCGCCACCGCAAAGATAGAGTTCGACACCGGTCCAAGTCCAACGGTAAACATGTGGTGCACCCAAACCATGAAGGAAAGGAATGCGATCAAAACGGTCGCAAACACCATCGAAGTGTAACCGAACAGGCGCTTACGCGAAAATGTGCTGATTACTTCGGACATCACCCCGAAGGCCGGCAAAATCACGATGTACACTTCCGGATGGCCGAAGATCCAGAACAAGTGCTCCCAGATTACAGCGCTTCCACCCATGGTGTAATCAAAGAAATGCGAACCGAACAAACGGTCAAACATGAGCAGCAGAAGAGCGACTGTCAAGGGAGGAAAAGCAAACAGGATGATGGTTGATGTAACAAAGCTGGTCCATGTGAACATCGGCATCCGCAGAAAAGTCATGCCCGGAGCACGCAAATTGATGATTGTGGCCATGAAGTTCAGACCACCGATCAAGGTTCCGATCCCGGCAATCTGCAGGCCGAGCACATAGAAATCGACACCCGGTCCGGGACTGTAATTGTTCAAAGCGAGCGAAGTATAAGAAGTCCAGCCAGCGTCCGGCGCACCGCCGAAAATCCAGGAGAGATTCATTAAAAGCCCGCCGGCGAAGAAAAGCCAGAACCCGAGCGCGTTGACAAAGGGAAAAGCGACGTCCCGCGCACCGATCTGCAGGGGAACGACCGCATTCATCAGACCAAAGATCATCGGCATCGCCGCCATGAAGATCATGGTCGTTCCATGCATGGTCAGCAATTCGTTAAACGTATCCCCGACAAACAGGTCGTTGTGGGGAACCACCAATTGCAACCGCATAAACAGCGCTTCGATTCCGCCGACCAGGAAGAAGAAGAAACCCGACAGAAAGTATAAAATCCCAATCTTCTTATGGTCCACCGTGGTGAGCCAATCCCATACTTTGCTATTTTTTACGCGTTCCAAGAAGGTTTTGTTATACCCCCCGGTAAGGATCGCCGTAAGAAACAGCGCAAATACGATCAGCACTATCAGCGTCCCCATGGTGTTCCCTCCTTCTTTCTACTTTTGATAGATTAATAGTTTTGTGAGATGAGTAGAGATTGCGAAATTTCCCGCCCAAAAAAAACGGTTACTTTCGACTCATCAAGTAATCGGTCAATGCCTGAATTTCATCCGGTTGCAAGTAATTGATTTTCGGCATCAAGGCTCCCGGCTTAACTGCTTGCGGATTATGAAGCCATTGTTTCAAATGCTGTTCATCATGAGGCAAAACGCCTGCAATTGTTGTGCGCGTCCCGAACTTGTTCAAATCCGGGCCTTGGACATTTGGATTGATTCCAGCATGGCAGCCCATGCAGTTTTGCTGGAAAAGCTGTTCCCCTTTTTTCTCGCTTGCCGTTGTCACGGGAGCTGGAGGGGCTTTCATTTCTGCGACCCATTTATTGAAGTCGGCATCATTCGAAGCGATCACCTTGAAATCCATCAAAGCATGGCCGGCACCGCACAATTCAGCGCATTTCCCCTGATAGACACCAGGTTTGTCGGCATCCAGAGTCATATGGTTGACGCGGCCGGGGACTACGTCTGTTTTCCCTTGGAGTGATGGTACCCAGAAAGAGTGCAAGACGTCTTTCCCGTGGATTTCCAGATCAACTTTTCTGCCGACAGGAATATGTAACTCTTGCGCCGTTTTAATTCCCAGGTCCGGATACTCGAATTCCCACCAATATTGGTGACCTGTGACCACAACGCGAATCGCATCCTTTGTTTTCGGCTTCTCGGAAAGATCAAAGGTAGTGCTTACCGTCGGAACCGCCAGAATCGCCAATAAGATAATCGGAATGACAGTCCATACAATTTCCAGTACGGTATTACCATGAACCTGTTCCGGCATGCGGTCAATGCCTTTCCGTTTCCGGTAGCGAATCAGCACATAAATGTAAATCGTCGTCACTACTGCAAAAACGGCAAGCATGAGAATGAAGCTCCAATTGATGAGATCCAATTGTTTCTCACCCGCTGATCCGTGCGGGTCGAGAACGTTCATTTCCACCTTGCTGTTGCTGCACCCTGACAGAGCGAGCGCAAGTAGTGCGAATACTGGCAAGACTCGCCACATACGTTGTCGACTCACCACGATCCAACCTCACTTTCTGTTAGCTTGATCCGGCCTCAAGAGCCCAAGGCCGGATCAATGATTTACAACAGTGCATCTCCAAATCTATATGAAGCTCTTATTAAGCACTGTATCCATTCTTACAGCATTTGAATCAGATCATAGATCGTAACATCTAAAACCATGGCAAACAGGATCGCCGTCAAATAGATCAGGGAGTAGAAAAACAGCTGCTTTGCCCATTTTTCGTGATCCTGCGTTTTGAAGCCTTTCCATGCCAAAGCAATATAGATTCCGCCCAGAATAAGAGCGAGAACCAGATAAATCCAGCCACACGCTCCCGTAAAGAAGAGCAACAGAGAAGAGAAAAACAACATAACCGTAAAGAACAGCGTTTGTTTCTTGGTCTCCGCGGCTCCCTTGACAACCGGCAACATGGGAATTCCAGCCGCACGGTAATCCTCCGCTTTGCGCATCGCCAACGCGAAGAAATGAGGAGGCTGCCACATAAACAGAATCAAAAACAGAGCCCAGGCATTTAAATCAATGTGCGAAGTGACAGCAACCCAACCGATCATCGGCGGAACTGCCCCGGAAAAACCGCCGACCACCGTGTTCAACGTGCTGGTTCTCTTCAGCCACATGCTGTAGATGACGACATAGACAAATGAACCGATAAAACCGAGAATCGCGGCTAGCAGATTGACTCCGAACGCAAGGATCAGGAGTCCCAGCACCGTCAGACTGATTCCGTACCAAAGCGCCACCGCCGGCTTGATCCTTCCCCCGGCCACCGGCCTTGTCTTGGTACGCTCCATCAAAGGGTCTATATCGCGGTCAATAAAGTTATTCAACGTACAGCTGCCGGCAATCACCAAAGCCGTTCCAAGCAACGTGATCAGAAGGGTTACCAATTGAAATGAGTGGATTCCTGCAGCCACCCAGTATCCGGCAAAAGTTGCAATCAAATTGCTTTTATTGATCCCTGGTTTGGTAATTTCGATATAATCACGCCAGGTAGCTTTAGATGCTGATTCAAATGGCTCCGTTTTGATGATGCGATCTGCAGCGGTTTGCTGAGATAATGGTTCCACCGCACAGACCTCCTTTCTAAGCCAAGAAACGCAGTGAAATAAAACTGTTTTCCCCACTTGGAAAACAGGTTATGGCTATACAGAAAGCGGGAAATATTTGATTATAACATGCAAAAAATGTAACAATCGTAGGTAGAATGCCCTATGATTTTACATTCCATTTCTCAAATATTGGAATCGAGAAATGTCAAAAGTCATGGTTTATATCATCACCATTTTAGATGATCAACAACCTTCATGCAAGGGTGGCATGGATGGCTCATTCAGAGATATAACAATGAATCACCGATATTATATCCCTTTTGCCCGCTTTCCTTTCATTAGATCCTTTCTATTTTAGTCTAAACGATGGCATTTGTTTGAAGGTGACATATCTGTGAACAATTTTTGATCAACTGCCGGGATTTTCCTGGAAATGAGAACGGGACAAAAAAACGGCACAGTTTCCTTCCGCGGGAAACGTACCGTTTTTTGGTGAATTTATTATTTTTCATGAAGCATGCGGCTCGATTTAAGCCATTTTACCGCTTCCACACACGTTCCGTTTTCGACGGGGATTTGCTTTAGTTCATCCATCAGCATGTAAACTTGCTGCAATCCTGAGGTTTCACCCAGATTTTGATTTTTCCCCTTGGCCAATTCTTCCAAATTCGGAATGCCCGGCCCGGTATCCTGTACCTGAATCTTAATTCCTTTCCGGTCTTCTTCCTCCACCGTCGCGATCGTAATGATTCCCTTATCCGCATATTGAACGACATTGCGTGCCAATTCTGAGATCGATTGTACGATACGCGCTTGATCCAGTTCGTCAAATCCCACTTCCCTGGATAATTCGCGCGCTTCACTGCGAATATGTACAATATCCCATTCGTAGTTGATTTCAAAGGTTTTACGCATGTTTCCCCTCCATCAAGTGGTGAGAGTCCCGATTTGCCGTCTGCGGATCATTTACGGTCCCGTCCAAATTCTGTACATTGAATAAATCGGCGTACAATCCGTTTTTCCGCAACAATTCTTCATGTGTCCCTTGTTCCGCTACACGGCCGTGCTCGATAACCAGAATTTGATCCGCATGTGTAATAGTGGAAAGCCGGTGTGCGACTACGATTGTCGTTCGATTTTTCGCCAGGCGGTTCAGCGATTCCTGAACCAGATGTTCGGATTGCAGATCAAGTGCCGATGTTGCTTCGTCCAAAATCAGGATTTCCGGGTCCTTGAGAAAAACCCTGGCCAAAGCAATCCGCTGCTTCTGGCCTCCGGACAGTTTGACACCCCGCTCCCCGATCTCCGTCTCATACCCGTCCGGAAGTTCCATGATAAATTCGTGGGCGTTTGCTGCTTTTGCCGCTTCGATGATTTCTTCTTTGGTCGCTGTAACCTTTCCCATCCGGATATTTTCCTCCACTGAACCGCTGAACAAAATGTTTTCCTGCAAAACCATTCCGATATGGCTCCGCAAACTGCGCATTGTAAAATCTTTCACATCGATTCCGTCTATTTTCACCTGTCCCTCGATCACATCGTAAAAACGGGGGATCAGGGAGATAATCGAGGATTTTCCTCCACCACTCGGCCCGACCAGTGCCACCGTCTGTCCGGCAGCAACGGAAAAATTCACTCCGTCCAAGATCCAGTCCTGGTCGTCATGATAACGAAACCGAACATTTTCAAACTCAATTTTCCCCTTAACCGCCGGGATCTCACGAGCCTGCGGAAGATCGAAGATATCATAGGTCTCATCCATGAACTCGAACACCCGATCCATTGAAGCAAAGGCCTGGGTCAAAGTTGTGGAAGAATTAACCAGGCGGCGAATCGGATTATAAATCAGGCCCATATAGCCATAGAAGGCCGTTAACGCACCAATGGTCAACTTATGTTCAATCACGAGATAGGCTGATGTTCCGATCACGATAATCGGGGCCAAATCAGTAATCGTGTTGATCGCCGCAAATGTTTTGGCGATCCACCTTGTTTGCAACAACGCTTTATCCAAGTAATAAGCATTTCGTTTTTCAAATTGCTCTTGTTCTTCCCTTTCCAAATGAAAAGCGCGAATAACGGAAATCCCTTGAATTCGTTCGTGCAAATGCCCTTGCAATTCGGCCAGTGCCTGCGAGCGCTCTTTCGTGTAGCGACGCATGTTTTGGAAAAAATATTTGACCGAAACCGCATATAACGGAAAAATCGCAAGGGAAACAGCGGTCATGAACGGATCGATCCAAATCATCATCGATACGGCGATGAGAAGGGTCGACAGATCCAGCCAGATATTCATCATCCCGGTTACGACAAATTCTTTTGTCTGTTCGACATCATTGATCACGCGAGAGATAATCTGCCCGACCTTCTGATTCTGATAAAACTTCAACGATAGTCTTTGAATGTGATCAAACAACCGGTTGCGAATATCAAACAAAATTTTGCTCGCTGTCCATTGGGCAAAATATTGCCGGTAATACTCGACCGGGATTCGGACCACCGTAAACAGCAGGAAAGCTCCGCCGATCACCCAGGCGAGTTTCTGCAATTTTTCATGTGCCGCCATCGAACTGAGCAACAGATGATCGACCACATACTTCAATAACAGCGGCAACAACAGCGGAATCCCGAATTTTAAAATCCCGATCGCCATTGTCAAGCAGATTTCTTTCCAATAAGGCTTAACAAACCGAAGATAACGTCTCATACTCCCCATCTTTATTCAACCCCTACAATTTGCTTTTATATCCACATTGCCATGGCCCGGAGTATGGTGCAAGACGACCGAAGGAGAATTTGTCCCTCCGGCACATACAACCCCGCTCTTCCCCGTTTCATCCTCTGCTGTATCTTCTTCGGTTTAGTTGTTTAACGCCTTACACTTTTTATAACGAAAGTTAGACCCAAAAAGATTCATGGCAATTTTTTAAAAATGTTAAAACACAGGTTTTTGAGTCTAAGCAGTAAGTCATCGGTGCAAAACTGGTTCACCTGCGGAAGCAAATGCCCTCAGATGCCAGATTGTAACCAATCTCGCCCAAACAGGCAAGGGGAGGAAAACACGAGAAACATCTTTTTGGAGCAAAACTATTATATCATAAACAATACTGAATTTTCGTTCAAAATAAAAAAGGCCGAGACTCTTTTGTGAGACTCGGACCTTTTCTTGTTTGTTTTTTAATGTCTGGCTTTTTCAAGGGCTGGGAGCAGTTTCGGATTGAGAATTTTGATGTAGGTCCCTTTCATTCCGAGCGAACGGGATTCCACGACACCTGCGCTTTCGAGTTTTCTCAGCGCATTTACAATAACGGAACGCGTGATTCCGACACGATCGGCAATTTTACTTGCAACGAGCAATCCTTCCATTCCATCCAGCTCATTAAAGATGTGTTCTGCCGCTTCCAATTCACTGAAGGAGAGCGAATTGATCGCCAATTGCACGACTGCGCGGCTGCGTGCTTCTTCTTCTACCTGACCGGCACGTTCACGCAAAATTTCCATCCCGACAACGGTTGCTCCATACTCAGCCAAGATCAGGTCTTCTTCTTCAAAACGCGTGTTCAGGCGGGACAGCACCAGCGTACCCAGATGATCCCCACCGCCAATGATCGGCACCAGGGTGGTAAACCCTTCGCGGAACATGTCCTTCATCTCCGTCGGGTAAGCGGTATAAGGGCTGTCCACACCAACGTTGGTCATGGTTTGGTCTACTTCCATGAGAAGTTTGGCATAATCAACCGGGAACTCGCGGTTTTTGAGATATTGTTCCATCCGCTCGTTGGCCAAGTCATGGTTGATCGCCATGCCGAGCAGCTTTCCTTCTGCGCTGACCACATAGATATTGGCGCCGATGATGTCACAGAGAACTTGTGCAACTTCATCGAAGTCAACCAAATGGTGGCCTACATTTTTTTGCAAAATCTTGGAAATGCGACGTGTTTTTGCTAACAGATCCATTGTGTCATTACCTCCAAAGAATCAGATTTGATTGGCTTTTATGTTTATGGGCCGTCTATCAACCCGCCTTTTGCCAGGCGATTGATTTATTTTTACGGGATTGAGGGAAAGCGGTAAACACTTACCTATTATGCGACATTTAAGCAATTAAGCAATTTGGTTTTTGTGAACAATTTTTGACTTTTATACCTATTTTAAATTGTTTTCTTCATTCAGCATCAAAGCGAAGCTGATAATGAAGGCCGCCATAAAATAAGCTCCACCTTCCCATCGAGTAAATCGTCGGGAACGAGTCCAACGCTGCTATACCGACTGTCCCTGCTGGCATAGCGGTGACGGTTGTCACCCATGACAAACACGGTCCCGCGCTTTACCCGGATCGGGCCGAAATTGCCATCTTCGATCGGGCAATCCGTATAAGCCTCATGTACCTTCTTCCCGTTGCGATAAAGCTGCCCGTTTCGAATCTCGATTGTGTCCCCCGGCACACCGATCACCCGTTTGACCAGAAACCGGTGATGGTCGGACGGATCGCGAAAAGTAATCACTTCCCCCACCTTCGGCTGATCCAGTACAAACGCAAAACGATTGACAAGAAGCCGGTCACCATCCTGCAGAGTCGGTTGCATCGAAGTGCCGTTTACAACTGATAACGCTATCCCGTACTGATTGACTGCCCAGGCAAACACGGCTGCATAGATGACCAACATCGTCCATCTATTCAGTCCCTTTACCCGAAACATGCACATTCACTCCATCATCCCGCTTCAGTCTTCAGCATTAGGTACTGATGATACCAAAATGGAGCGAATTCGGGAGAAAATGGTTCCTCCTGCCGCAATACCCGTCCTTCCAGTTCCTGTTTGGCTCTGTTCACACTGTCCACAACCGTTTGGGGATATCCGTAGTGCAAGCGATTCGCTTCAAACTCGTCCCCATCCACCCATTGGTAATGCCAATCAGGCTTGACGATCAAATCCCAATCGTAGTCGATATAGCAGAGCGTTTTTCCCGCTTCGTCCCACCAGTAGGGTGATGCAATGTTGCAGTAATACTCCTTGAGCCGGAACTGGTCGTCATACAAGATAACCGTATGGAACCAATCGCGCTTGGAAAAAAGACAAATTGCCAAACCCGGAAAATCCCATTCAACACCATTTTTTTCTACCACTTTTGCATTGTAGTTGGCAAGTACCAGCGGTTCTCCCGGTTGCAAAATCACCGATTTTTTCCAAGCCCTGTGCATCAAATTCCCGTATTTTAAGCTTTCAATGCGAATCGTATCACCCTTTTTTGGTATCATTTTCCTCACCTCAAGCGCTCTAGTTTCTTTATTTCCAAAAAGAGAAAAAAATAAAACACCTAAAACTCAGAATTTATCATTTAAAGCCTGAGGCGTTGCTCTTGGCCGGGATCAGACAAAAAGCATTCCGGCCGCGACAAGCGCAATCCCGGGATCAAAGTGAATAAAAACAGGTGGGTCGGGACGGGCTGAGTCCCTCGTGGCCGACATGTGCGCGCCCGCAAGCACTCCGGCGCCTCTTCGCGGAAAAAGGATTGACAAACGGCAGCCAATCTGATTATCTTAAAATTCACTTGGTTATTATTTGAAATTAACACGTTTTCATTATAGACTCGCCCGATCCTGATGTCTGCCTTTCCCCACTTTCGTTGATTTAAATGTTTAAATTTCTTCGTAAGCGGGAAAAGGCATGGAGTCGTCTTCTCCATGCCCCCGGTATCAGAAAGTGATCGCAATTTGCTGTCCCATTTCAACCGAACGGGCTTTGGCCCTGAGCACAGCTTTTTTTATCGCTTCATCCAGCTGGTATTGATCCAAAACTTCGAGCCCGGCCATCGTGGTCCCTCCCGGTGAGGTGACTTCACGTCGCAATTCTTCCGCCGCCTTGCCGGTCTTGAGGAGCATTTGCGACGCTCCGAGCAAGGTTTGCACGGTCAATGCACGTGACGTTTCCGGGGAAAGCCCGGCCGAAATCCCCGCCGCCTCCAGGGACTCTGCCAGATAATAAACATAGGCGGGCCCGCTGCCGGACAATCCGGTGACTGCATCCATCAAAGACTCATCAACGACGATAACCGATCCGATACTGCGAAAAATCAGTCGAGCTGTTTCCAGTTGCTCCGGGCTGACGTGGCTCCCCGGACAAATCGCCGTCGCCGACTGACCGACGGCACAAGAGGTATTTGGCATGACACGAATCACCGCCATCTTTCCGGTGACGTGCTGCTCAAGCAGAGAGGTTGAAATGCCTGCCGCCACCGACAACAGCATCTGATCTTCCGAAAAGAGATGGCCCCAGGTCTGCAACACTTCCGGCACATCTTTCGGTTTGACTGCCAAAATCACAATGTCCGATTTCGCTACTGTTTCGATACGTTGCTTCGTTTCGTCCAACCGGTATCTTTCGGTCAGTTCTTTCAACCGTTCCTGATCCTCGCGGTTGATAATCGAGATCTGTTTCCGGCTTACCTCCTTTTGCCGGAGCAATCCTGCCAAAATCGCTTCAGCCATGGAACCTGCCCCGATAAAGCCAATGGTTCGCTCTTGTAACATGGATTTCTACCTCCTTTTGATGACTAAAAAACAAAAACCTCCTTCATCCCAAAGGACGAAAGAGGTTAACTCCCGCGGTACCACCTTTGTTGACGCCATGAAAGCGCCCAGCTCAGCGCGATTTAACATCGCTCAGGATAACGGGTTGGCCCCGATCTGATTTATCATCAGCCGCATCAAAGGATGGGTTCGAGCAGCCAACTGGCAAAACCTCTCAACCTGCGGGTTTCGCTCTCTGTACAGTTGGGGAATGCTCTACTGGTCCTTGTCATCACGTTTCGCTCTCAATTGTTAGTAGTAATTATGTGAAAAAAAACCCCTGATGTCAACAGGGAATAATCAAATCGGCCGGAATTGCTTTATGATTGATTTCTAAGGGAATTCCTTATTTTTCATCCTTTCCTTTGCTTCCGGCACGCAACCATCCGCATTCTCCCCAATATAGCAGCCATTCACAAAAACTTCGGCAGATTCCTTTAAACCATCATCTAAAATAATGATTTATTTTTTAACACGAACCGTTCGCCATCTAAATCTGTTCCGGCTTTTCCGCCTTATGCTTACCAGTCAATCCAACAAAAAAAATAAGCCGTTCAAATAATTTTAATTTGAAAGCGTATTCAAAGTGTAGTATTCTTAACATAAAACAGATACCCTTTTATGTGGGAAGACATTTATCTTCCTCTCCCCTCCTGAAAGGATTTGGACACAAAAAAAATCTGCCGTACTTCAGGCAGATTAAAAACAGACAAAACCATAGGCAAAAAACAAAAACAACGATCAACCAGTACATCGCTGACTGACAAACAGCTCTTTTTCCAAACGGGTGGAACAAGTATTGCTGTAACCGAGATATTGGTAAAAGGGGAGCAATTTTTCCGTACCCTTGTCTACCGTGATCCAAATCCTTTTTACCCCTTTTTGCAAAAAACGGTACTCCAATTCACGCACTAATGCAGTACCGACCCTTTGTTTCTGGAAGTTCGGGTCAACAGCGAGACAATAGAAGAATCCCGTGTGTTTGTCAATTGTTCCCACAATGGCTCCGATCACCCGTTGATCCGGTGCTTCGGCCACAATAACCAGATCCCGGTCGTAAGCTAACTGTTCATACAAAACCCGAAGCGTTTCCCTTTCCTTCTGATGGGAAGCTGTCATCTGCCAGATTCTTAAAACGTCATGTACATCTGCCAGTTGAAAAGAGCGTAGGCGCATAACCTGATTCTCCTCCATTGGGGAAGTATCACATACCTTGGCTTTTCTATTTTACCTCAAGTTTCATTTTTATTTCAATCTGCGAAAACCATCCTGCTTAATTAGAAAATCCCGATTTTACCTGCTCACCCATATTCCACAACCAGGGAATAAAGATAAAAATGGCAAATCCTTGTAAAAAGGAAACATGAAAACCCATCCATCGAAAACTGACAACTCCGGCCAGCACCACCGTCCAAACCAGCAGCGACCACCAGCTGAGGAACGGAGAAAATTCCCTGGTGCGGAACATCACCGCGGTGTAAATTAACCCCCCGATCGCCCAGCACGTGGGTCCAAATACACCGACCATCCGGATCAATAACGAGTCCCATTCCTCCAGATGCCGGATCAGATTCAGCGTCGGCATCTGCAAAAAAAGATGAACCATGAGAGGAAACAGAAGCATCTGCACCAGATGGTAAAGCAGAAAGACCGCCCCTCCGATCAGTTGAATCAACCAGGCCCATTGCAAAATGATGCGAAACCGGTCATTTAAGGCAAATAACAAAATCGTATAGATGGCCAAAAATGAGAGCACGGCCAGAAACGAACTCACCCAGGCGAGCATGACCCATTTTTCATGTTCCAGAAAATAAACGGATCTCGACAACCAAGGCTGTTTCGCCATCTGCAGTAAAACAAATAAAATCAGCAGAACGGACACGAAATGCAGGCAAGCTGAACCTTTGAACACCCAAGAAAACCATGGCTTTCTGACACCGTGTGGCGGCGCTGTTTTCATCTGTCGGTCTCCTTCCGTTTCGATCCTGCCCGACATTCCACTGGCAAAACGATGCAAAGATTAAAGATTACAGATAAAATTTTCTCCCTATTCCCATTTTATCCTAAACCACACCAATTTAACCCATTTATGACCGCCCGCATGAACAAAAACGGAACGTGAAGAGAACCGGAGAACCCTGAATCCAACAAAATCTGCCACACGGAAGGACGACAATCGGACTCAGGGAAAACGGGGCAGGAAACCGCCTTTTACACGATGGGGCTCGGACAGCGATCTCCGGCCAGAAGGATCGCCTTCTTCAGCGCCAATGCCTTGTCCATCGATTCCTGATATTCCAGCTGTTCATCAGAATCGGCCACTATGCCCCCGCCGACATGAAAAAAGGCCTTTCCCTCCCGGACAATGATCGTGCGGATGACCATGCTGAGATCAAAGCCGCCGCGAACATCCAAATAACCCAAACCGCCGGAATAGATGCCGCGGGCCACCGGCTCCAAATCATGCAAAATCTCCATCGCCCGAATTTTCGGGGCTCCGGTCATGGAACCTCCGGGAAAAGCTGCCCGAATTGCCTCAAGCGCCGGAACGTCCGGCTTCAGCCTCCCCTCAACGACCGTCACCAACTGATGGACGGTAGCATAAGATTCCACTTTCAACAGTTCCGATACGCGGACACTGCCAGTTTCGCATACCTTTCCCAGATCATTGCGCACCAAATCAACAATCATGACATTTTCCGCACGGTCCTTCTCATTTGATTTCAAGTCCAAGACGAGCGCATCATCTTCTTCCGCACTCCTTCCCCGCGGCCTCGTTCCCTTGATCGGTCTGCTCTCCAGCCTCCGCCCTTCCAGCTTCAAAAACCGTTCAGGGGAAGTAGAGAGGACAAAGAGATCACCAAACCGCAGATAGGCGGAAAAAGGAGCGGGATTGATCCGGCGCAATATCCGGTACAGATCAAAGGGATGACCGGAAAAATCAGCGGAAAGCTGGTGGGTGAAACACGCCTGATAGATATTGCCCGCAGCGATTTCCCCGAGGATTCTCCTGATTTTGCGGCAGTAGGAATCATACGATTCCACTTGGGCAAACGGCGTACTCCCCTCCGCAGGAGAAATGTCGGGTTCGGGAAGCGGTGTATCAGATGCCCGTTTTACGGCGGACAGCCACTGCTCCAGATCTTTTTCCCCGTCACTGTCGTTGACCCGTTTGCTCAAATATGATTTTCCTTCCAGCTGATCGTAAATGAGAACCTGGTCGGCAAACATCCACCATGACACCGGAGCCTGGGTGGGATCCTCCGGGAGATCGGGAAGTTTCTCAATAAACCGGTTCATTTCATAACCAAAATAGCCGACCAACCCCCCGATGAACGGAAAAGGCTTGCCGGTTCCTGCGGGCGTTTGATGCTCATCCAGCAACTTTTGAATCGCTTGAAAAGGGTCCCCTGTGTCAGCTTGCACGGTGTTTTGGTGAATCCATTCGATTTTCCCTGACTGCACCCGAACCAAAAAAGAGGGATTGGCCCCCATAAAGGAGTACCGGCTCAGTCCCGGTGCCAGACGATTTCCGTCGAGCCAAAATGCATAGGGTTCATCCCGGTAGAGATGGGCAAAGACGTGTTCCGGGCGAACCTTGAAAGGAATTTCACGTATGATCCATTTCATTGCAACAACGTCCTTCTTTTGCAAAAATGCATGATCTTTTTCTTTTTATCCAATACTTTTTTTGAGGTGATGGATTGTGTATACTGGCCGAAACCTTGAAGAATTGAGCATGACACCCTTAACAGACTGGAATCTGGATGAACTTTCGTACCACCACTTTATTATGGCGCAAATGTCTCCTTACTTAAACCAGCAAGGCGCCAGCTTGCACCGTCAGGTCATAAAAGAGATCGAAAACAGGGGCAATCAGACATGGAACAGCCAAACGCCGAATATTTATGACCATTTTTAAAGGGATGGCAAGCTGAATGCATGAGGAACGCGGTTCTCCGGTCATCGCCTGCGCAAAAAATCCCCCTCCGGTGATCCGGGTGTTTCATTGAACACCGGGACAACCAAGGGGGATTTGCTTTTACTGACTGGTTGTCGTTTTGGGCAATTGCGCATTTGGTTTTGTCGGATCAACCGTGATCGTGCTGAACGATTCAGGTGCTTTCTCAACTTTGCGCGACTGAACCTTGGCTCCCGGGCTGGTATATACATTGACCGTAAGATGGGAACCGGAAATTTTAATTTTCAGCAGAACCGGTTTGTTCAAATTGTTTTTAAAGCGGAAATCAGGTCCTCCCCAGGAGACGGTGGCATCCCGTCCTTTCGGCACATAAGTCACCTCGGCGCTGTGGTGTTGAATCGCCGTGACCTTTAGTCCCGCTTCATCGACACTGTTGTAGAGCGTGGAGGAAACCTGGCAGATGCCGCCGCCAATCCCTTCCGTAAACTCCCCTTTGACGATCACGTGCGCCGGTTTATACCCCCGGGCAGCCGTCCGCTCTCCGACGACTTTATTGAAGGAAAAACGCTCTCCTGGCAAAAGTACAAGATTATTGATTTGGGCCGAAGCCAGTTTGATGTTGGTGGTACGGTTTACGTTCCCCGGATCAAACTTGGTGGTGTAACTGCCGATCATCTTTTTGTTCACTTCACGCAGGTCTGCCGAGGAAACTTTCGGCGCAACCGAAATGGTGGGAATTTGCGTCGGCTTGTTGATATAGGGGCGAAGGTCTTTCAACCACGTTTTCACGGTCTTCACATCCATCACTCGGCCTTCTTCCCCGCGAATGATCGGATTTCCCCATTTATTGTGCTTAAATCTGGCGTTTTTCGGTTCGATTTTCACTTGATCCCTGACACTGTCCAGCCATTTTGCCAGCTTTTCCTGATTGATCGTCGATAAATCTTTCCCGTCATAACCGATACTGAGCAGATCTAGCTCAAATTTTTTATCATCCAAATATAATTGCAACTTAGCCGGTTTCGGCTGTTCTTTCACAGCAGCCGGGACGTCCGCCTTGACTTTGCTGGAATCAAACGCATATGCGCCAAAACCGAACAAACCGGCCACGGTCATCGAGGCGACCAGAGTGGCAATGAGGATTTTCTTTGGTTTCGGAGTGCTGTGAACCTCTCTTTTGATTGCGGAAAAGATTCCCGTATCCTCCTTGGCGGACTCTGGCCGGGGATTTGCCGGTTTCTGCACTTCCACCTGCACCGGCTCAGGATGATGATCCGCGCTGGCGGGTACGTCGACATCGCTGCTGTTGGCGTTTTCATTCTTCGACAGGGGGCCGTCTTTTTCGCTTGAACCGAAATCCCATCGGGACGAAAGCGGAAAATCCGCCGGTTTATCAGGATGCGCCTGTTCCGGTTCTGTTGATGTCTTTTCACTCCGCTCTTCTTCATGCCTCACTTCCGTGCCCGGTTCCGGTGAAGCTGGTGACTCCCCCGCCCCCTTTATTTCTTTCCGTTCGTCCCTTTCCTCGGACAAAGGCTGTTCGGGTTCGCGCTTTTTTTTGTCTTCCACCCGCTCTCTCTCCTCTGCAAGTATTCTCTTTTTAAGGAAATCAACTGAATCAAAGGACCAAACAAAAATTAAACGGATTCTGGCAACCTAAACGGCCCGGGGCTCCGGACTGATTCGTTTCCTCACGTATTTAGACCAACAGCATAAAGAAAATGTTTCGATTCAAACAGAAAACCATTTATTCGTCTTCAGGCATGTTGTCTGCATGTTCATGTGAACCAACCACATTCCTGATCTCCTTCGTTGGATGAAGTTTTTTGCGTCTCAAGCTCTTGCCTGATCTGCGTCATAATTGCAAGGCTTTATGGTAAACATTGGCTAACGTTATTTCCCCAATCGTTTCCTTTGTCACCCATTTCCAGTTCTCCGGAACCTCCCAACCGGTATCGGGCGTCTCCACTGTCATCACGGTGACTTTCCAGTGGCGATGGCTGAAGATGTGTTCAAATTGCCCCTTTATCATAAATTTCGTCGCAGGGATTTGTTTTTGGTCACAAAATTCCAAAATGGACTCCATTTCTTTTTGATCTGACCATCCGATGGTTGGCAATCCCCAAAGACCGGCCAACAGCCCCTGATCCGGCCTTTTTTCGACAAGAAAGTGCATCCCGCAGGTGATCAAGAGAATGGCCACCTCTTCCTCTGTCGGCGGTTTGGCCTTCTTTTTCCGCGGCAATTCTTCTTCCATTCCGAGACGGTATGCATCACATACCGAGAGAACAGGGCAGAATAAACATTGTGGCGAAGTCGGAGAACAGATTAATGCTCCCAATTCCATCAGAGCTTGGTTGAAATCCCCCGGAGCCTCATCCGGAATCAATGTTTCCGCCAATCGTTCCATCTTTTTCCGTGTGGACACCTTTGCAATATCGTCCGTAAGCGCAAAAAGGCGTGAAAAAACCCGCATTACGTTTCCATCGACCGCCGGGGCTTTCTTGTCGTATGCGATGCTTAAAATCGCTCCGGCTGTATAGGGACCGATTCCTTTCAGTTTGGAGATGCGCTCAAGATCATCCGGAACCTTTCCCCCGTAATTTGCGACAACTTCCTTAACGGCAGCATGCAAATTTCTGGCCCGGGAGTAATAACCGAGCCCTTCCCACGCTTTCAGCACCTGTTCTTCCGGTGCCTCGGCCAACGCCTCAAGGGTGGGAAATTGCTCCATAAACCGCTCAAAATAAGGAACGACGGTATCTACGCGCGTCTGTTGCAGCATGATTTCCGAAACCCAAGTCTTGTAAGGGTTTTTCTCTTTTCTCCACGGCAGATCACGCCGGTTGCGCCGATACCAGTCAAGAAGCGACCGTCGAATTTCCGCCACCACTTCCTCGCTGAGCAGGCAATCCATTTCTTCTTCCATTTTCGCTTTTGACAATGATGAAGCCTCCTTCTTTCAAAACCGTGATGAGAGGAAGTGCGCAACAGTATACAGATCCTTATAACCATCATACACAACCTTCATGTTCATGAAAGTGTACGATTTTTAACATTCCGCCTCAAATAGCGAAATCCGGTAAACTTACTAATGCAGTTCCTGTAAGAGTGAACATAAGGAAGACGGTTACCATGGAATGTTCACTTCTTGATCTGTTTTTTCACGGTAAAGGGAACCGCTTTTGTAATATAATTTTGTTAGATTTTTTAAGGTAAAATGGTGAAAAGGGGGATGGCATATGGATACGGCCACTCATTTGGTTATGGGAATCGGACTTTTTGGCTTGGCGCATCTTGACCCGGCCGTCGCATCAGACACGGAAACGGCGCAAGCCGTGCTGTTAAGTACAGTAATCGGTTCGGAAATCCCCGATATCGATACGCTTTACCGCTTTCGGGGAAACGCGCTCTATATACGGAAACACCGTGGTTTCAGCCATTCCCTTCCCATGTTGATCATATGGCCGCTCCTTCTGACAGCCGGCATTTCGCTTTTATTCCCCGGAGCCATTGCACATTGTCTGCTGTGGTCCTTTTTGGCCGTTTTTATCCATATTTTTATTGATATCTTTAATACATATGGAACGCAGGCGCTGAGACCGTTCTCTCATAAGTGGCTGTCGTGGAATACCTTGAACATTTTTGATCCTTTTATTTTCACCCTCCATCTGATCAGTTTCGGTCTCTGGCGGATCATGCCTGACCGGCCGGTGCCCATTTATACAATGCTTTATCTTATCCTCATCGCCTACATCGCTTGGCGCAGCATTGTTCATTTCCGACTGACGGAAAGGGTCAAACGGGAAGTGAGCCTGCCCGGGCGGTATACCGTTACCCCCACCGTCCGCTGGAACGTGTGGAATGTGATCGTTGAAACCAAGGAAAAGGTCAAGGTGGGAGAAATCCGCAATGGCTGCCTTGCCTGGACAGGAGAAATGAAAACGGAAGACCTGAACCACCCGGCCGCCCTGCAATCGAAAAAGGCGGACTCCATTGAGGCGTTTCTGTCCTTCACTTCTTACGGATATCCCCAGGTGATGAAGCGCCCTTACGGCTATGAAGTGAGATGGCTGGACGTTCGCTATCACTACAAAAAACATTTTCCCTTTGTGGCGGTCGCCTTACTTGACCAACACTACAATATTTTTTACTCTTTTGTGGGGTGGATGAACGAGGAGCAATTGGAGAAAAAAGTCAAGCATTTGTCCTGAAAAGTTTCAACGCTTCGTCATGGTGGAGGTGATTGAACGGTGAATTTGTCGCAACCGGATGCGCTGAATACGAAATGGGAGCAAGTCGGACAAGTAGCAACCGAAACAAAAACCCTCATAACCAGAATCATTGAAGACCCTTTCTCTTACATCATCCTCCCGGTAGCACAAATCGCCTTAATCGTGCTGATCGCGATCACCGGGGTTCGTTTTTTTGACCGGGTTATCGATAAAATTTTTGAATTCAGCCGGATCGGAACCAAAAAAGCACATACTCTGCGCAAACTGATCAAGTCGATTGCCCACTATACGATCTATTTCATTGCCGTACTGACCATCATGGTCAATCTGGGTTTTGATCCCCTTCCTGTGCTAGCCGGTGCCGGTATTTTGGGCCTGGCCATCGGATTTGGGGCGCAAAATCTCGTTCGGGACATCATCACCGGCTTTTTTTTGATTTTCGAGAGCCAATTGGAAGTCGGCGACATCGTGCAGATCAACGGGCAAATTGAAGGAACCGTGGAAGAAGTCGGACTGCGAATCACGAAAATCCGCGAGTTCAATCAGCGCCTTCATTATATCGCCAATGGCAATATCAAACAGGTAACCAACTACAATCGCGAAAAGATGCGGGCGATCGTAAGGGTCACCGTTCCATACGAATCCGATCTCACGATGGTGAACCATGCGCTGGAAGAAGTATGTAAAAGCATTGGAAAAAAATATGCCCCTTATTTAATCGAAGAACCAAAAATTATGGGCATTACCCGGATTGATCAAAATGGTGCGGAATTTACCATCACCGCCTTGTGCGATCCGGAGGAATATTGGGGACTGGAGCGGGAAATGCGCAAAGAGGCTGTTTTGCTTCTGCATAAAAACGGCGTTCAGATCGCTTATCCGCGCAGTATTGTCTATCATGCGGAAAACTTCCCCGATCTGGTCAAAGACATGGTAAAGCAGCAATAGTTGCCCACTCCCATGAGCAAAGGCAGGGGATTTCCGGGTCGTCCGCAGGGACGATGACGTGATCGATTTTGCCGGCTTATGGTCCTTCACCATGTTCTTGAACGCAAGTCTCCCAAACAATCCCGGCAAAGTTTTTCAGCCCGGGTTCGGGCTTGCGGAAGTGGGAAAACATCCCCTCCCCCGCCTGACGCTCACTCTTACCCCCATCGCTGAAGCCGGGGTTGGTTCTCTCGCTCACAAAGATAAAAAAGCAGGCAGGGTGATCCCCTCCTGCTTTTTTCTGTGAAGATGCATCGCTGTCAGGTCGCAGTTCCCCCTGCGTTTCCAATGGTCTGTCTGGAGTCCGCGGGACATGCCACAGTCTCCACGCCGGGCAGTGCTGCCCAGTTTTTTATTACATCATCGTTTGCCATGCGGTTGCCAGTACGGCGGTCACTGCTGCGGCAACAATAATCCACAACAACGTTCCTTTCAGATCGCGAACGAGAATGCCTTGTGCATCGACGCTGGCTACTCTTTTTGCCTTCGCTTTTTTCCGTGCCACTGCGCGTTCTCTCCTTCGTTTGCAAAAAATTGCTGCTCTGCCTATGATCATACCACATTTGGCGCAGATCATGCGATTTCGGGTTTCTTCTGTCCCCCCCAAGCCGTCTCAGAATACGAATTGCGGGTCGGTGAAAAGACACAAATATATGCTCTTTTTTGCTCATCCAAGGGTGTCCCAGAGATAAAAAGTCGCATAGCTGCGATAAGGGGCCCATTTTTCCCCGATTCTTCTCACTTCGCTCTCATCGGGTCTGGCCGGCAATCCGTAAAGTCGGCCGACTGCATTGCGCAAGCCGATATCCGCTGCCGGAAGCAAATCGGGACGGCGCAAACCAAACATCAGCAGGCATTCTGCGGTCCAGCGCCCGATTCCCCTGAGTGCGGTCAGTTTTTTCATCACTTCATCGTCGGGAAGTCCGGTCAATGTCTCAAGATCCAGCTTCCCTTCGGCGATGAGACGGGAGAGATCGATGATATACTCCGCTTTCCGCTGGTTGAACTGGAGATGCCGGAGATCTTCATAACGGAGGCACGCCACCTGTTCCGCAGCCGGAAATACCTTCCATGTTTCTCCGGCAAATTGGCCCGTATCTCCGGCCAGCTGAATGAATCGCTCAATTAAAGTGCCGGCAAAGGAAAGATTCAGTTGCTGACTGATGATCGTTTTAACCAGACACTCGTACAAACTGGCATCCAAAACCAGATGCATTCCGATTCTTTGCTCAATCACCGGCCACAAAACAGGATCTTGCCTCATCTGCTCATAAAATGGAGTTAAATCGACATCAGTACCAAACATATGGGCAATTCGTCCTTTCAACTCCTCTTCCTCTTCCGGATCGGCTTCTCCGAAAATCTCGGCAATCAGTCCGGGGCGTTCCGAATCTTCAGCCACAGAAAGCAGCAAGGGGCCTTTCCTGCCTCGGATCGTTCGCCAAAAAGCGCCTTCACGATAAACATAGATGCTCTTCTCAAAAGATTTCAGCCGCTTTGTCGTATGGGCAAATGAATAAGGATAACGCAATGGGAGATGTATTCTCATCCTCTTTCCCTCCAGTTTCTCTCCTTATTGAAAAACGATCTTGACCAGCCGGCGCAAAATCCGGGGAGAAAGTCTCATCAAAATCAGCGGGGAATGAGCTGGCCCTTTCAGCCGTTCGCTGCACAGGAAGAAAAAAGATGCTTTCGCACCCCGGCCTGCAACAAAAGTTTACAGAAAAAAGAGAGCCAACTTTTTTGGCTCCCAGCGTGCGAGACCCGAAACAGGAGTCCGTCGGTCTTGGCGTTTTTCTTGACTCCCGGTTCCTTTCGTCACAAAGGTCGCTGCAGAAAAACACCCATCCCCTCCTATTGGATTTTATCAGGGTCAGAGCCAATCCTTTTTGGCTCCTATTGAATGATCTCTACTTTGACATGTTTTTTGACCCCGAATTGCCTTGCCACGTGCACATCATTCATAAAAACATCGATCCGCTTCCCTTTGATCGCTGATCCGGTATCCTGGGCAACCCGGTAACCGATCCCCTCGATGTAGACCCGCGAACCGATCGGGATGAAACGGGGATCAACCGCAATCGTCACACCTTCCTCGGCCCGCTCGCCGCTCGAAGTGATTCCAAAACCGGGATCTCCCGGCTTTTTGCCCGTCGATTCCGGGCCGGCCGTATAAGCGGTTAAGGTAAATTCACCGAGAGCCTGGCCGCGGGGCAGATCAGGAAAGGCCGAAACCAGAACAGCGGACGGACTGCTCTCCTCCGCTTCCATCGCCGGAATCGATTTTTGTAAAATCTTCAAAATCTGTCCAACCCGAATCAAAGATGGGTTGGTAAGATGATTTATATCGCTTATTTTTTCAACCGTGGTGCCGTACTTGCGTGCCAGTTCGTAAACGGTATCCCCTTTTTTGACAGTAACATAAATCATATCTGCCTGCCCGTCTGCGGCCAAAGCCGTGCCGGAACAGCAGGAAAGGAGCATACAGAACAGGAAGACGCCGATCCAACATCGTTTCCATAGCATGCGATGCAAGTTACCACCTCTATTTCCAAATTACTAGAGTTGGTAACAGCTTTGTCCGAAAAAGGCCAGTTTATACCAGTCGAAAAAATAGATTCGCATCCCGGAAAGGATCATTTGCGCGACTAGGCCCTTTTCCGGTACAACTCCACTCGCTGGTGAATATAGTTTTTCACATTAAACAAAATGGCGGAAATCGAATTTTTATGGAGGATGACCGGCTTCGATCCTTTTTGCCCTTCTTTTTGTTGCTCACTCCACTCGGGCTTGCTCGTGCATCTCCGCTCATATTGGGCATGGATCATGATCACACTTAACATAAACATAAGTCCGACCTGAGGTGCGATGATGGGGTAATCATACATTCCGTGACCCAACAGGGCAATCGTCTGTGAGATCAACATCCCGGCCAGGCGCTTTTCCTCCTTCCGGTTGGCAGCTTTCCTCCAGCGGCGCGCCCGGCGAATGGTCATATAGATGAGCGCCAGGAACAAAGCCAGCCCGATAATACCGTATTCACTGGCAATCCCGAGAAAAATGTTATGAGCATGATAGATATAAAAGCCTGCCTTCTTGGCAAAAATCTGGCCAAAATGGAGCGGCAAAACCCCCAGCAGCCAGTGTTCCCTGAAAATCTGCAAGGCTACCGTCCATACTTCCAAACGCACGCGGATCGTGCTCCCCAATGTATCCTGGCGGGGAATGATCTCCGGAAAACAATATGCCAGCAAAATAATGGCCAGTGTGATGGTGACAGTTCGCTTCCGATGCCCCGTCATCCACAATTGCACGATCAAGCCGATGACCAGACCGACCCAGGCACCGCGCGATCCCGTGCACCAAATGGCGACACAATAAAGGATAAACACGCAAAAAGCGGCGACTTTTTGCCAGGCTTTCTGTAAAACGGACGAGGCATAAATGCTCATCAAGGCAAAACAAATTAATAAAGCTGCGGTCAAGTTGGAGTTTCCCGTCGTTCCCACACTTCGGACCGACCACTCCGATTGCCAGCGAAATTCATTGTAAAAATGCAAAATCGGACCGAGCGGAGAATGATTGAGCACCGGCCAATCCAGCTGCTGGATGAACACAATCAGGGCCACAAACAAACCGCCAAGCCAAAACTGCAAATACATGGTCTGCACTTCCTGCCAGGACCATTTCACCTTATGCCGGATCCAGATGCTGAGCAAATAATAAAGCGCGAACATCGCCATGGGAATCACGCCGATCGGAATCCCGTAAATCCAGGAAGGATCGACCAGCCAGCTGACTAAAGATAAAATAATAAAGCTTAAAAAAATCTTTTCCGGCCATCGGTTGAACATCCACTTTTCCCTGACAGTAAATAACGTCGCCAATGCCGTCATGAGAAGGGCGACCGGCGGCAGAAACGGAGAGAGAAGAATAGACAAATATAATAGCTGAGTGAGCCGCTTTATCGCTAAACGGTTAAGTTCCTTCAAAAGAATAAACTCCTTTTTTGCAGTTTCCATATACAGGTAAACCTGCACCATTTTTCACATAAAATGCCAATAGAGCCAGGAAAAAGGACCCCTTCTTCAAGATGAAATAAACTTCACCGAAATCAGGAAAAAAACTTGCCATTATTGTAAACAAAAACCCTCTACTTATTCCCGGTAAAAGGGCAAATCCCCTTTATTCAGCAAAATTTCTATTAACATTCTATTTGCACACTCTTTATTTCCTTTTTTTAACCAACCAAAACCACTAAGGCTCACAAAAGAAAAGGCAGGGCATGCTTGGATGGAACCAATCCATTCCCCACCTTACCGTCAGTTGTAAACAAAATGCTTTCATGCCTGAGAATATTATCTTCAAACGTTTGCCGTTCAAAAGATCGTTAATGATGCGATTGCTCTCCGTTCAGGGCAACGCTTCTGTCTCTCCGTCAATTAAAAACGTGGAGATCCTGACTCGCTTCTCCTAATATACCGAATGGACCCATTCTGGTCAACAACAGGTGATAATAACTATCATTCTCATTGACGATAATCACATATTCACATAAAATGATAGACGATCAACCAGATGAAAACTGTTTCCAGACCAATGGAGGGATTCTTTTGTCAACGGTGCTGAAAGCCGAGGATCTCACGTTATCCTACGGCAGCCAGATGATTATCGAAGAACTGCAGTTGCAGATCCCCAAAGGAAAAATCACTGTTCTCGCCGGGAGCAACGGCTGTGGAAAATCGACCCTGCTGCGGTCATTAGCCCGGCTGTTAAAGCCCCGGGCCGGCCAAATTTTGTTAAATGGTAAAAAAATTAACAAGCTCCCCACCCGGGAAGTTGCCAAGCAGTTGGCCATCCTCCCTCAGGGGCCGGAATCTCCCGAAGGATTGACCGTATTTCAGCTAGTCAAACAGGGGCGCTATCCGTACCAAACGTGGACCAGCCAGTGGTCCGAGGAAGACGAAAGAAAAGTCCGCTGGGCCTTGCAAACAACGAAGATGGAAAAGTGGGAACACCATCCTGTTGATGCATTGTCCGGCGGACAGAGACAACGGGCCTGGATCGCAATGACGCTGGCCCAAGATACGGAAGTCATTCTGCTGGACGAACCGACAACCTATTTGGATTTGACGCATCAAATCGAGATTCTCGATCTGTTGTATGAATTAAATGCGAATCAAGGGCGAACGATTGTGATGATTTTACATGATCTGAATCTGGCCTGCCGTTATGCCCACCAGATCATCGCCATCAAGGACGGGCAAATTTATGACCAGGGCCCGCCGGAACAAATCATCACTGAGCAGATGGTGGAAGATGTGTTCAGGCTGAAAGCGACCATCGCGACCGATCCGGTCTACGGCACACCCCTCCTGATCCCTTACACCAAAGGCCGGGAAATCCACCCCAAACCGGTTCAGAGGGTTCCATGACCGCAATCCTCCCGAACCTCCATCGCGATGATCTCCACCCTATCGCTTCTGTGCCGGAACGAGAATATGCTTGTCCTTTACCGACATCAGCCCTTCATTCGTCAACCGGAGCTGCGGCAGATGGGTCGCAGACAGGAATAACAGGGAGTAGAGCGGATCGAGATGGGTAAAGCCATGATAGCTCAGACGCCGCGCAAACGGCTCCAGCTTTGCGATTAACTGATCGAGCGAATCGTGATTCATCGTGCCCAGGAGAGGCAGAGGCAAGGAGAAAACTTCCTCATCCGCCTGGATCCAATAAATCCCTCCTCCGGACTGAAGCACCCGGTTTACAGCCCGGGCCATCGCCTCCGGAGAACGCCCCAGCACCACGATTCCCTGTGCGGAGCCCGTATAGCTGGATGCCAACCCGTCTATTCCACGCCCAAAGCCGCGCACCAATCCGGGTGTGATCCATTTCCCCGCGCGGTCGGCCAAAAAAGCATACAGGAGGTCATCATCTGGGGAAAGCATCCCGCCGTCCGAAAACTGAACCTCCTCCTGTAAACTTTTCGTGATCACGGAATTGATCAGATGCATCACCGGAAAAGAATCTCCGTCTTTCACGGGAAGACGAAAATCAGTCTCCGCATAACGGACATCCGACGGAGGCGTAATGATGGTGGAAAAATCTTCCTCTCCTGAAAACGGATGCAAACATTTTCCCTCGCGCGCCAAAATCTCCCCGTCGGCCAGCACAAGTACGGGGCACGGCTCAGTCAGCGAGGAAAGGACGTTTATATTGGCCAGCCGTCCGGGAGCAATTCCACCCAGGTGATCATCCAACCGGTAATAAACGGCCGGGTTGATGGTAACCATCTGGTACGCGTGAACAGGGGAACATCCGCAATCAAGGGCCGTCCGGATCAAATAATCGGTAAAGCCGTTTTTGAAGTAAAGAGGGGTCGCTCCATCCGTCGTCATCGTTAAACGGTGCCACGGCACATCCTTTTCCTTCAGCAATCCTTCCAGCAATACAGGGAGATCCGGCCGGATCGAACTGTGTCTCAGCGTGACAAAATACCCGAGTTGCAATCTGCGCCAAACCTCATCAAAACTGATGCTTTCATGGTCACCGCTCACTCCCGCCGCCGCCAGCCGCGCCAAAGTCCGGTAGGATGCCCCCGGTGCGTGTGCTTCCACCCGTTTCCCCAAATTTTTGGTCTGGCGAACCAATTGCTTCATCGACGGGTCCCCGGCGAGCAATGGTATCCAATCCGTCAGTTCGCCCGCTTGCAGCACCCGCGGATGCTCCAGCACCTCTCTGACACGCGGAACAGAAAAAAGATCATCCTGCGGCAAATAGGTCTGCCCGTCCAGCCGCGCCCACCAAAAGAGACGCACTTTTAACCGCGCCAAGTCGTCCATCCAACGGATAACCTGCTGAGGAGTGCATGAGACAAAAAAGTCTAGATTATCCGAGATCAGCGTCGTCGTACCGAGCGCTCCCACTTTTTCCGCCAATGTGACTGGATTATGGAGCTGAAACGGATGGGCATGCGGTTCGATATAGCCTGGCACCAACACTTGTCCGCTTGCATCGAGCACCGGAACATCATCCTCCAGGCGCAAACCGCTTTGCTTCAGCTCACCCACATAGGCGATGCGGCGGCCGGCCAGCGCCACATCCTGGCGCAAAAGCTGCCCGGTATACACATTCAACACTTCACCGCCGCGAATTAGCAACGTCGGCGCTTTTCTCCCCATCGCCACCTCAATCAGCAAATCATGCTCTTCTCTAGTCATATGCACGCCCAATATTACTTCCTCCTTCACCATTAATTACTCCCGTATAACGCTTTCCCATTGCAGCAAATAATAAGTCCGACAGCAGAGATGTTGTTTTCATCGGAACTTCCACCATCGTGAAATGCATACCTGTTCCGGCAGAGGGAAAGGAGTGAAAAAAATGCAGAAAAACATCGGAACATTGGATGCGCTCCTGCGCATCACTTGCGGCCTTGTCGGTTTGGCTTGGTGTACTTCCAAAGGCCGGCGCAATTTTCCATTCCTGATCGCCCTGGCCTCCGCCATGAAAGTCGCCGAAGGGTTGACCCGTTATTGCCCGGTGCTGGCGCTGTTTGGCAAAAACACACTGGGCAACAAAGGCAATATGTAACCGGTAAAACGACATCAGGCACAGCAATCAAAGTTCTTGACAGCGGCGATGGATACGTCACCCCTCCCCCTTCATTTTACACACAAAGGGGAAGGGGAGAACCATGCTATGAATTGCAAATAGAAATATAAAAATGCAAAAACAAATCCCTTGCCTATATTCAGACTTTTTTGTATAATAGTTTCCAAGATCAATATATTGGGTATATAGTAAGCGAGTGACCTCTCTGGTTGTGGCAGCGCTTTCAAACCTGTCGTACCTGACCGATTTGATGCTCCTGACAAATCAGTTATGCACGATTTTTGAAATCGTTTCTCATTAACGGTTGATTAAATGCCGATGATCGCTTAGAATCATGCTTAGAAATTTACTTAATCAGATAAATCGAACATTCGTCGCTGCACACAACCGTAAATCACATGATCCGGCAGAATTTGACACAAAAAATATGAAGGTTGTTCAACTTTGACCAAGCAGGTTGATTCGACAAAAAACGAATTTTACCAAAGTTGCATACAAATTTCGTCATTTTTTATCAAAAAAAGAAGGACAATTTGTAACCTGGCGTCGAAAAAGAGTTATAAACATTTTATCAATTAGTGGGTGGCAATTAAAGCACAACATGGTAGAATATGAATACAGACAAGCGAACATACGATCGGTTTTTTTGAAGATTAAAACCGTTTAGGAGAGTGAGTGCAATGTCCCTTAGCGATATGGAAAAAGAAACTGTGATCCAGTTTGATGAGTCAACCAATCTCGCCACCGTCTACACCGCTAGCTGGACTGTCGCCCGTTCCCTGAAAAAAGCAGGATACCAACCAGTGAAAAAAACGCAAGGCGGTTGGTGGTTTAAAATCCCGGTTGACGGAATCAGCATTCAAGGGGAAAAAGAGACGACCAAAATCGGCTGAACCGGATCCCCCCTGTTAAATCGATAACCAAAAACGACGAGCCATTGCCACGGCTCGTTTTTTATTTCGCATCAAAAAACCGCCGACCTGTTCAGCCGGCAGTTTCCCCGTTTTCACTCTTCAGAATGTAGCCTTGTCCGCGATATCCGTCCGGTAATGCATCTCCTTAAAAGAAACTTCTTCGATTCTCCGATACACTTTTTCCCGCGCTTCGTCAATGCTCTCACCCAGAGCCGCCACACCGAGAACGCGCCCTCCGTTTGTCACAATCTGTCCGTTTTCGCGTTTGGTTCCGGAATGAAAGACGATCGTCTCCCCGCTTTCCTGTCCGCTGATTCCGGCAATCGGATTTCCCTTTTCATATGTCCCCGGATATCCCCCTGCGGCCAGAATGACGCAAACGGACGCCTGATCACTCCATTGAAGGCTTATATCCGCCAAGTGACCGTCGATGACCGCCATCAGAACATCAACGAGGTCGGTCTGAAGCCGGGGCAGAACCGCCTGTGTCTCAGGGTCGCCGAAGCGGGCGTTAAACTCAATCACTTTCGGGCCTTCGTCGGTCAGCATTAATCCGGCGTACAAAACTCCTTTATATTCGATTCCTTCCTTGCGAAGAGCTTGAGCCATCGGCTCCAAAATCGTTTCCACAGCTTGCTCCACCATACGGGGCGGAATTTGCGGAACGGGCGAATAAGCCCCCATTCCCCCGGTATTCGGCCCTTGGTTGCCGTTGTACACCGGTTTGTGGTCTTGGGCCACGACCATCGGTTTAACCACAGTGCCATCCATAAACGCCATCAGGGAAAATTCAGGTCCGCTTAAGTATTCTTCGATGACCACTTCATTCCCGGCATCGCCAAACACTTTTTTCTCCATGGCGTCTTCAATCGCCTGCTCTGCTTCTTCCACGGTACGGGCAACCACAACCCCTTTTCCAGCGGCCAAACCGTCCGCTTTTACAACAATCGGGGCTCCTTGCTGCCGAACGTAGCGTTTCGCCTCATGCGGATCAGTAAACGAACGGAAGGAAGCGGTCGGAATCCGGTATTTTTCCATGATTTCCTTGGCAAACCGCTTGCTTCCTTCCAAATTGGCCGCTTCCCGCTTCGGGCCGAAAATCGCGAGCCCCTCTGCCTGAAAACGATCGACAATCCCCTGCAAAAGCGGCGCCTCCGGTCCGACCACAGTCAGATTGACGTTCTTTTCTTTGGCGAACTGTACAAGCCGATCCACATCAGTCGCCTCAATCGGCACACATTCCGCCTGGGCAGCAATTCCACCGTTTCCGGGCGCACAATAAATTTTGCTCACTTTTGCACTTTGTGCCAATTTCCACACCAGCGCATGCTCTCTTCCTCCGCTGCCGATCACCAGAATTTTCACGGCTTGTCCCCTCCTAAAACCCATTCGTCTTTTTCCGGCAAAAACATCGCCCCACACGGACGATGTTATCGGATCAACAGGCTGAGTCCGAACAGACCGATCGTAACCAAAATGCAGATAAACGACCAATCTTCGCGATAAAAAAATTTTGTACGGCTCCGGTAAGCCGACTTGGTCGTAAGCACACCTCCGACCACCAGAGCCGCCAGGAAAAAGACGCCTCCTGCCGTGCGCAGCCCGCTTCTCCACGTCAGCAGATCAGCGCCGCCGAGCTCGTAGGAGACGATGCCCGTCACTGTCAGAGAAACAAAAAACCACAGAAGTGACCAAGCGAGAACTCGCATAGAACCCCCTCCATCCTTTGCCCTAGTATACGCCAAAGGATAGGGGCCTGATACTTGTTAGTGTTTAAAGTGTCGAACACTGGTAAAGACCATTGCGATACCGTGTTTGTTGGCCTCTGCGATCGACTCTTCGTCGCGAATGGATCCACCTGGCTGAATGATGGCGGTTACTCCTGCCTTGGCTGCCGCTTCAACAGTATCCTTCATCGGAAAAAAGGCGTCAGAAGCCAGAACGGAGCCTTTCGCGTCTTCCTTTGCCTGGTTGGCGGCGATGACGGCAGCGCCGACACGGTTCATCTGTCCTGCCCCTACGCCGGTGGTGCGAAAATCCTTTGCCAAGACAATGGCATTGGATTTCACATGTTTCACCACTTTCCAGGCAAACAGGAGCTGCTCCCACTCCTCTTCACTCGGTGCGCGCTCTGTCACCACCCGGCATTCCTCTTTGCGGACCGCCCGTATATCCTCTTCCTGAACCAAAACTCCTCCGCTGACCGATTGCAATTTGAGTGACGCCCCTTCTGCCGGTACCTCTTCGCCCAGGGCAAGCAAACGAAGATTTTTCTTGGTTTTCAGGATGGTCAGTGCCTCTTCGGTAAAAGATGGGGCCAAAATGATCTCCAGGAAGATCTCCTTCATCTTTTCAGCCGTATCACGATCGACAGGCCGGTTAACCGCAATGATTCCGCCAAATATGGAGACGGGATCGGCTTCATATGCCTTTTGCCAAGCCTCAGACAGCGTTTTTCCTACCCCGACGCCGCAAGGGTTCATGTGCTTCACCGCCACGACGGTCGGTTCCGTAAATTCGCGGAGCAGAGCGAGCGCTGCGTTGGCGTCGTTGATATTGTTATAGGAGAGTTCCTTTCCGTGAAGTTGAGTGCTGCTGGCCAACGTGCCTGCCCCCGGCAGCGGTTCACGGTAAAATGCGGCTTGTTGGTGAGGGTTTTCCCCGTAGCGAAGCGCCTGTTGTTTGGTCAGCGGGATGGTTAACTGCTCCGGGAACGAGACCCCTGTCAATCGATTGAAATAACCGGCGATCAGTGCATCGTAGTGTGCGGTATGGCCAAACGCCTTGGCCGCCAATTTCCGTCTGGTCTCCGCCGTAGTCCGGCCACTTTCCCTCAATTCTTCCAGGACAAGGCCATAATCCGCCGGATCGACGACAACCGTCACATACTGATGGTTTTTGGCGGCGGACCGCACCATCGACGGACCCCCGATATCAATATTCTCAATCGCTTCTTCCACGCTTACACCGGGTTTGGAAATGGTTTGTGCAAACGGGTACAGGTTTACCACGACGAGATCGATCGGTGAAATTCCGTTCTCCTCCATCTGTTTGAGATGGGAAGCAAGACCGCGAACGGCGAGCAAACCACCGTGAATTTTGGGATGAAGCGTTTTGACCCGCCCGTCGAGGATTTCCGGAAAGCCCGTAACATCTGAGATTCCTGTCACCGGAAGCCCGGCTCCAGCAAGGGTTCTGTGGGTTCCTCCGGTCGAAATGATTTCCACGCCCAATTGCACTAATTCCCGCGCGAAATCGATAATACCCGTTTTATCTGAAACACTGATCAATGCCCGACGTATCGTTGCCACTGGATCTCCTCCTTCGTTTGATTCTTAGGCTATGAGTGCAACCTGCCTTACGATTTCTTGCCACCGTCTATTAACGCCTGAATCACCCGGGGATACAGCTGGTGTTCGGCGAAGTGGATTTTCCTCTCAAAACTTTCCAGCGTATCCCCCTCCTCAATGGCCACCGGTTGCTGGGCAAGAATCGGGCCGGTATCAATTCCTTCATCGACATAGTGAACCGTGACACCCGACACTTTCACCGGATAGGAAAAAGCTTTTTCGATGGCATTTAATCCCGGAAACGCAGGCAGTAAAGAGGGATGGATATTCACAATCCGCTTCGGAAACGCCTGAAGCAAAGTAGGGCCGATCAAGCGCATGTAGCCCGCCAGCACAATCCATTCGATCTTCCTTTGGCGAAGGTGCGCCAACACCGACTCTTCATATGCTTTTTTATCGGGAAATGCTTTGGGGTTCACACAAATCGCTTCCACCTCGCAGGCACGCGCCCGATCCAACACTTTTGCTCCCGGACGGTCACAAATCAACAGGGAGATGGGCAAAGGCCAGTTCTCCCGCCGTGAACTTTCCACCAGTGCCTGAAAGTTGCTGCCATTTCCCGAGGCAAAGACAGCAATCGCCATGTTAAGCCTCCTCCGTCCAAGTTACTCCATTTTTCCCCTGCGCCACTTTCCCGATCACCATCGCTTTTTCACCGCAACCGGCCGCCGTTTGCAAAACTGCCTCCTCTTCTTCGGCCGGAACGGCGATCACCATGCCAATGCCCATATTAAAGGTGCGAAACATATCTTCTTCTGCCAGATCGCCACATTCCTGAATCCAGTTGAAGATGGGCGGAACATCCCAGGTACGGCGATCGATTTGCGCTTCAAGGCCATCCGGCAACATGCGGGGGACATTTTCCACCAATCCGCCTCCGGTGATATGAGCGGCTCCTTTCACTCTGTGCTTTTGAAAGAGCGTCAATAGGGTTTTGACATAGATTTTCGTCGGGATCAGCAACGCCTCCGCCAGTGTTTGTCCGCTTCCGGGAACTTTTTCATCCCAGGAGAATGCCCGATCCTGTAGCAAAACTTTGCGCGCCAGCGAAAAACCATTGCTGTGGAGACCGCTGGAAGCCAATCCGATCAGCACATCCCCCGCCTCGATATCCTTGCTGGGCAGGAGTCGGTCCCGTTCGGCCACTCCGACGCAAAAACCGGCGATATCGTATTCTCCCCCGTTATACAGGCCCGGCAGTTCAGCCGTTTCACCGCCGACCAACGCGCAGCCCGCCTGTTCACATCCGTCGGCAATCCCTTTGACAATTTCTTCAGCCACTGCGGGAGACAATTTTCCGGTTGCCAGATAATCGAGGAAAAACAGCGGTTCGGCACCTTGAACAACCACATCATTCACGCACATGGCCACACAGTCGATCCCGATGGTGTCATGGCGGTTCAGGGCAAAGGCGATTTTCAATTTGGTGCCGACCCCGTCGGTTGCAGACACGAGCACCGGCTGACGATAGGATGGATCTAAGGCGAACAAGCCGCCAAATCCGCCGATTCCGCCGATCACTTCAGGACGCCTGGTTCGGTTTACATGTTTTTTGATGCGATCCACTGTTTCATTTCCGGCATCAATATCCACACCGGCCGCTTTGTATGCTTTGCTCATCGTTTGCCCTCCAAAACCAGTTCTTCGATTTCCGTCGGATACCGGCCCGTAAAGCAAGCCAGGCAGTGCCCGCGCTTTTGGCCCCCTCCGTTTGATTCAACCGCATCAATCAGCCCGTCGGTGCTCAGAAAAGCGAGGGTGTCGGCGCCAATCTCCTTGCGGATCTCTTCCACCGACTTGTAAGCCGCGATCAATTGGTCCCGATCCGGGGTATCGATGCCGTAAAAACAGGGATGTTTCACCGGCGGTGAACTGATGCGCACATGCACCTCGGTCGCTCCCGCGTCCCGCAGCATTTGCACGATCCGGCGGCTGGTTGTCCCCCTGACAATGGAATCATCCACCATCACGACCCGCTTTCCTTCCAGCACGCCGCGCACTGCACTCAATTTCATTTTTACGCCTTGTTCCCGCAACTCCTGATTCGGCTGAATAAAGGTACGGCCGGCATAGCGGCTTTTGATCAGACCGATCTCGTACGGAATTCCCGCAGCTTCCGCATAACCGATCGCCGCTGATGTACTGGAATCGGGCACCCCGGTCACCACATCAGCTTCAACGGGAGCTTCTTTTGCCAGACGGCTGCCCATTCGCTTGCGGGCGGCATGCACGTTCACCCCGCCAATAATGCTGTCCGGTCGTGCGAAATAGACATATTCAAACACACAGCCGGCCCGTTCCCGCTCAGGGGCAAACGAAAGCGATCGGACTCCCTCACGGTCGAACACCAGCATTTCACCCGGTTCCACTTCACGGACGAACTCAGCCCCGATCACATCAAATGCACACGTCTCCGAGGCAAAAACCAATGCGTCTCCAATTTTGCCCAGTGACAGCGGTCTTAATCCGTGAGGGTCCTGTGCCGCAATCAGCTTGTCATTGGTCAGGATTAAGAGGGCATAGGCCCCGGTCACTTTGTTTAAGGCCTCTTTAACCGCTTCCTCCAGACTGCCGGCACGCGAGCGGGCGATCAGGTGGGCGATCACTTCCGTGTCCGTCGTCGTCTGAAAAATGGATCCCTCGGCTTCCAGTTCCTGACGCAGGCGTCCGGCGTTTACCAGATTGCCGTTTGTGGCCAAAGCCAGTTCGCCTTTTACATAGTTAAATACGAGCGGCTGGGCATTTCTCAGTCCTGTTCCCCCGGTTGTCGAATAACGAACATGTCCGATCGCTGTCTCACCCTGGAAGGAACGAATGATCTCCTGGTCGAATACCTCGGTCACCAATCCCGTACCCCGGTGCACAAAAAAGCGGTCATGGTTGGTACTGACGATTCCCGCGCTCTCCTGCCCGCGATGTTGCAAGGCATGCAGCCCGTAATACGTAAGGCGGGCAGCTTCAGGGTGACCGATGATGCCGAAGACACCGCACTCTTCATTCAGTTCGTCAAGGTCGAAGATGGATTCATCGCGCATGGAATGGCTTCCTCCCAACGTTTTGTGAGTTCCGCAACGTCACTCCCAATCACCCGGGTTCCATTTACCGCAATCGACAGGTGTGCTTCCTGGGTCACACGGCCGATCCAGCTGCAGGCAACCCCGTTTTTTTCCGCAAGCTGATGAACTTCTTCCACATATTCATCCGGTACGCTCAAAATCACGCGCGACTGACTTTCGCTAAACAAATGAACGATCGGAGCCAGGCTGGTCTGAATCGTTACCTCTGCTCCTTTTTGCCCGTCAATGCAGGATTCCGCCAAGGCTACGGCCAATCCCCCTTCAGAGACATCGTGCGCAGAGGATACCCATCCTTTTTGAATTGCAGCCAGCACTACTTTGTACAGGGCTTTCTCCTTCTCCAGATCACAAACCGGAGCCCGTCCGCGCACCTCGCCGGTAAGAGCATGCTGCAATTCGCTTCCTCCCAATTCGGCAAACGTTTCTCCCAACAGCAAAATCGCATCTCCCGCACGCTTAAAGGCAGAAGTGGTTATATGCTCCCGTTTTTCGACCAATCCGACCATTCCCACCACCGGAGACGGGTAAATCGGCTCTCCCTTGGTTTCGTTGTACAGACTTACATTGCCGCCGACGACGGGGGTTTCCAGAATGCGGCACGCTTCAGCCATTCCGTCGATCGACTGCGACAGCTGCCAGTACACTTCGGGTTTTTCCGGATTTCCAAAATTGAGGCAATCCGTAATGCCAAGCGGGACCGCCCCGGCACATACCACATTTCTCGCCGCTTCCGCCACGGCAATTCTTCCTCCTTGCACCGGATCGAGATAAACATAGCGCCCGTTCCCATCCGTGGACATCGCCAGTGCTTTCTCCGTTCCGCGAACCACGATCACGGCCGCATCAGATCCGGGGCAAACCGCCGTGCTGGTGCGCACCATATGATCATATTGACGGTAAACATAGCGTTTGCTGCCGGTGTTAATCGACGAAATCACTTTGTCCAGCGCCTCCTGCGGCGAGACATCCAAAAACGCTTCCTCGGCCCGGATATTTTGGTATGCCTGGTAATAATCCGGCACACGCCCTTCCCGGACATAAACGGGTGCGTCATCCACCAGCGTATTGACCGGGATGTCGGCTACGATTTTCCCGCCATGGAAAATGCGATAGCGGTTGCCTTCCGTCACCCGTCCGACGACAGCGGATTGCAAACCCCATTTATCGCAGATCTCCTTGATTTCCTGTTCCCGTCCCTGTTCAACCACCAGGAGCATCCGCTCTTGCGATTCAGACAACATAATTTCATACGGGGTCATTCCTTCTTCCCGCTGCGGAACCAAATCGAGGTTCAAATCGAGACCCTGACCGCCTTTTGCCGCCATTTCCGCGCTGGAGCAAGTGAGCCCTGCGGCCCCCATATCCTGAATCCCGAGGAGAATTCCTTTTTTCACCATTTCCAGACATGCTTCCAGCAGCAATTTTTCCATAAACGGATCGCCCACTTGCACGGCCGGGCGCTTCTCCTCCGACCCTTCATTCAGTTCTTCACTGGCAAAGGTGGCTCCGTGAATGCCGTCCCGTCCGGTGCTTGCACCAACATAAATGACGGGATTGCCGGTTCCGCTGGCGATTCCTTTTTGCAAATCCTCGTGGTTTAAAATACCGACGCACATGGCATTGACCAGCGGATTTCCCTCATAACAGTCATCAAACATCACTTCACCGCCCACGGTGGGAATGCCGATGCAGTTTCCGTAATGAGCGATTCCCGCAACCACTTGGTCAAACAGATAACGAACACGCGGGGAGGAGAGATTCCCGAAGCGAAGCGAGTTGAGCAGCGCAACCGGGCGGGCCCCCATCGAAAAGACGTCGCGGATGATGCCGCCAACCCCGGTGGCCGCTCCCTGAAACGGCTCAATCGCGGAAGGATGATTATGGCTCTCGATTTTAAACACAACCGCCTGACCGTCCCCGATGTCGATCACTCCGGCCCCTTCACCCGGCCCTTGCAAAACGCGGGGTCCTTCTGTCGGAAAGCGTTTGAGCAGCGGTTTGGAGTTTTTGTAGCTGCAATGCTCCGACCACATCACGCTGTAAATCCCCACTTCCGTCCAGTTGGGCAAGCGGCCGAGGTGCCCGATGATCTGTTCATATTCTGCTTCGGTCAAACCCATCTCTTTAAACAACTTCTGCTCGCGAATGATTTCCGGCGCCGGTTCGGAAATGGCGCTTTTGCTCTTCATCACTGTTTGTTCACGCTGCACCGCAATTCTCCTTCCAATAAGCGAACATGGATTGAAACAGTTTTTTCCCATCTTCCGATCCCATCCAATCCGCGATCGCCCGTTCTGGATGTGGCATCATGCCGAGAACATTACGCTTCCGGTTGCAAATTCCGGCAATCTTCTCAATCGAGCCGTTGGGGTTGTCACCGGCATAGCGAAAAACGATTTGCCCGTTTTGCTTCAATTCGGCAAGAGTCGACGGGTCGCAAAAATAGTTGCCGGACATGTGGGCGATCGGAATGCGAATCGCCTCTCCCGGAGCATACTTGCAGGTAAACGGTGTTTCTGCATTTTCGACGGTCAGTGTTTGCATTTCACAGCGGAACTGCAAATGATCATTGGTCAGCATCGCCCCCGGCAACAATCCCATTTCCAAAAGAATCTGGAATCCGTTGCAAATGCCGATGACCAATTTGCCCGATTCAGCCGCCTGTTTCACGCCCTTCATAACTGGAGAGAACCGGGCCAGCGCACCGGTGCGAAGATAGTCTCCATACGAAAAACCGCCGGGAAGGATGATGGCATCAAACCGGGACACATCCTCTTCCCGATGCCAAACGGGTTCAACCGGTTCCTGCAATACATCTTCGATCGCATGAACGCAATCCAGATCGCAGTTCGAACCGGGAAAAACGGGAACGGCAAACCTCACTTACGCCACCTCCTCCAGCTCAAAGCGAAATTGTTCAATCACCGGGTTGGACAATACCTTTTCGCAAATTTCACGCACTTGTTGTTCCGCCTTCCGGCGATTATCGCTCTCAATCAACACTTCAATCCGCTTGCCGATCCGCACATCCTTCACTTCGGCATAACCCAGGGAATGAAGCGATCCTTTCACAGCGACTCCCTGCGGGTCCAATACACTCTCTTTCAAGGTGACAAAGATGGTTGCTTTATACATCTTCTCTTCCTCCCAGGCGGTTCCAGATTTCTTCATAAGCCTCGATGACATTCCCCAAATCGCGACGGAAGCGGTCCTTATCCATCCGGTTCCCCGTCGCCATATCCCAAAAACGGCACGTATCCGGGGAGATTTCATCGGCCAGCATCACATCTCCCGAATCATCCACACCAAATTCCAACTTGAAATCAACGAGCAAAATATTTTTTTGCGCCAAGAAGTTTCGCAGCACCTCATTCACTTTCAGCGCCGTCCCTTTCATCTCTGTCAGCTGTGCAACCGTGGCGATTTCCAATACGGAAATGTGATCCTCATTGATTAATGGATCACCCAAGGCATCGTCTTTGAGGTAGAGCTCGATCACCGGATGGCGCAAGGGGCTTCCTTCCGTCAATCCGAGCCGTTTGGAAAGCGATCCGGCAGCCACATTGCGGACCACCACTTCCAACGGGATGATGGCAACTTTTTTCACCCATTGTTCAATTGGCGAAATTTCTTTTATAAAATGATTTGCGATTCCTTGTTCCCTTAATAATTGAAAGAAGAATGCACTAATTCGGTTATTAAGGACTCCTTTTCCGGCGAGCGTTGCCTTTTTTTCACCGTTGAAGGCCGTTGCCGCATCTTTGTAGCGAACGCGGACAATCGCCGGGTCTTCCGTTAAAAACAATTGTTTCGCTTTTCCCTCATAGAGGAGAGTTTCCGGTTTCATCCTGCAAAAGCCCCTTTCTGCGGAGTTTTGGGAGAAAGCGGAGGCAGTGGAAATCCACTCTGCCTTCCGCTCCGCCTTCTTCCCGCTGACTCTCTATTCATCCAAGTCGAGGCGGGCAAAAATGGTGTCCACATGTTTCAAGTGGTAGTGGTAATCAAAACAATCCTCAATCTCCCGGGGCGAAAGCGTTTGGGTGATTTGCTCATCCGCTTCCACCAGCGGTCTGAACGGGCGCTGTTCTTCCCAAGCCTGCATGGCCAAACGTTGGACACGGTCATACGCTTTTTCCCGTGTCCAGCCTTTGTCGATCAAGCTCAACAGAACCCGCTGGGAATAGATCAATCCAAACGTGCGCTCCATATTTCGTTTCATGTTCTCGGGGAATACGGTCAGGTCACGGATAATGCCGGTGAAGCGATTCAGCAGATAGTTAAGCAGGATCGTGGCATCCGGCAGAATCACCCGTTCCACGGATGAATGGGAAATATCCCGTTCATGCCAGAGCGGAACATTTTCATACGCCGAGACCATGTGACCGCGGATGACGCGGGCCAGCCCGCTGATATTTTCGCACCCGATCGGGTTGCGTTTATGCGGCATGGCTGATGAGCCCTTTTGCCCTTTTTTGAAGGGCTCTTCCACTTCACGCGTCTCACTCTTTTGCAATCCGCGGATTTCCGTCGCAAATTTGTCAAGAGAGGTGGCAATCAAGGCCAAGGTGGCCATATATTCCGCATGACGGTCGCGTTGCAGGGTTTGCGTTGAAATGGGCGACGCTTTCAGTCCCAATTTTTCACACACATATTTTTCGACAAACGGGTCAATGTTGGCATACGTCCCCACTGCTCCGGAGATTTTGCCGACGGCGACGGTCTCCATTGCTCTGACAAACCGCTCGCGGTTCCGCTGCATTTCGGCATACCACAATGCCATTTTCAAACCGAATGTTGTCGGTTCGGCATGCACGCCGTGGGTGCGTCCCATCATCACCGTATATTTGTGTTCTTTAGCCTTCTCTTTGAGAGCGGCGATCAAACGGTCCAGATCCTGCAACAAAATTTCGTTTGCCTGTTTCAACAGATAGGAAAGCGCGGTATCCACCACATCCGTCGAGGTTAAACCGTAATGAACCCATTTGGATTCCGGCCCCAGTGTCTCCGCCACCGCCCTGGTAAATGCCACGACATCGTGACGAGTATCCTGTTCGATTTCATAGATCCGCTCCACGTTGATCTTGGCATTTTCCCGGATCAGGGCTACATCCTTCTTCGGGATGATCCCCAGTTCCGCCCATGCTTCGCAAGCCAGGATCTCCACTTCCAGCCAGGCGCGGTATTTGTTTTCTTCTGTCCAAATCGATCCCATCTCGGGGCGCGTATAACGTTGAATCACAATCAGGTCCCACCTTTTCTGTGAAGATGCATCGCAGGTCAGATCGCGGGGCGCCTTCCTTCTCGGCGTTCCTTATGATCCCCGCTCCCCTCGGGTTCAGGACTGCAATGCATGATTATATTTGATTAAAAATAATCTCTATCATAAATAACCTTTTTCTCTTCGCTCGTCAAAGGCGGCCAAATCGACGAAGACTCGATCCACTCCAGCGCCTGATTGACGCTCTCTGCCAATACCGTGACATGACCCATTTTTCTACCTTTTTTCGCTTCTTTTTTTCCGTACCAATGAAATTTCACGTGACCGGGAAGAGATGGAAATGCTTGTCTGAAAGCATCTGCATGTTCACCCAAAATATTCACCATCACCGCCGGCTTGCAAAGATCCGTCGGCCCCAGTGGCAACCCGAGGGAGGCGCGCACAAACTGCTCAAATTGCGAGGTGGCACAGGCATCATAGGTGTAGTGTCCCGAGTTGTGGGGGCGTGGTGCCAATTCGTTGACAACAAGCCGTCCGTCTTTCAGCATAAACATCTCAACCGCAATCAAACCCACCACCTGCAGCGTCTCCGCAACCCGTTCAGCCACTGCGATCGCCTGCGCTTTGACCGGCTCAGCCAGCGGCGCGGGAACAACCGTCATATGGAGGATATGGTTTCGATGCAGATTGACCGCCGGCGGAAATGAGGCCAAATCCCCTTGCGGATTGCGGGCGACAATGACGGAGAGCTCTTTGACAAAGGGGATAAAAGCTTCCAAGATCAATTCCCTGCTCCCGTCCAACAAATCCCCCGGCAACAAATCGAGATCCGGTTTTGTGCGCAACATCCATTGACCTTTGCCATCATAACCGCCTGTGGCCGTTTTCAGCACGGCAGGAAGGCCGATCTGCCTGAGTGCCCGGATCAAATCATCCCGGCTCTTTACAGGAACAAAGTCGGTAACGGGAATCCCGGCTCTTTGCAGTGTTGTTTTCTCCAATATGCGATGCTGCGCCGTTTGTAACAGCCGGCTTCCTTGCGGCACATGTGTTTTCGTTTCCAGAAATTTGACGACAGCCGGGTCAATATTTTCAAATTCGTACAAAACCAGATCGGCCTTTTCAGCCAGCCGGTTCGCCGCATGAAGATCGTCATAGGGAGCGGCTATATGCCACTGGGCCGCTTGTCCTCCGGGGCAATCAGTTGCGGGGTCCATGGTGACAAACTGCAAGCCCATCTTCTGCCCCTCAAGAATCGTCATACGTCCGAGCTGACCGCCTCCCAAAATCCCGATCGTTTGTCCTGGAGCGACCACTTTCATCTGTCCTTTTGTTTCGATCATTCCAGATCCCTTTCTTCAATGACACGTGCGCGAATTTGTTCACGGCGCTCCTTCAGGCGCGAGCGTATCTTCAAATCCGCCATTCCCAGCATTTCCGCAGCCAAAATCCCGGCATTGACTGCGCCGGCATTGCCGATCGCCACAGTCGCGACGGGCACCCCGCCAGGCATTTGCACAATGGACAGCAAAGAATCGAGCCCGTTTAAAGAGGACGTTTTGATCGGAACGCCAATCACCGGGAGCACTGTTTTCGCTGCAACCATTCCGGGAAGGTGAGCGGCCCCTCCGGCTCCGGCGATAATTACCTGAATTCCGCGTTTCTCAGCCGTTTCAGCATAATGAAACATCTCATCAGGTGTCCGGTGGGCAGAAACCACTTTGGCTTCATAAGGAATTTCCAATTCCCGGAGTACTTCACACGCTTTTTGCATCGTAGGCCAATCGGAAGTGCTTCCCATAATGACACCGACTTTTATATCATTCAATGGATGCTCCTCCTTTATCAACAAATAAAAAACAAGCCTAATTAGCAGATTTTCCCAATAAAAGCCAGAGAAAGTCTACTTATTAGGCTTGTTTTCCGCCTAACCGTTCAACTTTTCTCATAGCCGGGAAATTTACGGTTTCCTGGTAGAAACGCTCAAGCCATATTCCTGAGCATATATGAGAAAGCAAATTATTTTGTTCAGTTCCAGTGTAACAACAAAACGGGAACAACGCAACAAAAAAGCGAACATTGAAATTAAAAATTAATGGTAGTGTTCGCTTATCATAGGAATCAAAAAGACATTGAATCAAGTAAAATGAACTTGTTCCAGTGGATCATGAACATTCCCCATATATCTCAATTCTGGCTCCAATTGCGAACCGTGTGCCAATGCAATAAGATTCTCGCTTGACCCGGACAACGCCTGATCTTGGCATTTTCCGCTCAAAAACACAAAAAACCCATCTCAATTGAGATGGGTTTTTCTTATGCCTGGCAACGACCTACTCTCCCAGGGGTGAACCCCAAGTACCATCGGCGCTGGAGGGCTTAACTTCCGTGTTCGGGATGGGAACGGGTGGATCCCCT